>NZ_CP046104.1:3774264-4087617 GCF_009707425.1 Micromonospora sp. WMMC415 | reverse complement strand
CGCTGTCCCTCCTCGGAGATGGCGAACTCCAGGAACCGCCACGCGGCGTCCTTCCGCTTCGCGCCCCGGGTCATGCAGTACGCGTCGGAGTGCAGCACCCCGACCTGCTTCTGGTACACCGGCAGCGGGGCGACGTCCCACTCGAAGTCGGTGATCGAACGGAACGTGGTGGTGGAGCGGCGCGACGACATCAGCATCGCCAGCCGCCCGTTGGCGAAGCGGGACTCGTCGTCCTCGGCCTCGACCTCCTCGTCGGTGGGCACCACCCCGTACGCCTGGCGGAGGTCCACCAGGTTCTTCAGCGCCTCCCGGGCGACCGGGGTGTCCAGGGTGAGCCGGGTCGGCTTGTCGGGGTCGTCGACGATCTCACCGTTGGCGGACCAGACGAACGGGGCGACGCGGATGATCGACGGCTCGATGCCGAGCCCGTGCACGGCCGGCCGGGCGGCGGCGCCCTCGCTCTCGGTGCCCTTGACCACCACGCCCCGGGAGTCACGGGTCATCGCGATGGCGGTGCCGACCATGTCGTTCCAGGTCCAGCCGGCCTTGGGCTCGGGCACCCCGTACTTCGCGAACAGGGTGCGGTTGTAGTAGACAGCGAGGCTCGAAACGTTCTGCGGCAGGCAGAGCTGCTTGCCGCCCCACTTGAAGGCGTCCATCGCCACCGGGTAGTAGTCGGCCGGGTCGATCGCCTCGGAGCCTTCGATGCGCTCGTCCAGCGGCTCCACCACGTTCTTCGCGGCGAACTGGCCGTAGAAGCGGTAGTTCATCAGGAACAGGTCCGGCGGGGCGCCCCCGGCGACCGAGGTGGCGAGCCGGGCCAGCAGGTCCTTGCGGTCGCTTGCCTCGACCAGCTGCACGTCCGTGCCCGGGCGGGCCTTCCGGTACGCCTCGGTGAGGGTGCGGTACGCGGCCAGCTCCTCGGGAGCGCCGAAGACGAGCAGCCGCACCGGACCCGACTCGTCCTTCGACGATCCGGAGCCGGTGCCGCAGCCGGTGGCGAGCAGCGTGCCGGACAGCAGCAGGGCGAGCAGCGTCTTCGGTCTCATGGGCGGTCCCGTCCCGTCGGATCGTCGTGGTGCAGGAAACGGCGCTGGGCGAGCACGAACACCAGCAGGGCCGGCACGGTGGCGAGGACCGCCCCGGCGAGGAACACCGGGAAGTTCGTCGGGTCCAGCACCGACAGCGAGCGCAGCGCCAGCGGCAGGGTGAACAGGTCGCGGTCGTACACGTAGATCAGTGGGTCGAGAAAATTCGACCAGGTCAGCACGAAGGTGAGGGCGGTGAGCGCGGCGGTGACCGGGCGGACCAGCGGGAGGGCGACCCGCCACCAGATTCGCATGGGTGAGAGGTCCTCCACCAGGCAGGCGTCGTACAGGTCCCGCGGCAGTGCCCGGAAGGCCAGGTAGTAGACCAGGACGTACAGCGGCGAGGTGCCGAGCAGCGCCGGGGCGATCAACGGCACCAGGGTATCGGTCAGGCCGAGCGCGCGGAAGATCGCGAACCGGGGCACGAGCAGCGCGGTGGCCGGCACCATCAGGGCGACCAGCGAGGCGGCGACGACGGTGGCGGTGGTGCGCGGGGCCAGCCGGGCCAGCGCGAACCCGGCGAGCGCGGCCACGAGCACGCTCAGCGGCACGGCGACGACCGCGACGAGCACCGAGTTGAGCGAGGCGCGCAGCAGCCCGCCGATCTCCAGGGCCTGTTCGTAACCGGCGGTGGAGACCGGGTCCGGGACCAGCCGCGGCGTCGGTGACGGCGGCAGACCGGGCTCGGTGAGCGAGCCGGAGAGCAGGAGCAGCAGCGGCGGGACGAACACGAGGATGACGAACGCCGCGCCGAGGGTACGCCAGGCACGGCCGGCCGCCCCGGGCAGCGGTGGGGGGCCGCTCGCGCGGCCCCCCACCCGGTTGGTGCCTTTGATGGTCTACCTACTTCAGCTTGAGCTGCCAGGCGCCGAGACCGTGTGAGGCGGCGTAGAGGATCCGCTTGCCCGGCACGATGGTGAGCCCGGCGACCTCGACGTTCGGCATGCCACCGGCCGCCTTGGTCCAACTGGTCGAGCCCTTGGCCAGGCGCAGGACCCCGAAGTCGGTGGACGCGTACAGGTCACCGGTGACGTCGTCCCGGACCAGGTCGGTGATCGGCTGGTCGCCGAAGTTGTACGACCGGTCGGTCCAGGTCGCCGTCGCACCGGCCACCTTCACCTCGAACGCGTGGCCGAGCGTGGTCGGGGTGTTCGAGTTGAAACCGCTGTAGGACACCCATGCCCGGGCCGGGTCGGCCGGGTCGACGTGGATGCTCGTGACGAAGCGGCCCGGCGTGCTGGCGTTGTCGATCCGGGTCCAGGTCACCGCGGAGGCCGGCTCGGCGTCGACGTTCTGGGTGACGAAGACCCGACCGGTGCTGGTGGCCGCGTACGCGGTCGACGAGTTGGAGTCGACCCGCTGCACCACCGAGACGGCACCGCCGGCCCGGTCGCCCCAGGCGGCGTCGGTGAGCCGGGTGGTGCCCAGCTCCGCCCAGTCACCGCACTGGGCCTCGAAGGTACCGGTCCAGGTGTTGCAGATCCGGTTGGCCTCCTCCAGGGTCCGGTCACCCAGGCCGAAGGTCTTGGTGCGGTAGACGGTCCGGGCGGTGCCGGCGAACATCGTGCCGCTGACCTTCGGGTCGGAGATCACCGGGGCGTAGAACAGGTTGCCCGGCTGGCCGTAGATCGGGTCCGCGGTCCAGATCCAGTCGGCGATGTCACCGTTGTCGAAGTTCACCTCGGGCGACACGTCGAAGAAGGTGTGGAAGCGGAACTCCGGCTTGCCGACGTCGAAGCCGGAGGCGCCACCGTCACCGATCATCGTGTTGACCCAGCGCCGGCGCTCGCCCTTGTTCTCCCAGGTGCCGTTGTCCTGCGTGCCACCCTGGAGCAGGTTCACGTCATGCGGACTGACCGACAGGCTGATGAACTGCAGCGTGTTCATGCCCTTGTTGACGCCCTCCAGCTTGGCGGGGATCTTCGAGAGCATCTGCTTGCAGCGGTCCTTCTGGGCCTGGGTGGTGAGGTTGCGGTCCGGGTTGTCGCACCAGGCCGAGCGGTCGACGAACTGGCCGGTGGAGCGCATGATGCCGCCGTCGTTGGCCTCGAAGAACTGGAACGGGTTGCGCGGGTTGGTCACCAGCGCGTGCTGGTCCGGGTGCAGGCCGTTCGGGTGCAGCTCGTCGGTGCCGTCGTAGGTCATGTCGGTGCCGCTGACTCCGGCGTCGGTGGAGAGGATGACCGCCCGCTTGTGGGCGACCGTCTCGCCGTAGACGTAGGAGCCACCGGTGTAGACGACGTCGGGGTGCCCGGCCGGGGTGTGCACGAACACGTCGTACCAGCACTGGCCGGTGCACTGGTTGTAGGTGGCGAAGCCCGGGTCGGCCGGGTTCGAGCTGGTCAGGTCGGTGAAGGTGGGCGCGCCGGCGGCCACGTCGTCGCTGCGGAACAGCCGCGAGTACGGGTTGCCGATGTTGCCCTCGTAGACGTACATCCGGGTCTTGCCGTTGGGCAGGGCGGTGACGTCGATCGCGGCGCGGGTCTGGAAGACCGCCGGGTTCAGCGAGGTCTTGATCTGCGTCCAGGTGGCGCCGGCGTCCGGGGAACGCCAGACACCGCGGGCGTACGACGAGGCGTACACGATGTTGGAGTTCTTCGGGTCGAGCTTGACGTAGCGGACGCCGCGCGGGGAGCAGGCGGCGGTGTTCGCGTACTCGGCGGCGCTGCCGGTGCAGTCGGCGGCGTTGGCCGAGCCGTTGTGGAGGAAGGTCCAGTTCTTGCCGCCGTCGGTGGTCTTGTACAGGCCCCACTTCTCGGCGTCCGGCACCGGCCGGGTCACGCCGGTGCAGCAGGAGCTGGACATGCCGCGCAGCGCGATGGTGGTGGCGACGTACATGGTCTTCGGGTCGCCCGGCTTGATGGTGATCTCGGCGATGCCCTTGCCGGAGAGCACGTCCTTACCGAGCGGACTCGACCAGGTCAGACCGCCGTTGGTGGACTTGTAGAGGCCGACGCCGGCGACGCAGCCGGAGCCGCAGGTGTTCGCCTCGCCGGTGCCGACGTAGATCGTCAGGCCGGTCTTGTCGTTACGGTCGATCTTGACCGAGCCGGCCGCGTTGATCCCCAGCGGGCCGCCCAGATAGAACCACTTCGGCTCGGCGGCGAGAATGTTCAACGTTCCCCAGACACCGCCGCCGGCCGGGGTCGCGTACGCCCGGCAGAGCAGCTGGTTGCAGTCCGGGCTGATGTCCAGCGAGGTGACCCGCCCGCCCGCCACGTACTCGTTGGGCACGTAGTTGAAGGCGTTGCGGAACTCGGTGAACGGGTACAACGCCTCGCTGGGGCCGACGCTGGTCCAGCGCTGGCTGCCCCGGAACCGCTTCTCCGCCGCCGCGTACGCGGACTTGGCACGATCCACCTCGGCGATGCTGATGTCGTTCGCCGGGTATGCCCGCTCCAGGAACTCCTGCTGGGCGGCGCCGCCCGGGCCGTCCGGGGACATGCCGTCGTTGCCGGGCGCCGCCCGCCGCAGCCGCTCCAGATGGGCGCCCAGGGCGTTGGGCATCTCGCCGTCCCCGACCGCCGCGGCGGCCGGCACCTCGGCGCCGGTGAAGTGGATGCCCGCGGCACCCGTCGTCGCCACGAGAGCGGCGACCGCTAGTCCTGCGAGTAGATGGCGACGTCTGCGCTTCACGAGGGTTCCTCCAGGAAAAGAGGCGTCGCCGCAGCGCGGCACCCAGGATTGGCGACCGTCGCTGGCAGCGTCCATGCAGGAGAATGTCAGAGGGTGATCGGGGACACAATCCTCTGCGTCGATTGAGTTCACAAATGATTGTCGTCGGGCCCGCGGCCCGGCGTGCCGGTGGGACGGCCCGGGGACGCGCGGGAGGTCGCCGCCGTGGTCGAGCCCACGTAACACTCCGTTACGCGGCGGGTTCACAGTGTCCACCTAGGGTGGTCGGCGGCCCGGTCACACGACGGCCGGGCCGACGACCGGCCCCTACCCGGGGCCTCGACGGAAGGACACACGATGCCCCTCGCCCAGCGGATCGCCGCGCTCTCCGCAGCGGCCGTCCTCGGCACGACCGCGCTCACCGTCGCGGCCACCCCCGCCCACGCCGCCCCCACCGGGCAGACCACCTCCGTGCTGCTGCTGAGCGTCGTCCCGCACACCACCGGCGCGCCCCGGGCCGCCGCGCTGCGGTGCGAGCCGACCGGCGGCACCCACCCGTACGCCACGTCCGCCTGCCAGGACGTCGCCGCGGTCGACGGCGACCTGGCCGCGCTGAGCGTCAACACCGGCCTCTGCACCCTGGAGTACGCCCCGGTGACCGTCCGGGCGGTCGGGTTCTGGCGGAACCGTCCGGTGTCGTACGCCGAGACCTTCGGCAACCGCTGCGAACTGCTGCGCGAGACCGGTTCCCTCTTCGCCTTCTGATTCCCGCCGCGCGGCGCCCGCTCCCCCGGGCGCCGCGCGGCCCCTCCCGGGCCTGACCTCAAGCACCGTGCAGGTCGCATGGCGGCATGACGGCCCCGGAGGGAGCCGCGCTCTTCCACGATCTCCCGACGTCCGTCCAGGTCCCGCCGAGTGGGAGAATGGGGCGTTCGTTCGGCAACCCTCAGCAGGAGAAGACGGTCAGCGTGTCGGAAACCGGCCCGGAGAGGCTGCGCGCCGACTGTTCCCGGTGCGTCGGGCTCTGCTGCGTGGCCCCGGCGTTCGCGGCCTCGGCGGACTTCGCGATCGACAAGCCGGCCGGCCGGCCCTGCCCGCACCTGGGGTCGGACTCCCGCTGCGGCATCCACGCGCACCTGCGCGACCGCGGCTTCCCGGGCTGCACCGTCTTCGACTGCTTCGGCGCCGGCCAGCGGGTGACCCGGGTGACGTTCGGCGGACGGGACTGGCGGGACGACGCCGCGACCGCACGGGCGATGTTCGACACCTTCGCCGCCGTACGACCGCTGCACGAGCTGCTCTGGTACCTGACCGAGGCGCTGGCGCTGGACCCGCCACCGGACCTGCGCGCGGCGCTGGCGGACGCGCTCGCCGAGACCGACCGGCTGGCCGGCGGCGACCCGGACACGCTGCGGACGCTGGACGTCGACGCGCACCGGGGACGGGTCAACCCATTGCTGTCCCGCGCCGGGGACCACGCGCGCGCCCGGGGCGGCCGACCCGGCCCGGACCGGCGCGGGGCCGCCCTGTTCGGCGCGGACCTGCGGACCGTGAACCTGCGGCGGGCGAACCTGCGCGGGGCGCTGCTGATCGGTGCCGACCTGCGGGGTGTGCACCTGGGCGGCGCCGACCTGACCGGCGCGGACCTGCGCGGAGCCAACCTGCGCGGGGCCGACCTGTCCGCGAGCCTGTTCGTGCACCAGTCCCAGCTCGACGCGGCACGTGGTGACCGGCACACCGTCCTGCCACCGGGGCGTACCCGCCCCGCGCACTGGACGGCGCTGCCGCTGACCCCGGTCCCCCGCCGCCGGCCGACCGCGGCGCGGCGCCGCCCTCGCTGACCGCCCCCACCGCGACCGGTCGACGTCCACGTTTCCACCGGGAAGGGCCGGGTAGGCGGTGCGGGACACGGTCACCATCGCCGACGGGGAGGCACGGGCGTGGGATACCGAGTGCGGCAGGGTGAGCAGCCGGTCGATCCGGAGCACGCCGAGGACGAGGCCGGTCAGGCCCGGCTGGTCCAGGTCGACGCGGACACCGACGTGCCGCCGCCGGACGGGACGACGACGAAACCGGACATCGTGACCGAGGACGACGGGTCCGGCGTGGCCGGGGGGTCCTCGGGCAGCAGCAGCGGCGGGTCCGGCATGCCGGGCCACCCGGACGCCGCCCGCTGACGTTTCCGTCGAGCCTGACGGGGCAGGAGAGCGCCATGACCGACCAACACCGTTTCGACCTGGCCGACACCGACGAGCCGGACGGCGCCACCGCGATGGAGGCGTCGCTGCGGCCGCCGGGTGAGTCCCTGCACACCACCGAGGACGTCGGCGACGACTTCGAGGACCTGCCCGCCGAGGACCGGCGGTCGGCGCGGGAGGTCAGCCGCGCCGGGTACGACGTGGCGGAGGTCTCCGGCACCACCGACCCGAACCGGGAGTGAGACCGGGCCGCGCGGCGCGGCCCGGCCCAGCGCCCGGCGTTTCAGAGGAGGCAGGTTACCCCGCCGGCTCGGTCGCGGGACTCGCACCGGCCGGGGCCGCCGTTCCGGCGACCGGCGCGGGCTCGCCCGGAGCGGTGAGGGGTCCGGTTTCGGGGAAGTGGCAGGCGGTGGCCTGCCGGCCGCCGTCGCGGGGGGTGAGGTCGGGTTCCTGGGTGGCGCAGATGTCGCGGGCTTTCCAGCAGCGGGTGCGGAAGCGGCAGCCCGACGGCGGGTCCAGGGGTGTGGGCACGTCGCCGGACAGGCGGATGCGTCCGGCCGGGCCGAGGCGGGTCACGTCCGGGATCGCCGACAGCAGGGCCCGCGTGTAGGGGTGCTGGGGGCGTTCGTAGATGTCGGTGCGGTCGCCGATCTCCACCACCCGACCCAGGTACATCACCGCGACCCGGTGGCAGAAGTGCCGCACCACGGCCAGGTCGTGGGCGATGAACACGAACGCCAGCCCCAGGTCACGTTGCAGGTCACGCAGCAGGTTGACCACCTGCGCCTGGATCGAGACGTCCAACGCCGACACCGGCTCGTCAGCCACGATCAGCCTCGGCTGCAACGCCAGCGCGCGGGCGATACCGATGCGCTGCCGCTGCCCGCCGGAGAACTCGTGCGGATACCGGTTGTAGTGCTCCGGGTTCAACCCCACCAGTTCCAGCAGCTCCCGCACCCGGGCCCTGGTCCCGCCGGGCGGGGTGATCCGGTTGACCTGCAACGGCATCGCCACGATCCGCCCCACCGTGTGCCGCGGGTTCAACGACGCGTACGGGTCCTGGAAGATGATCTGCAGCTGCTGCCGCAACGGCCGCAACCCACGCCGACCCAGATGCGTGATGTCCCGCCCCGCGAACTCGATCGACCCGGCGGTCGGCTCCAACAACCGCACCAACATCCGACCCGTCGTCGTCTTCCCACACCCGGACTCCCCCACCAGACCCAGCGTCTCCCCAGCCCGCACCTCGAAGTCCACCCCGTCGACCGCGCGCACCAACCCCGCCGCCCGCAACCCCGTCCGCACCGGGAAATGCTTGGTCAACCCCCGCACCCGCAACAACGGCTCCTGGTCCTGCGCCACCCGCACGACCTGCTCCGGCACGCTCATCGCGCCACCCCCACCTCGGCGACCTCGTCACGGTAGATGTGCTGCCGCTCGGCCTCCGGCAAGTGGCAGGCCACCAGGTGCCCCCGCTCCCGCACCTGCCGCAGCTCCGGCACCTCGCTGAACGAGCGGTTCCCGTTGCGGCCCGCGTAGCGGCAGCGGGGATGGAACGCACACCCCGACGGCAGGTTGATCAACGACGGCGGATTGCCCGGGATCGGCACCAGGTCCGCCGCCGCGTCACCGTGCAACGACGGCACGCTCGACAACAACCCCCACGTGTACGGATGCTGCGGCCGCCGCAACACCTGCTCCACACCCCCGTGCTCCACCCCCCGACCGCCGTACATCACCAACACCTCATCCGCCACCTGGGACACCACCCCCAGGTCATGCGTGATCAAAACGATCGCCGACCGGAACTCCGCCTGCAGATCCGCGAGCAGATCCAGAATCTGCGCCTGCACCGTCACATCCAACGCCGTCGTCGGCTCATCCGCGATCACCAGATCCGGATCGTTCACCAACGCCATCGCGATCATCACCCGCTGCCGCATCCCACCCGAAAACTCATGCGGATACTGATCGAACCGGCGCCCCGGCTGCGGAATCCCCACCCGGCCCAGCATGTCCACCGCCCGCCGCCGCACCTCCCGCCGCCCGGCATCCGGATGATGCACCCGGTACGCCTCAGCGATCTGCCGCCCCACCGAGTAGTACGGATGCAACGCCGACAACGGATCCTGGAAGACCATCGCCATGTCCCGGCCCCGCAACCGGCGCACCTCCTCTTCGGACATCCGCACGAGGTCGCGTCCGGCGAGCAGGATCCGCCCGGAGAGCCGGGTGCGGCGGGGGTCGTGCAGGCCCAGGATCGCCAGGGACGTCACGCTCTTGCCGGATCCGGACTCGCCGACGATGCCGAGGGTGCGCCCCTGCTCGACGGCGAACGACACCCCGTCGACCGCCCGGACCACGCCGTCGGCGGTGTCGAACCACACCCGCAGGTCCTCCACCTGGAGGTAGGGGCCGGACCGGTGGCCGGCCGGCACGGTGCTGGTGGTCATTTGGTCTCTCCTCGTCAGCTCAGTCGCACCCGTGGGTCGATGACCGCGTACAGCACGTCGACGACGATGTTGGCGATCACGATGAAGATGGCGGCCAGCAGCACGGTGGCCATGACCACCGGCAGGTTCAGGTACTGCACCGCCTCGACGGTGGCCTTGCCGAGCCCTTGCAGGCCGAAGATGGTCTCGGTGATGAACGTGCCGCCCAGCGCGGTGCCGATGTCGAGGCCGGCGATGGTCACGATCGGGGTGATCGCCGCCCGCAGGGCGTGCCGGGTGTGCACCCGGCGCAGCGGCAGGCCCTTGGCGCGGGCGGTCCGGACGAAGTCCTCGGACAGGGTCTCCAGCATCTGCGCCCGGGACAGCCGGGCGTACAGCGCCGAGTTGAGGAAGCCCAGGGTCATCCAGGGCAACAGGAGGCCGAGCGCCCACTTCGCCGGGTTCTCGGTCAGTGGCGTGTAGGTCGGGAAGGGCAGCAGGCCGGTCGCGTACACGAGCAGGTAGAGCAGGATGAGGCCGAAGAAGTAGACCTGCATGGAGGCGCCGGCGAGGCTGACCCCGATGGCGAGGCGGTCGAAGACCGTGCCGCGGCGCAGCGCGGAGATCATGCCGAGGGTCACGCCGAGCAGGATCCAGATGGCGGCCGCGCCGAAGACGATGCTGAAGGTGACCGGGGCGCGCTGGGTGACGATCTCGGTCACCGGCTGGTCATTGCGGAACGAGTACCCCAGGCAGGGCGCCGGGCACTCGCGTTCGAAGTCGCCCGAGCCGAAGGTACGGCCGACGAAGATCCCGCTGACGAAGTTGGTGTACTGCTCCGGCAGCGGGTCACGGATGCCCAGCCGCTCCTCCACCTGGGCGATGTCCTCGGCGGTGCAGTTCTTGCCGCACATCACCTTGGCCGGGCTGCTGGGCACCGCGAAGAAGAGCCCGAAGGTGACCAGGCTGATGACGATGAGGGTGACGACCGCGACGAGCAGCCGCCGGACGATGAAACGGAGCATCCGTCGAACCTCTCGGGCTGCGGGTGGGGAGCGGACGAGCCGCTCCCCACCCGGGATGTCACTGCTTGACGTGGATGGTGTTGACCTGGATGGCGCCGAAGGCGTCGCTGAGGAAGGCGTTGCCGACCTTGGAGCCGTGCAGCACGTACGTGGCGTCGTAGTAGACCGGGATGACCGGCACGAACTCACGCATGATCTTTTCGTCGAGCTTCATCCACTCCGCGTCCTGTTCGGCCGCGGGCAGCTTCCGCACCCGGTCGATCTCGGCGCTGATACCCGCGTCGTTGAGGTAGGACAGGTTCTGGTTGCCCTCCGGCCCGATCTCCCGGCCGTCGTACAGCGGCGGGATGATGGTCGAGCCGGTCGGCCAGTCGGAGCCCCAACCACCGAGGTACAGGTCGTACGGGTTGTTCTTCCGGCCGACCTCGTCGTAGTAGCTCGACGACTCGATCGACTTCATGGTGATCTTGAAGCCCCGCTCGGTGAGGCTCTTCCGGATCGCCTCGGCCTGCTGGGTGCGCAGCTCGGTGTTGGCGTGTGCCAGCACCAGCTCCGGCGTCCGCCCGCCCAGCAGATCCTTCGCCTTCTGCGCGTCACCGGTGGGCGGCACGCCGAAGGCGTCGTACTGCTTGAACCCGGCCGTCGTGGGCGACATGAGCGTGGTGGCCGGCGTGCCGGCGGCCTGGCCGCCGATCGCCTTGAGCGCCGCGTCCTTGTCCACCGCGTAGTTCAGCGCCTTGCGGATGTTGAGGTCGGTGACCCGCTGGGTGTTGATGTTGAGCACCCAGGTGTACTGCGTCGGGCCCTTGACCACCCGCTCGGCCACCGGGCCGGTCGTGGTCCGGGACAGTACCGCGGGCGGCACGTCGGTCCAGGTGAACGCGGTCTGGTCGGCGGGGGCGTCGGCGACGAGACGCTCGGCGATCTGTGCCGCCTCCAGGCCGAACGTGAACCGGAAGCCGTCCGGGTACGCGGTGCGCAGCGGGTCGCTGTCCGGGTCCCAGTTCGGGTTGCGCTCGAGCTCCAGCGCCACGTCCCGCTGGTAGGACTTCACCTTGTACGGCCCGGAGGAGAAGGGCCGCAGGTCGTAGTTGGTCTTCGTGTCCTTGGCCGCGGGCACCGGCGCGGTGGTGGCCATCGCGGCGGCGTAAGGCATGTCGCAGTGCGGCTCGGGGAAGGTGAACCGGATCGTCTTGTCGTCCGGCGTCTCCACCCCGTCCGGCGCCGGTTTGCCGCCGTCGTACGGCCCCTTGTAGGTGGCGTTGTACTCGCCGCCGGGGTAGAGCCACTGCTGGATGTAGTGGGGTCCCTCGTTGAGCTGCGGGGCGAACGACCGCGCGACACCGTGCGCGACGTCCTTCGAGGTGACCGGCGAGCCGTCCTCGTACTTCAGCCCGTCGCGGAGGGTGAACTCCCAGACCTTGCAGTCGCCGTTGACGTCCTTGCCGGGATCCCGGGCCAGGTCGCCGACGAGGAGCATCTCGCCGGTGCCGTTCTCCTTGTAGCCGGTCAGGGACCGGTAGATGAGGCCGGTGGTCAACTGCTGGACGTTGACGTAGTTGCGGGCCGGGTCGAGGTGCTCGAAGTCGAATTCCCGCAGGACGGTGATGGTCCCGCCCTTGGTGGCGCCCTCGACGGCCTTCGCCGGGCCCTGGTTGTCGGCCGCCTCGTACGAGATCGAGCCGGTCTGGGTCTTCGCTTCCTCGTTGCCGTTGCCGGTGCCGCCGTCCTCGGTGGTCCGGGTGCATCCCGTGGCGACCAGCGCCACGGACAGGACACCGATCGACAGTGTCCGGATCTTTCTACGCACGGTGCTTCTCCCTTCTTGCCCGGCCCGGGCCGCGCGAGGCCCGCCGTCCGCCGGGCGAACGGTTGGTGATCGGATTTCGGTTACCGGGTGGACCGGGGGTCCAGGGCGTCCCGCAGCGCGTCACCGAAGAGGTTGAACGCCAGGACGAGAATGAAGATCGTCAATCCGGGAAAGAGCGTGTACCACGGGTCGCTCGCCACGTAGCCGATGCTGTTGTAGATCATGCGACCCAGGTCCGGGGTGGGTTCGGTGACGCCGATGTTGACGAACGCCAGGGCCGCCTCGATGGCGATGAACTGCGGCACGTTCAGCGACAGCGTGACCAGGATCGGCGCCCAGATGTTCGGCAGGAACTGGCGCAGCAGGAGGTGGCCGGTCCCGGCGCCGGCGGCCCGCGCCGCGTCGACGAACTCCCGCTCCCGCAGCGAGATGACCTGGCCACGAACCAGCCGCGCCGTGTACGTCCAGCTGAACAGCCCGAACGTGGCCACGATGAGGGCGATCCGGAAACTCGGGGGCGGCGCCTCCCGCTCGGTGAAGAAGCGGTCCTCGACGATCGGGATGACGGCGAGGGCGAAGATGAGGAACGGAAAGGCCAGGGTCACGTCGATGAACCAGTTGACGAGACCGTCGAGCCAGCCCCGGGCGTACCCCGCGACGACGCCGACGGCCACCCCGATCAGCGACGCCAGCAACGCCGAGACGAAAGCGATGAACAATGACGTACGCAGGCCGTAGACCAGTTGCATGAGGATGTCCCGACCGCTGCCCGGTTCGAGTCCGAGCAAATGGTCGGCACTGATCCCGCCGGCGTAACCGAGCGGCATCCCGAAATCGTTCAACCGGTCGACGAACTTGTCCGTCGGATCGATGCCGGTGAGCCACTTCAGCAGCGGGGCGGCGAGCGCCACGACCATGGCGACGACCAGCGTGACCGCGCTGAGCAGGGCGGTCCGGTCCCGCTTGAGCCGGAGCCAGGCGAGCTGGCCGGGTGAACGGCCGACGATGTCACGGTTTGCGGCGCCGGCCGGGGTGTCGGCGGGCGAGTTCACCTCCGCCACCGGCTCGGTCGGCTCCCCCGCCAGGGAGAGGGACGGCGGGTGGGACATGTCGCTCATCGCGGGCCCCTTCGTCTGCGGAACTGCCATCTGCGCCGACGATAAGCGAATTCGAAAGGGCGAAAAGAATCGTTCGGATAACGGCCGGATCGGTTGTCATGCATCCACAACGGTTTGGCAACGGCACCGGCTCCTTGCCGTAACGGGGCCCTTCCGTTGTCATCCGTTCGGTCAGATCCGGGTCAATGCGCAACGCGACGACCACGGCAGCGGTTGTCATCCGCGCATTTCATTTCCATGTCGGTTCCTCGACGCCGGGCCGCGGGAAAGCCGGCCGACGACCACGAGGGCCGGCGACGGTGTCAGCCGTCGGAGCGGGAGGCCCGGATCGGCGGGGCGCCCGTGACGGGCGGAGGTACGGTCCACGTCGCCCGGCGGCGGGACGGCACCAGGCGGTCCCGGAGCCGGGCGGCGGCGTCACCGGCGGTCGCGGCGACCATCGGCAGCAGGCGCGTGGAGCTCATCACCGCGACCTCCTCGGCCGGCGTGGTGGCGCCGTCGAGGAAGCGCAGCACCCGCTCCGGCGGGTTGCGGTCGAACAGCCGGTCGAAGAAGTCGGGGCCGCCCACGCCGCCCCGGTCCAGCGCCCGCAGTGCGACCGCGTCCATCCACAGGTGACGGCGGGGGTACGCGGGCGCCGGCACCGGCGGCCGGCCGGCGGCCAGCGCACGGGCCACCTGGTCGGCCTGGCGGTGCATGGCGGAGAACGTGAAGCCGGTGGACGGGCGGGTGGCGCCGCCCGCGGTGCCGAGGCGTACCACCCGGGGCGAGGGCCGGGGCTCGAACGGGCCGTCGGTCATCGGGATCACCCCGTTCTCGACCTCCCGTACGGTCAGCCGGGCCGGATCCAGGCCCAGCAGATCCCGGTACGCCACCAGCGCCGTGTCGTAACCGGAGTCGGTGAGCAGGCCGGGGGTGAACTCGGTGTACTCCACGAGCGCGTACCGGTCACTGACCGGAAGCACGTACCCGAAGGAGACGCCCCGCGCCGGCTGCGGGGTTCGGAAGTCCATCAGCACCGCCCGCCGCGGGTCGAACACCGGCCGGTCGGCCGCCACCCACCACCCCCGGAAGTGCTGGAGCCAGTTGGTGCGCCCCGGCCGCCGGGGCGGGCGGGGACGCGAGTCGAGCACCCAGGACGCCCGGAACGTCGACCCGGCCGCGTGCACGGTGACGCTTTCGCCGTCGTCGTCGAGGGCCTCCGCCGGGGCGACGACGCGGATCACGTCGAGGCGCTGCTCGGCGGCGGCAGCCCGGTCGTAGACCGGGCCCGAGCGCAGCATGGCGTACCGCAGCGGGGTGAGGTCCAGGACGCGGCGCCGCGCCGGCGTCGCCACCTCTACCTGCGACCAGCTCGCCGCGAGCAGCGGATCGAGGTCGTCGTCGGGCCGGCCCCAGAACGCCCAGGTGCGGTCCTGGCCGCGGCGGTGCACCGGGTCGACGACCGCGACCCGCAGGCCGCGCACGCGGTGCCGGTCGAGGGCGGCGAGCACGAGCGACGCGGCGCCCCCGCCGCCGACCAGGGCGAGGTCGACGTCGACGGGCGCGGCGGTGTGCACCCGTCCACGCTGCCACACGGACGCCGGGGGCCGACCGACGGCCTTGGTCCACTCGATGCCGGCGGCTTCGCGCGGTCCGGCGGTACCGACACCGCCGGGCCGGCGGCATCGGGTCATTCCGGGCCATCGGCCCACGGGTGACCGCCCGGCCCCGGGCGGCATCGACCGGAGCAAGCCACGCGCACGCCCCGTCCCGGCATATCCGCTGCTGCCTCCGCCTCGCGGGTGGACACGTGACGGCAACGAGGATTTCTCATTTTCACCGGATCGAGGGCCCAACCCTCCTAGTGTTGGGCACACCGGTGCTAGTCGCGGAGTTGGCCACCCGAACGACGTCCCACCCAACTGCGGACGAAGAGTGAGGGAAGACGCGTATGAAGGCGAAGACAGTCCTCGTGTCGGCGGCGGTCGGCGTCGGCCTCGGCACGCTCCTGCTGCCCGGCGCCGCGTGGGCGGAGACGACCGTGTCGCCGGCCACCACACCGGCGGGCGGGACGATCGTGTCGCCGGCCACCACACCGGTGGGCGGAACGGTCATCCTCACCGCCACCACCTGCAACCCGAAGTCCGGCGACGCGATCTTCCGCGTCACCGGCCCCAACCGTGACATCAACGTCCGCTCCACCACGGCCGCGGCCGGCGGCGGGCTCAGCGCGGAACTCTTCACCGCCGGCTTCACGCTCGGCACGTACACGGTGACCGCAACCTGCGGCGACGGAAGCGCCGCCGGCACGGCCACGTTCACGGTCACCCCGATCGGCGGTGCCCAGGCCGGGGGCGGCACGCCCGGTGACCGCACCGGCTCCGTCGCCGCGGGGGTCGCGCTCCTCGGCTCCGCGGCCGGCGGCGCGCTCATCCTGGCCCGCCGCCGCCGGCACGCGGTCACCGCCGCGACCGGCTGAACCGGGCCCGTCCATCCCTGGATACGGGTGCCCGCCCGGCGAGCCGCCGGCGCGGGCACCCGGGCGACGCGCGTACGGAGGTGGGAGGTGTCCCGACGCCGGCCCGGCTGGGCGGTCCGAGTCGTCGCCCTGCTCGCCGCCGCCGGACTGGGCCTGCTGACCAGCGGACTTCCGGCGTCCCCGCCCCGGCCCCGGCCGGGCGACGCCCCGGCCGGCGCACGCCCCGCGACCCCGCTGCCGCCCCTGCCCCGGGCCGAACCCGTCGAGGTCCGCATCCCGTCGATCGGGGTGCGGGCGCGGCTCGTACCGGTCGGCGCCGACGCCCGCGGGGAACTCGAGGTGCCGCCGCTGGACCGGCCGGGCATCGCCGGGTGGTACCGACACGGCGTCACGCCCGGCGAGACCGGCAACGCCGTCGTCGTCGGCCACGTCGACACCACCGCCGGTCCGGCGGTCTTCTTCGACCTGGGGCGGCTGCGCCCCGGTGACACCGTCCGGATCGCCCGCGCCGACCGGAGCGTCGCCACCTTCGCCGTCGACGGCGTCGCCGCGTACCCGAAGGAACGGTTCCCCACCGCCCTGGTCTACGGCCCGAGTACCGCCGCCGGCCTGCGCCTCGTCACCTGCGGCGGCCGCTTCGACCCCGACCGCCGCAGCTACGTCGACAACGTGATCGTCTCCGCCACCCGGGTGCCGTGATCCGGAGCGGACCCTCCCCGCCCAACGGCCTCAGTCGTCGTCCTTCTCCTCGTCCTGCTTCTCGTCGTCCTTGTCGTCCTTTTTGCCATCCTTCTTGTCGTCGTCCTTCTCGGCCGGGGTGTTCTGGCCGGCCACGGAGAGCACGGAGCCACAGGTCGCGCCGTCGAGCTGGAACCGGCCCGGCAGGGAGTTCACACCCCGGTAGGTCCCCTCCACGGTCGCCGTACGGGACGTCGCCGCCGGCAGCTCACCGATTCGCGCCTGCACCGAGTTGCCCGCCTGCCGCCAACCACCGGGTGAGCCCCGTAGGAGCCGCTGTTCACCGGGGAGGGCGAAGGTGAGCCGGCCGGCGCGGAACGGGACGGTTCCGGTGTTGGCGACGCTGACCGCCGCGGCGAACCGGCCGTCGGCGGCCCGACGGACGGTGTATTCGACGGTGCACTCCGGCGCGCGCTCTCCCAGCGCCGCCACGGCCGCCGGCGGGGCAGCCAGCGTCCGGTCTGCCCGGCCGGTGTCAGCCGAGAACGGCGCCGCCACCACGACGCCGGCGGCCACCAGGGCGGCGGCACCGGTGCCCGCGACAGCCGCCCGCCGGGCGGACGGCATGTGCCGCCAGCGACGCAGCGGCGCGTCCAGGGGGCGGCCCGCCCACCAGGCCGCAGCGGCGGCGACCCGGCCCGGCAGGTCCACCGCGGTACGGGTCCGGGTGGCCGCACCGGCGTCGCCGGCCTGGGGCAGCAGGAGGGTGGCGGGAGCCAGGCCCGCCACGGAACCGAGGGCCTCCGCGACGTCGGCCGCCGAAGGGCGCCGGTCCGGGTCCTTGTCCAGGCATCGCCGGCACAGGTCACCCACCTCGGGCGGCAGGTCGGCGATCCCCGGCAGTGGCGCCGGCTCCTGGTAGCGGTGGGCGGTCAGCATCTGTGTGGTGGTGGCGGCCTGCCACGGCAGCCGGCCGGCCAGGGCGCGGTACAGCAGCAGGCCGAGGGCGTACACGTCGGTGGCGGGCCGTACGGCGCCGCGCTCCAACCGCTCCGGCGCCAGGTACGCCGGCGTGCCGTACAACTGGCCGCCGGCCTCGGACTCCCCCGACGTCGCCGAGATGCCGAAGTCGACCAGCCGCACCCCGGCGCCGGCGACCACCACGTTGCCGGGTGTGACATCACGGTGGACCACACCCTGTTCGTGTGCCGCGGCGAGCGCGGCGGCGACCTGGGCGCCGATCAGCACGGCCACCCGCCACGGCAACGCGCCGCCGGTGAGCAGCTCCGCCAGCGACCGCCCCTCGACCACCTCCATCACCACGTACGGCAACGGGGCACCGTCGCCGGTCGCGTCGCCGTAGTCGTACACGGCCACGATGTTCGGATGGCGCAGCCGGGCGGCCGCGCGGGCCTCCGCGCGAATGCGGTCCAGCAGCTGCGGGTCGGCGGCCAGGTCGGACGAGAGCACCTTGACCGCGACGTCCCGCCCCAGCACCTCGTCGTGGGCCCGCCAGACCACCGACATGCCGCCCGCGCCCAGCCGCTCCCGCAGCCGGTACCGCCCGCCCAGCAGAGATCCGGTGTCCATAATCCGTAGCGATGCCCACCGGGCACCTGCGGAAAACACCGGCAGCCGCCGGCTACCCGGGACGACCACGCCACCCCTGGCCGGCCACGCTCTCCTCCGCGCGGAAAGATGACCACCATGGCGAAGCGTGGAGAGCGGGCCGGCCCGGTCGGAACCTGCCCGTGCGGCTCGGGCATGCCCTACCCGGAGTGCTGCGGCCGGCTGCACCGGGGCGAGGTCGACGCGCCGACCGCCGAGACGCTCATGCGCTCCCGCTACTCCGCCTTCGCGGTCGGGGACGCCGCGTACCTGCTGCGCACCTGGCACTCCTCCACCCGCCCGGCGCGGCTGCGGCTGGACCCGGACGAGCGCTGGACCGGCCTGGAGATCGTCGACACCGAGCGGGGCGGCCTGTTCGACACGACCGGCACGGTGGAGTTCCGGGCGCACCACCGGGAGCGCGGCCGGCCGGGCACGCTGACCGAGCGCAGCCGGTTCGTCCGGGAGGACGGCCGCTGGGTCTACCTGGACGGCGAGACGCGCTGACGGCCGGGAAGTACACGGACCCGGGTGGTGCGGCGACGGGTGTCCGACCACCCGGTCGGGGCGCTAGGATGGGGCCGGCGCCGTCCTGCGCCACACCTCCCTCCCGGTGCTCACGCCACCGGCCTCGCGGAGGCAAAGGGGGCCTGAGCCCTCGGGACGCACCACCACGTGCCCCACTCCGGCGGGGTCGGCGGGAGCGTGAGTCCCTGCGACCGTGCCGTTGACAGGGAGCATGTGATGACCAATCAGCGCGCCTTCAAGGCCCGGGTCCGCGCCCGGATGGACAAGACCGGCGAGAGCTACACCACCGCCCGCCGGCACCTGCTGGCCCGGATGCCCGCCGCCCCGGCCGAACCGCCCGCCGTCGTCGCACCCGGAACCGAACCTCCGGCCGTCGACCTTGGCGGCGAAACCCCGGCCGTCGAACCGCCTGCCACAGCGCCCGCCCCCGGCAGCGCCGCCGGCGGGCCGGCCGAACCGCCGGCCACGCCGGTCGAGGCAGCGCCGGCCCGTGCCGGCACGGCCGGGCAGGTGGCCCGGATCCCGGACGCCCTGCTGCGCGAGCGCACCGGGCGGGGCTGGGAGGAGTGGTTCGGCCTGCTCGACGAGTGGGGCGGGACCGAACACACCCACACCGAGATCGCCCGCTGGCTGGTGGCCGTCCACGAGGTGCCGGGCTGGTGGGCGCAGACCGTCACCGTCGGGTACGAGCAGTCGCGCGGCCTGCGCGCCCCCGGCCAGCAGCGCGGCGGCGCGTACTCGGCCGGGGGCAGCCGCACGGTGGCCGTGCCGGTGGACCGCCTGTTCGCCGCGTTCGCCGACGAGACGCTACGCCGCCGCTGGCTGCCCGACGTCGACGTGCGGGTGCGTACCGCCACCGCGCCGAAGACGTTCCGCGCCGACTGGGCGGGCGGCCCGACCCGGATCGTGGTCGGGTTCGTGCCGGCCGGCGACACGAAGTCCCGGCTGTCCGTGCTGCACGAGAAGGTCGGCAGCGCGGAGCGGGCGGCGGAGCTCAAGGCGTACTGGCGGGAGCGGCTCGACGCGCTCAAGCAGCTCCTCGAGACGGAGGGAGACCGACGGTGACGCGCGGGCCGGCCGGCGGTCAGCCGGCCCGCGCCACGGTCAGCCGACCGGGCGGTCAGCGGGCCCGGGTGGTGGGCGAGGCTCGCCGGGCCCGATCGGCCGCCATCAGCAGGGCCATGACGAGGTACGGGCCCGCGGCCACCGCGAACGCGACACCGTTGCCGGCGGCGGTGGCGAGCAGCCCGTACGTGGCGTAGACGGCGATGATCGTCACGTCGGTCGCCATGCCGGCCAGCGACGTGACCGTCGCCCGGCTCGGGCCGGTGATCCGGGCCTGGAGCCGGGCGTCGGCCAGCACGGTCGCCAGTTGGAAGCCGCCGAAGGCGGCACCGACCAGCACGAACCCGACCGGCTGGCCGAGCAGCGCGCCCACGGCCAGCGCGGCGGCCGACCCGGCGAGCAGGCCGCCGTAGCCCCGGCGGCCGAGCCGCTCCCCCGCCGGGGCGAGCAGGCCACCGACCGCCACCCCGACCCAGGTGAGCAGGAGCAGCAGCGGCACGACCGGCTCGGACACACCGGTGTCCCGGGCCAGCAGGGGGGTGTACTCGTCGAGCGCGCCCCACACCGCGGCGACCGCGGCGACGAGCAGCACCGCCGCCCGGACCCGCCGGTCGGCGTGCGCCTCGGCGAGCCCGGCCCGCAGGCTGCCCCACCAGCCGAGGTCATCGTCGCAGTCCGTGCCGCCCGACTGGCCGGACCGGCCGAAACCGTCGGAACCACCGGAGTCGCGGGAACCGCCGGAACCACCGGCAACGCCGGAGCGGGCGGAACCGCCGGGCGGACCGGAGCCGGCGTGGTCGGCACCGGGGTCGCGGTGCTCCGGCAGGCGGGTGGCGACCGCGGCGGCGAGCAGGCACGCGAGGACGCTCGCCGCCCCCACGGCCGGGTAGCCGCCGACGGCCAGCACCGGCGCGGCCAGCACGATGGACGCCAGCACGCCGACGGTCTCCGCGGTGCGGGCCCGGCCGATGACGCGCGCGTACCGGCCGGCCGCGCCGAGGTGGTCGAGTTCGGTGTAGACCAGCGCCTCCAGCGCGCCGGAGGCGAGCGCCCCACCGGCGCCCCAGAGCAGGAAACCGGCGGCGAACGCCGGGTACGACGGGACGAGCACCCAGAGGGCGAACCCGGCGGCGGTCACCAGCGGCGCGAGACTGAGCAGCAGCCGCCGCGAGAGCGCGTCCGCGAGCGCGCCGGAGGGGACCTCCAGCAGGATGCCGCTCGCCGACCAGATGACGAACAGGGTGGAGATCTGCCAGACCGACAGGCCGGTGTCGGCGAAGAGCAGCGCGTAGACCGGATAGAGCAGCACGAGGTCGCGCAGGCCCGCGTACGCGTAGAGGGTCGCCGCGAGCCGGCGGACCCGGCGGTCGGGCCGCCGGACGGTGATGGGGGTCATGGAACCTTCCCGTGGGGTGAGAGTGGACGCCGGACGTACGGCGGCCACGGCGGCCCACGGGACGGGCTCTCAGCGGTGGATCAACATCGCCACGTCATGCCGGTGATGCTAGACGGCCCCGGCGCGGGCGACCACACGGTTCGGGGCGGGATCCGTCGTGGATCCCGCCCCGAACACCGGCCGGTCAGCGGCGGAACTTCTCGCTGTCCGCCGGCGGGATGACCACCGTCGCCTCGACGTCGTCGGCCGCCGGTTGCGCCGGTCGCGACGGGACCGGGGTGGCGTCGGCGTCACCGGCACGCGGCACGGGCACGGTTGGGTCGGCGTCGGTCGTCGCCCTCGGCACGACCTGCGTGGCGTCGGCACCGGCACCCAGGTGCGCCTCGGTGTCCCGGCGTCCCGCCTGGTAGGCGCGGGCGTGGGTGGCGATGGCGTGGGACTCCTGCTCCGCCCGGGTCAGCCACGACTCCCAGCGGCTCTGCATCGGACGGACCAGGCCGCCGCCGACCCCGACGACGAGGATGCCGCCGACGGTGGCGAGCACGGCCACGAGCACCGGGGTGGTGATCGCGGTGGCGACGCCGATCTGGTTCAGCGCGGCGATCACGCCGAGGCCGAGGATGAAGACGTACGCGATGGTGGCCAGGATCCGCCCGTACGACAGGCCGCCCAGGGCGCCGCTGACGATGTCGCGGACCGCGTTGGCGATCGCGGCCGCCACCACCACGATCACGATCGCCACGAACGCCCGCGGCAGCCAGGCGATCACGCCGGCGATCAGGTCGGAGATCGGGTTCGGGCCCCAGATGCCGAAGGCGATCTGGAGCGTCACCAGCAGGATCGCGTAGTAGACGAGCTTGGCCACGAGGTCGCTGGCGTCGTAGCGGGAGCGGGCGAGCGCGCGGCGGATGCCGCCACGCTCGACGGCCCGGTCGAAGCCGACCCGCTCCAGCACCTTGTCGACGATCTTGAGGGCTGCCTTGGCGACCAGCCAACCGACCACCAGGATGGCCACGAAGGCGAGGGCCTTGGGCAGGAAGAGCAGCACCGAGCGGAGGGCGTCCCCCGCCGCGTCACCAATGTTCTCTCTCATCGAGTTCCTCCAGGGGCATGCGGTTCGTCCGCCCGACCTACCCCTGGCGCCGACGCGAGAAACCCCGGCGTCAGCGGCGGCAGGCGTAGCTGACCTCCGTCCGCGCCTGCGCCGGCGCGGGCTCGGTGATGTTGACCGTCGCCGTCTCGGTGGTGCGGCCGACCCCGGCGAACGACCACCGCAGCGTCAGGTCCACGGTGCGCTGGCCGCGGCCGACCCGTTCGGTGAGCACCGCGCCCGGCGCGCTGCCGGAGCGCAGCCACTGGTAGCGGATCTCGCCCGCCCGGCCGTTGGTCGTCACCGTGGCGACCACGTCGACGGTGACGTCGCAGCGGTCACCGGCCGGCTCGGGCACCGCCACGGTCACCCCGTTGATCTCCAGTGGACGGAACTGCTGCCACAGGTAGAGCCCGACGACCGCCACCAGCACCAGGGTGAGCAGGGCGGACAGCACCGACGTCACGCGCCGCCACAGCGGGCGGCGGCGCGGCGGTGGCGCGGGCGACGGCCAGGCCGGGGCGGACGGCGGCGCGGCGGGCACACCGGGGCCGAACCGCACCTCGCCGCCCGTCGGGGACGGCCGGGTGTCCGGGGTACGCGCGCCGCCACGGGAGGCGGGCCGGCCGGTGCGCCCGCCGAAGACGGTTCCCGGTCCGGTGGCTGCGGTGCCCTCCCCCGCCGCGGTGGCGGTCGACTCCCCACCCGGTGCCGCAGGGGTCGAACTCCAGGTGGCCGCGGCGGTCGTCGGCTCCCACGTCGGCGCGGCGGCGGTCGTGGTCTCCCAGGTCGGGGCGGCGGCGAGGTGGACCGTGCGCTCGTCGGCCGGTTCCGGCGCGCGCAGGTGCACGGTCGCCTCGCCCTGGTGCACGGTCGCCTCGCCGTCGTACGCGGTCCACCCGCCGGCGCGCAGATCCGTCGTCGGCTCCTCGGGAGGCCGGCGCGCGGCGGGCGGGGCGGCCGACAGGTGCAGGGTCGGCTGACCCTCCGGGCCCGGCGCGGGGACGAACCGGGTCGTGGCCGCGTCCGGCGTCAGCCGGGCGGTGGCCTCGTCGCCGCCCAGGCGCACGGTCGCGCCCGCCGCGTCGAGGTCAGTGGTCGGCTCGTCCGGCGCGGGCGGACGGCCCAGGTGCACGGTCGCGCCGTCGTCGGGTGTCCACCCGCCCGGCGTCGTCCGGTCGTCCGGCTGGGTCACGGCAGCCCGCCTCCTGTCGGTGTGCCGGGCGTCGTCAGCCCGGGGTGCAGTACGGGTAGAGCGTCACGTACACCGGGCCGCCCTCCGCCGAGGTGTTACCGGCCCGGTCGGTCGCGACCACCCGGACCGGGATGCGCGTGCTGTCGGCCGGCCGGGGCAGGTCGCCGAGCACGCCGGTGAACACGCCCCGCCCGGCGGCGCTCATCGTGACCTCGGTGGTGCGGTTGTCCAGCGTGTACCGCAGGCGTACCCGCAGGTCCCCGGCGGCGGTCCGGTCGTCGGAGGCGGTGGCGGTGACGGTGCTCGCGGTGGGCCCGTACGGGCAGCCCTTCGGGTCGAGCTGGGTGGGGCTGGCGCCGACCTTCCCGACCGTCGGGGCGGTCGTGTCCGGTGGGGGCGGCGGGCTGGTGGACGTGGTGGGCGGGGGTGCCGGCGGGGTGGTCGCCGGGGCGGTCGTCGCCGGGGCGCCCGGCGTGGTCGGGTCACCCGGCGCGCCCGGGGTGCCGGTCGCGCCACCGGTCGGCGCCGCCGTCGTGGGGCCGGCGGTCACCGTGGAGGTGGCCGTCGGGTCGGGCGTCGCGGTCGGCGCCCCGGGCGCGGCGCCCGGAGCCGTCGTGACGACGGTGTCGGCGGTGGGCTTCGCGTCGGCCGTCGCGCCGGGCGCCGAGTCCTCCCGGGCGGCGTAGCTCAACCCGGCACCGCCCAGCACGACGGCCGCCGCCACGACGCCGGCCACCAGGGCAGGGCGGGCCCGGCCGCCGCGCAGCCACCCCCACCGGCCGGTGCCCGAACTCAACGTCGTGGTCGCCACGCTGGTGGCGCCGCCGGTGCCGTCGCGGAACGGGAAGAGCGCGGCGAGCAGGGCGGCCCGGCGGGCCAGCTCGCGCAGGCCGCGCTCCTCCCACTCCGGCCCGTACGCGTCCGCCGCCACCTGTTCCAGGGCGGCGAGGAAGACCTCCGCCGGCTGGGGACGCTCGTCCGGGCGCTTCGCCATGCCGTGCCGCAGCAGGTCGTGCACCGGCGCCGGGGCCGGGTCGGTGGGGATCGGCTCCTCCGCGTGCTGCCGGCGCAGCGTGAACAGGTCCCGCCCGTCGTACGGGGGCCGGCCGGTCAGGCACTCGTAGAAGGTGGCGGTCGCGGCGTAGATGTCGCAGGCCGGGCTGGCCGGCGCGCCGGTCCACTGCTCGGGCGCCATGTAGCGGGGTGTCCCGGAGACGGCGGCGCCGGAGCCGGTGCCGGCCGGCAGGGCGATCCCGAAGTCGGCGAGCTTGCTGGCGCCCTCGGCGGTGACCAGCACGTTCTCCGGTTTGTAGTCCCGGTGCACCACGCCACGGGCGTGCGCCGCGCCGAGCCCCGCCAGGGATCCCTTGAGGACGACCAGCGCCGCCTCGGGCGTGGTGGCGCCGTTGGCGCCCAGCATCTGGCGCAGGGAGACACCGTTGACCAGTTCCATGACGATGGCCGCGCCGCCGGGCGACTCGACGTACTCGTAGAGGCGCGACACGTGCGGGTTGTCGATCTCGGCCAGCACGCGGGCCTCGGTGCGGAACGCGTCCCGGAACGACGGGGCGTCGCCGACCGCGCCGGTCAGGTACTTGATCGCCACCGGCGTGCCCGTCGCGTCGTGGACGGCGAGGTCGACCCGCCCGGACGCGCCCACGCCGAGCTGCCGCACGGGCGTGTAGCCGGAGACCTGCCAGCCGGTCACGCCAACCCCTCCTCCGACCCGGCAGGACGGGTCACCCGCCCGCCCCGCTGCTCATTGTGGTCGGGCCGGCGGGCCGGGCCATCGGCGCATCGGTTGCTTCCCCGGCCCGGACGTCGGGCCGGGGCCGCCCCGGGGACCGGGCTCCCGGGATCATGGTCGGTTACGGACACGGCCCAGTGGTAGCAGGTACCCGCAAGCTCACCGGCCGGTGACCGGGGTGGGACGGCGCGCGTCGTACCTCCACGGCGGGGGCCGGGAGTGACCCGTCGGACCCCGCCCGCCCGGTCTACCGGCGCGGGCCGCCGTCGCCGCGGTGACCGTCGCCGGGCAGCGGGCCCACCGGCTCCGCCACGACCTCGCCCTGGTCGGCGGACGTGGTACACGCGTACTTGTCGAAGAAGCGCAGCAACTCCACCGGGAACGGCATCACCAGCGTGCTGTTCTTCTCCGCGGCCACGTCCGACACGGTCTGCAGCAGCCGCAACTGGTACGCCCCCGGGGTGCCGGCCATCATCCGGGACGCGTCGGCCAGTCGCCGGGACGCCTGGTACTCACCGTCGGCGGCGATGACCCGCGCCCGCCGGTCCCGCTCGGCCTCGGCCTGGCGGGACATCGAGCGCTTCATCCCCTCCGGCAACGCGACGTCCTTGACCTCGACCCGCTCGATGTTCAGCCCCCACGGCTCCTCGGTCGGGGCGTCGATCACCGACTTGAGGTCGGCGTTGACCCTGTCCCGGTCGGAGAGGAGGATGTCCAGGTCCACCTTGCCGATGACCGACCGCAGCGCGGTCTGCGAGATCTGCAGCACCGCCGCCGGGTACTGGCGCACGTTCACCAGGGCCTTCACCGGGTCCACGACGCGGTAGTAGACCACCGCGTCCACGGTGACGGTCACGTTGTCGCGGGTGATGACGCCCTGCGACGGCACGTCGATCACCGTGGTCTGCATGCTGACCCGGACCATCCGGTCCGCGACGGGGATGATCAGCCGTAGGCCGGGCTGCCGGACGGGCTGCACCACGCGGCCGAACCGGAACACGACACCGCGCTGGTACTGCTGCACGATCCGGATGCTCAGCACGCCGAGCAGCACCAGGACCGCAAGCGCGATCACCACGCCGATGACACCGCCTACCATGAAACCCCCGATCGGTACGCCTCCGCGGCGGCCCTTTCCCGCTGCGGGGCGGAATAGTCCTCGGGAAACCGGCCGGGTCACGCGTGGGAGTCGAGCAGCCGGTCGAGGTTCACGGCGGTGCTGATCAGCGACAGGTGGCTGAAGGCCTGCGGGAAGTTGCCGGTCTGCTCGCCGCTGGCCGCGATCTCCTCGGAGTAGAGGCCGAGCGGGCTGGCGTAGGTGAACATCTTCTCGAGGGTCAGCCGGGCGTCGTCGAGCCGGCCGGACTCGGCGAGGGCCTGGACGTACCAGAACGTGCACATGGTGAAGGTGCTCTCGCTGCCGGCCAGGCCGTCCAGTGCCGCCTCCGGGTTGTAGCGGTAGACGAGGCTGTCGGAGACGAGCTCGGCGTCCATGGCGCGCAGGGTCGACTGCCACATCGGGTCGGTCGGCGACACGAAGCCGACGGCGGGCATGGCGAGCAGCGCCGCGTCCAGCACCTCGGTGCCGTAGTGCTGGACGAACGCCTGGCGGCCGGGGCGGAACCCCCTCGCCATGATCTGGTGGTAGATGTCGTCGCGGACGGCCGTCCAGCGGTTCGTGTCGCCGGGGCGTCCGTGCCGGTGCGCGAGCCGGACGGCCCGGTCGAGGGCGACCCAGGACATCAGCCGCCCGTACGTGAAGTCGTGCCGGCCACCGCGGGTCTCCCAGATCCCGTCCTCGGGCTGGTCCCAGTTGTCGCAGAGCCAGTCCACCAGGCGCGCGGTGTTCCGCCAGCCCTCGTGGCCCGGCTGCAGTCCCTGGCCGTCGGCGACGTGGAGAGCGTTGAGCGCCTCCCCGTAGATGTCGAGTTGCAGCTGGTTGGCGGCACCGTTGCCCACCCGCACCGGCGCCGAGCCGCGGTAGCCCTCGAAGTGGTCGAGCATTTCCTCGGCGAGGTCCGGTGAGCCGTCGACGCGGTACATGATCTGCAGTGGTCGATCGCTCTCCCCGGCGTCCCGGACTCGGTCGTTGACCCAGCGCATGTACTGCATCGCCTCGTCCTTGAAGCCCAGGCACAGGAGCGAGTGCACCGAGAAGGACGCGTCGCGGATCCAGGTGTAGCGGTAGTCCCAGTTGCGGACGCCGCCGATGTGCTCGGGCAGCCCCGCGGTGGGGGCGGCGATCAGCGCCCCGGTGGGCGCGTACGTCATGAGCTTGAGGGTCATCGCGGACCGCTCCACCATCTCCCGCCAGCGGCCGGTGTACCGGGAGCGGCCCAGCCAGCGCCGCCAGAAGTCGCGGGTCTCCTCGAGCAGCTCCCGCGCCTCGCCGGGGCTGTAGGCGCCGGGCGGATCCGGCGATTCGCCGGTCTCCAGGTGGATGCCCCCGGCCTCGCCCTCGTGCAGGGTGGCGATGAGACACAGGCCGTCCTCGCTGCGCCGGCGTTCGTGCTCCTCGGACAGCCGTTCCGCGTAGCGGATGGGACTCAGGGCGAGGGAGAGCGTGGAACTGCGCAGGATGCTGCCGTTGGGGTGCACCTCGAGCTGGTAGGCATCACGGCCGTAGTTGAACCGGGGCCGGCAGTCGAGCCGGAACCGCATGCTGCCCCGAACCATGCGGAGCAGCCGCACCAGGCGGTGCCGGTCGGTCGGTCGGTCTCCCGCCACCGGCATGAAGTCCACCAGCTCACCCACGCCGTCCGCGCTCATGAACCGGGTGATCAGGATCGCCGTGCCGGGCAGGTAGAGCTGCTTGCTCACGTAGTCGACGCCGTCCGGCACGATCTGGAAGTAGCCACCCCGGTGCCGGTCCAGCAGTCCGCCGAAGATGCTCGGCGAGTCGAACCGCGGGGCGCAGAACCAGTCGATCGTGCCGTCCATGCTCACCAGCGCCGCGGTCTGCAGGTCGCCGATCAGCCCGTGCGCCTCCACGGCAGGGTACGAGTCCACCCGACCTCCCCAGGTCCCTTTCCGACCGCGCGACTACCCCCGACCTCGCCCGGCACACCTCGCATCGGGTCCGGGCACGGAAGCCGGCGCGAGCCGGTCCGGGCTCGGGCCAGCGGCCGGAGATTGGATCTCGCTCCGCCACCGCTGTCCGTCCCTACGATGGGTGCTCGACCGCCCCGAGGGAGGACGTCGGATGCCGGAGCCGTTCACCGACCTGTCCACGCCGCTGGTGGCCGACGCGTGCGTACGGCTGGGGGTGCCGCTGCGGGCCGCGCCCGCCGGGATCCGGCCGGTCGTCGCCGGCCAGCGCCTCGCGGGGCGGGTGCTGCCGGTCCGCCACCACGGAAGCGTGGACGTGTTCCTGGAGGCGTACACCCGGGCGGCGCCCGGTGAGGTGCTGGTGATCGACAACGCCGGGCGGACGGACGAGGCGTGCGTGGGTGACCTGGCGGTGCTGGAGGCCGCGGCGGCCGGGGTCGCCGGGCTGGTGGTGTGGGGCCTGCACCGCGACACCCCCGAGCTGGTGGAGATCGGCGTGCCGGTCTTCAGCTACGGCGCCCTGCCGCTGGGCCCGATGCGACTCGACGACCGGGATCCCGAGACGCTGACCAGCGCCCGGGTCGGCCCGCACGTGGTCGACGGCGCGGACCTGGTGCTGGCGGACGACGACGGGGTGCTGTTCGTCCCGGCCGCCCGGGCCGAGGAGGTGTCCGCGACCGCCGAGCGGATCCGCCGCACCGAGCGCGTCCAGGCCCAACGCATCCGGGCCGGCGAGACGCTGCGGGAGCAGACCGCCTTCGCGGAGTACCTGGCCCGCCGCGACGCCGACCCGGGGTACACGTTCCGGGCGCACCTGCGCCGGGTCGGCGGGGCCATCGAGGAGTGACGAATCCGCAGGCCCGGCGGCACGTGAGGGTGGTCATAACGGCTGGACGGCGGATCGTCACGCGCTGCTAGTGTCGGTCCAGGTCATGAGCGCCAGCGTGAAGCCCCGGCTTGCTGGCCGGCAACCCTCGTCCACGTAGGGGTGCCCCGGGTGAGGACCGGGCACCGGAGCGGGCTCCGGTGCAAGCGTGGCCTGGCACCCCAGGTCAGCACCGACCTGGAGGAGAGCCGTGTCCGTCCGCACCGTCGCCCCGCCAGCCCTGACCCGGCGTCGTCACGTCGACATGATGCGGGTCTGCAGCGCCGCGTGTAGCTGAGCGCCCCACTCCCTCGCACCGAACCATCCCAGCGGTCCGCCCACCGGCGCACCGCCGGCGGCGCACGCCCGTGCCCGCCCGGACAACCCTCTCGGAGACACCTGTGCGATTCCTTCCTGCCCTGACCCGGGCCGCCGCCCTCGCCGTCGCCGCCGTCCTCGGCGCCGCCACCCTCACCGCCTGCGGCGGTGACGACGCCACCGGCTCGGCGGACAACCCGTACGGCCTGCTCCAGCCCGGCGTGCTGCGGGCCGGCACGCTCACCGACGCACCGCCGAACGTCTACCTGAAGGACGGGACGTTCACCGGTTTCGACAACGACCTGCTGGTCGCGGCGGCCGACCGGATCGGCCTGAAGGTGGAGTTCGTCGGCACCGACTTCTCGGCGCTGCTCGCCCAGGTGGCGAACCGCAAGTTCGATGTCGGAAGCTCGTCGATCACCATCACCGAGGCGCGGAAGAGGACCGTCGACTTCGGCAACGGCTACGACTTCGGCTACTTCGGACTCGACGTGCCGGCCGGCTCCACCATCACCGGCTTCGACCAGCTCGAGGGCAGGCGGGTGGTGGTCGTCCAGGGCACCGTGCAGGACGACTACGCCACCCGTAAGGGCCTCGACCCGGTGCGGGTGCCGGACTACAACGGCGCGATCAACCAGCTCAAGGCGGGCACCGCCGACGCGTGGATCGCCCCGGCGGAGATCGGCGACGCGTCCGCCGTGGAGAGCAACGGCAAGATCAGGGTGGCGGCCAAGGAGCTCAGCCCGGCCCCGACCGCGTACGCGTTCGCCAAGGACAACGACAAGCTGCGCGCGGCCCTCGACAAGGCGCTCGACGAGGTCATCGCCGACGGCACCTGGAGCCGGCTGCAGCAGCAGTACTACCCCGGCCGACCGATCCCGCCGGACTTCAAGCCCGGCAGCGGCACGGTACCGGTCGGCTGACAAGGAAGGGCCCCTTGTTAACGCCTGGCGAGGTGAAGGGGCCCCTTCTTAACAGGAGAGAGCGAGCGGGGCGGTAGGAGAGGCGACTGATGGATCCGTTGAGCACCCTGTGGGAGACCTTCTTCGACTGGGACTCCATGCGCGAGGCGCTGCCCGAGATGCTGACCGTCGGGCTGCCCAACACGCTGATCCTGGCGGTCTCCGCCGCCCTGCTCGGCTCGGTGCTGGGCATGCTGCTGGCGGTCGCGGGCATCTCGCGTACGCGATGGTTGCGCTGGCCGGCCCGCGTCTACACCGACGTCTTCCGCGGCCTGCCGGCGGCGGCGACGATCCTCCTGATCGGCGTCGGGCTGGCGCCACTGGGGATGGAGGTGTGGGGCCCGAACCCGTACCCGCTCGGCATCCTGGCGCTGTCGCTGATCGCGGCGGCGTACATCGGGGAGATCTTCCGGTCCGGCATCCAGTCGGTGGAGGCCGCCCAACTGGACGCCGCCCGGGCCCTCGGCTTCTCGTGGGCCGAGGCGATGCGGATGGTGATCATCCCGCAGGGCGTCCGCCGCGTGCTGCCCGCGTGGGTCAACCAGCTCATCGCGCTGATCAAGGACTCCAGCCTGGTGTACTTCCTCGGCCTGCTGGCCAGCCAGCGGGAGCTGTTCCGGATCGGGCAGGACCACGCGGCGAACACCGGCAACCAGTCGGCGCTGCTGCTGGCCGGCCTGTTCTACCTGGCGCTGACCGTGCCGTTGACCCATGCGGTCAACTGGATCGACCGGCGGCTGCGGCACGGGCGTCCGGCCGGCCCACCCGGTGACGAGGACGGCGACCTGACGCCCGCCGGCGCGGTGGAGGGGAGCCCCCGATGAGTACGTCGGTCAGTGTGAGCCTCCGCGACGTGCACCTCGCGTTCGGCGCGAACCGCGTGCTGCGCGGCGTCGACCTGGACGTGCCGCGCGGGGCGACCGCCTGCATGATCGGCCCGTCGGGCTCCGGCAAGTCCACGTTGCTGCGGACGGTCAACCGGCTGATCGAGCCGGACCGCGGTGACGTGCTCCTCGACGGCCGCAGCGTCCTGGGCGACGACCCGGACCGGTTGCGGCAGCGGGTCGGCATGGTGTTCCAGCAGTTCAACCTGTTCCCGCACATGAGCGTGCTGCGCAACGTCACCCTCGCGCTCCGGCGGATCCGGAAGCTGTCCGAGGACGAGGCCGTCGCGGTGGCCCGGCACGAGTTGGACCGGGTCGGCCTCGCCGCCAAGGCGGACGCGCGGCCGGCGCAGCTCTCCGGCGGGCAGCAGCAGCGGGTCGCCATCGCCCGCGCGCTGGCGCTGCAGCCGCAGGTGATGCTCTTCGACGAGGCGACGTCGGCGTTGGACCCCGAGCTGGTCAAGGGCGTGCTGTCGCTGATGGCGGAGCTGTCCGCGGGGGGCATGACGATGGTGGTGGTCACCCACGAGATGGGCTTCGCCCGCGAGGTGGCCGACACGGTGGCCTTCATGGACCGGGGCGTGGTGCTGGAGGCGGGGCCACCGGCCGCGGTGTTCGATTCCGCCCGGCATCCGCGCCTGCGCCGGTTCCTCTCCCAGGTCCTCTGACGAGGGTCCGATCGGCACAGGGCCTAGCGCTGCCGGCGTCCTGGCAATATTCTCCACCTCACGCCCGGCCTTTGGAGCTGGTTTTCACGCGGCTCACTCCCACCCCCGCGTGCCGGGCGCGGAGGAGATGCCATGCACGTCGAGCAGAGCGAACTGGACCGACGCACGCTGCTGCGGGCCGGCCTCGGCGCCGCCACCGTGGCGGTCGTCGGCAGTGAACTCGCCTTCCCGGCCACCGCCCATGCCGACCCGGGCGCCGACCTGGACTGGATCTACAGCTGCGACGAGTGGGGCGCCCGGCCGCCCAAGGACCCCCTGGTGGTCAGCGCGATCCCGACCAACAAGATCATCGTGCACCACATGGCGTTCCCGAACGTCACCGACTACAGCGAGGCGCAGGCCATCAAGCTGGCCCGCGACTGCCAGAACCTGCACATCGACGGCAACGGCTGGTCCGACACCGGCCAGCATTTCACCGTCAGCCGCGGCGGGTACGTCCTGGAGGGACGGCGGGGCAGCCTGGAACGGCTCCAGGCCGGTGACCGGCAGATGGTCTCCGCGCACTGCCCGGGCGAGAACGGCCGCGCCATCGGCATCGAGAACGAGGGCACGTACGTCACCGAGACGCCGCCCGAGGTGCTGCTCGACTCGCTGGTCCGGCTCTGCACGACCATCTGCCGGCAGTACGGGCTGCACGCACACGACATCTTCGGCCACTGGGACTTCCGCAACACGCTGTGCCCCGGCGCCGCCTTCTACCGACAGTTCCCGATGCTGCGCCGCCGGGTCTTCGCCGAGCTCGGCACCGACCTGGCCGACGTGCCGGCCCGCCGCTGGCCGGACCTGTGGCGGTTCGTCGGGTCGCCGTCGGTGCGGGTGGTGCAGTACCTGCTCGCCCACCGCGGGTACGCGGTGACCCCGACCAGCGTCTTCGACGCGGCCACCGTCGCCGCCGTGCAGGACTGGCAGGCACGCAACGGCATCCCGGTCGACGTCGACGCCACCCTCACCACGCCCACCTGGGAGACCCTCGCGCCCGAGCTGGACCAGCACGCCGCCGGCCTGCCGGTCGCCGCGGTGCAGTTCATCCTCAACGCCAAGGGGTACGCCGAGGTCACCGTCACCGGCGAGTTCGACCACGTCACCAGGAAGGCCGTCAAAGACGTGCAGGGGCTGCACCGCCTGCCGCACAACGGCAAGGTCGACACCAACGCGTGGTGCGTGCTGGTGGGCGGCTCGGTCCGCCAGTCCTACCGCTGACGGCCTCCGCTCCGCGGTGGAGGTGGTCGACCACCTCCACCGCGCCGGCGGCGACGCGAGGGGCGCACGCGTCGTTGCCCGGTACCCGGTCGTTGCCACGGTGAGGCTGGCTACGACCTAGGAGGGTGTGCCCGTGCAGACCAAGCTGAACCCGTACCTCAACTTTCCCGGCACGGCGCGGCAGGCGATGGACTTCTACCAGAGCGTCTTCGGCGGGAGCCTGAACCAGAGCACGTTCGGCGAGTTCGGCAACGACGACCCGGCGCTGAAGGACAAGATCATGCACGCCATGCTGGAGGCGTCGAACGGCATCACGCTGATGGCGTCCGACATCGCCCCCGGGATGGAACACCAACCCGGCACCAACATCGCCATCAGCCTCAGCGGCGACGACGGTGACGAGCTGCGCGGCTACTGGAACAAGCTGTCGGCCAGCGGCACCGTCACCATGCCGTTGGAGAAGCAGGTGTGGGGCGACGAGTACGGCATGTGCGTGGACGGCTTCAGCATCGGTTGGATGGTGAACATCACCGCGCCGACGCCCTGACGGTCCGCCGTCCGCCCGAATCGCAACCGACGTCAGGCGATCTTCCCGGAAGGAGATCGCCTGGCGTCGTTCTACCCAAACGATTGTTCCGCCGAATTCAACCAAGTACGCAAGCTCGGGCTCCCCCAGCTCTTCACGTACGTCCACGGTGAGGTGGCGCCGACCGGTGCCGAGGAGCCACGGCTCTGGGCGATCGGCCCGCTGGTGCTGGTCTTCCTCATCACTGCAGGCGGCCAAACGCATCAGCCGGACGCTGGAGCTGGGGGGAGGGCCATCCGCGGGTTCTTCACGCCCGCCGCACCGTCGGCCGGCATCACGGCGACCCAACTCGGCGGGCTCCGGCTTCACCGCCCTCGCCTCCGGCGATGAACTGGTACGGGATCAACGGCCGAGCCCTACGCTGGACGCCATGCAGGACGCCGCCCCCCACGGTGCCGAGGTGCCCTCCCGCGAAGCGATCCTCGACGCCGCCACGGCACTGATGGCGCAGCTCGGCTACGCCGGTACCTCCATCTCGAAGATCTCCGCCGCCTCCGGGTCACCGGCCAGCTCGATCTACTGGCACTTCGGCAACAAGGACGGGATCTACCTCGCCGTGCTCCGCCGCGCCCGCCAGCACCTCGTCAACTCGCTTCCGGGAACCCCGGCCGGCGACACGGTGGACGAGCGGCTCACCGCGTTCCTCGACGGCGCCAGCGCCGCGTTCGAGCAGCACCCACACGACCTACGGATACTGCTCGATCTCGGCATGCTGGAGCAGGGCACCGGCGCCGCGGCCATCGCTGAGCTAGGGCAGTACCGGCTTGCCCTGCGGCAGTGGGCCGCCGAATCGCTCGGCCACGTCTTCGGCGTCGCCGACCGCCCGGCCGTCGCCGAGGAACTCGCCCGTTTCATGCTCAGCGTGGTCGGCGGGACCGCGATCGCGCGCTGGTTCGACGGTCCGGTGACGTCGCTGCCCGTACCGCAGCTGCGCGTCGCCCTGCTGGCCCTCGCCCGCCATCACCGACTCCCAGGGTTGGACGAAGGTCCGCCGTAGGCGGAGCCGTTGGAGGCCCAACCGCGCGCGCAGCCACCCGACCGGTCGTAGAACACGGTCGAGTGTCGGGCGTCCATGGCCACCTGTGCCGCATTGGGCTTCGGAGTCGTGGCCAGTGCCCCTGGCGGTTCCTCCCGCCGAACCGCGACGCCTCACATCCATTGACATCAGTCGTTGCGCTGGCCATCCTGAACGAGCAGGTTACTGAACGGTCACTATCCATATGTGTCCGCATATGGACCGATTTTGTCAGCAGGACCGGCCCAACGAAGGAGGACACGATGTTCCTGCGCAGACTGACGCTGACGGTGGCCGCTGCGGTCGCCGTCGCCGGCACCTCGGTCGCCGGCATCCCCGTGGCGAGCGCCACGGACAGTGGCGAGCAGCAGGCCGCGGTGACCGAGACGAGGACCATCCGGTACCAGGTGAACAGCGTGACCGACGCGCCGGACAGCGCCCCCGGCGACGGACGCTGCCGGGCCGACAACGGTGGCTGCACCCTTCGGGCCGCGGTGATGGAGGCCAACGCCACCTCCGGATCGACCATCGTGATCCCGGCCGGGCGGTACACCCTGAGCATCCCGCCGCGCGGCGTGCCGTTCACCGACTACACGCTCGCCGACGCCGCACACGGCAACCTCAAGGTGATGGCGCCGACCACCATCGTCGGCGCCGGCCTCGACAGCACGGTCATCGACGGTGGTCGCATCGACCGGGTCTTCACCGTGCGCCGCCCGGCCACGATCTCCGGTCTCACCGTCACCGGCGGCGTCGCGACGCCGCTCGCCGGGGCCGAGAGCTACTCCGCTGGCGGGGGCGTGCTGAACACCTCCGAGCTGACGATGGAACGGGTGCGGGTCACCGGGAACACCGCGGGCTTCGGTGGCGGCGTCTTCAACACCCCGACCAGCTCATTCATCCTGCGCGACAGCCTGGTGGACCTCAACGAGGCCGGTGAGGCCGGCGGCATCCGGTTCGATTCAGACGGGCTGGTCGAACGGGCGACGATCACCCGTAACCGGGTCGTCAACCCGCACGATCCCACCCGACCCGGCGAGCTGGCCGGCCTCGGCGGCGGCATCGACGTACGTGGTCCCGGGATCACCGTGGTCGGCTCGCGGGTGACCGACAACTACGCCGAGGACGGGGGAGGCGGCATCAACATCACGCTCGCGTACGTACCCGGTCCGGAGGTGCCGGTGGGCCCTGGCCGGGTCGAACTGCAGGACTCCGTCGTCACCGGCAACACCCGCGCGGGCGGGCCGAGCGACTGCCGAGCGGTGCTGGCCAGGATCGTCGACCTTGGCGGCAACACCGACTCCGACGGCAGCTGCACCTGATACGACGAGCCGCCACGCCCGGCCGATCCGCAACGCACGGCTCGACCGGCCCGCCAGGTTCAGCCGGGCGTGGCGCCACCGATCGCTTAGGCGGCCTGGAGCGACTCCCGCACCCTGCGTCTGCCGTCGGGCGAGGTGAAGGCGAGCGTCCGGTCGATCGCGTCGCGCAGGTCGAGCTGTCCGCCGATCGCGTTCTCCCAGAGCGGCGTGTTGGCGTCCTCGTGGTCGGCGAGCCACACCGTGGCGCCCGAGTTTGCGGGCGTTGATCGTCATCTTCGCGTCGGTCGGGCAGTCCACGGGACGCTGCCGTCGACTCCAGTTGCGCGGCCGGCGGACCGCGAGTGGTGGGCGGTCGGACCCGCACCCCCGTTTGACCGGGCACGATCGCGGAAAGAGTGGCGGGCATGAACTGGGCCCGTCGAGCCGTACCCGCCGCCGTCACCGCCGTCGCCGCTCTCGCCGCGCGCGACCTGCTGCAACGTGACCACGCGCTGCTGCGCAACTTCCCGGTCCTCGGTCGCGCCCGCTACCTGCTGGAGTCGATCGGGCCGGAGCTGCGCCAGTACATCGTGGCCGGCAACAACGAGGAGCGGCCGTTCACGCGCGACCAGCGACGCTGGGTGTACGCGTCGGCGAAGGAGCAGAACAACTACTTCGGGTTCGGCACGGACAACGACATCGAGTACACCCCCGGGTACCCGATCATCAAGCACCGCACGTTCGGCCGGGCGGTGCCGCCGTCGTCCCCCGGCGCCGGGCACGACGTCACGCTCCCCTGCGCGAAGGTGCTCGGCGCCGCCCGGGGCCGGGCCCGCGCGTTCCGTCCGGAGTCGGTGGTCAACATCTCCGGCATGAGCTTCGGCTCCCTCTCGGGCAGGGCGGTCGAGGCGCTGAACCGGGGCGCCGCCCTGGCCGGCTGCCTGCACAACACCGGTGAGGGCGGGCTGTCGCCGTACCACCGCAAGGGCGGTGACCTGGTCTTCCAGATCGGCACCGCGTACTTCGGCTGCCGCGACGAGCACGGCCGGTTCAGCCTGGAACGGCTCAAGGACCTGGTCGCCGGCGCGCCGGTCAAGGCGCTGGAGATCAAGCTCAGCCAGGGCGCGAAGCCGAGCCTCGGCGGCCTGCTGCCGGCGGCGAAGGTGTCCGCCGAGATCGCCGCGACCCGCGGAATCGCCCAGGGTCGGGACTGCGTCAGCCCGTCGCGGCACGCCGAGTTCTCCGACTGCGACAGCCTCCTGGACTGGGTGGAACTGCTCGCCGCCGAGACCGGCCTGCCGGTGGGCATCAAGTCCGCGGTCGGCGACCTCGGCTTCTGGGAGGAGCTGACCACGCTGATGCGCGACACCGGGCGCGGCGTGGACTTCGTGACGGTCGACGGCGGCGAGGGCGGCACGGGCGCCGCGCCCTTGATCTTCACCGACTCGGTGTCGTTGCCGTTCCAGCAGGGCTTCTCGCGGGTCCACCGGGTCTTCGCCGAGCGGGGCCTGCACGAGCAGGTCGTCTTCGTCGGCGCGGGCAAGCTCGGCCTGCCGGACAACGCCGTGGTGGCGTTCGCCCTCGGCGCCGACATGGTGAACGTCGGCCGTGAGGCGATGCTGGCCATCGGCTGCATCCAGGCCCAGAAGTGCCACACCGACACCTGCCCCACCGGCGTCGCCACCCAGAACGCGTGGCTGGCCCGGGGCCTCGACCCCGCCCGCAAGTCGGTGCGGGCCGCGAACTACATCCGTACGTTGCGGCGCGACCTGATGAAGGTGGCCGAGGCGTGCGGCGTCGAGCACCCCGGGCTGATCGACACGGGCTCGGTCGAGGTCCTCGACGGGCGTACCGCCTCCACCCCGCTGGACCAGGTGTACGGGTACCGCCCCGGGTGGGGACTCCCGTCGGCCGCCGACCGGGCCGAGATCGTCCGGCTGATGACGGCCGAGGCGCCGCAGGGCAGCAGCGCACCCCCCTCCCCGACCGCGGTGGGCTGACCACGAAAAATCGCGGGCGCCGCCGGGCGGGTCTCGCCTACGGTGACGCGGTGCTGATCCGACGTGAGTCCCCCGCCGACATCGCCGCCATCCACGCCGTACACGCCGCCGCGTTCGCGGACCCGCAGCGGCCGGACGCCGTACCGGTGGAGGCCGCCCTGGTCGACGCGCTGCGCGCCGACGCCGGCTGGCTGCCGGCGCTCTCCCTGGTCGCCGTCGTCGACGGCGAGGTGGTGGGGCACGTCGTGGCCACCCGTGGGCACGTCGACGGCGAGCCGGTCGCACTGGGGCTCGGGCCGCTCGGGGTGCTGCCGGTCCGGCAGCGGCGCGGGGTCGGGTCGGCGCTGATGCACGCCGTGCTCGGCGCCGCCGACGCGCTCGACGAGCCGCTCGTGGTGCTCCTCGGCCACCTCGACTACTACCCGCGGTTCGGGTTCCGCCCCGCGGTCGACCTGGGCGTCACCCCGCCGGTGCCGGCGTGGGGCGCCCACTTCCAGGCCCGCCCGATGACGGCCTGGCGGGACACCATCAAGGGCGAGTTCGCGTACGCGGCTCCGTTCGCGGACCTGTAGGCCCCGGCTCCGCGCGGCTTCCGGGCGCGTGGTCCGGGCCCCTACAGTGGACGGTGCCCGGTCGGACACGGGCGGTCGTGGAGGGCTGGATGCGTCCGGAGTCGGACCGATCTCTGCTGGTCGACCTCGCCAGGCCGGTCGTCGACCGGTTCTCGCCCGGCGAGACGGAGCTGTTCCCACTGCTCAGCGAGGCGCACTTCGCCGATCCCCGTGCGTACGCCGAACCGGAACGGCGCGGTGGCCCGCTGACGTTCGGGGTGCCCGAGGTGCTCGTGCTGCTGACGCCGGTCGCCCTGGCGGCGATGACCGAGGCGGTGCGGTACGTCGCGGAGCGCGCGATGCGCAAGGGGCACCAGGTCACCTCGGCGGCACTGCGGCGGGTCTTCCGGGGCCGTCCCGACGGGCCGGCGGAGGCGCCGCCGCTGGAGTTGACCGCGCAGGAGTGGGCCGAGGTGCGGGGGATCGTCGAGCGGGTCGCGGTGCGCGGTGGCGTCGAGCCTGAACGCGCCGCCATGATCGCCGACGCCGTGGTCGGGCAGGGACGGCTCGGCGGCGAGACGCGCTGACCGCCGTGGCGCCCACGACCGGTCACCGTGTGGCCCCCGGCGCGGCGGCCGTGTACTTCGCCCTGCTGGTGGGCGCGGTCCTCGCCACCAGCGTGGTCGTCTTCTTCAGCGTCGCCCTCTCCCCCTCGATCCGCATGGAGGCCGTCCAGGCCCGTCTGGCCGAGTGCGCGGCCACGTTGGACGCCGACGCCGCCCGACTCGCCGCCGAAGGCACGCTGGACGCGCCCGGGCAACGCGAGGCGCTGACCGCGGACTTCCGGTCCTGCCTGCGGCCGGCGTACGCCGCACCGCTCACGGCGGTCGCCGCCGGGCTCGGGCTGCTGACGGTGGTGGCCCTCACCCTCTACCTCGCCCATCCCTGGTGGATCGTGCGGCGGGACCGCTCGACGCGGCTCACGCCGGACCTGGTTCCGGGACTGGCGCACGACCTGGCGCGGTTGAGCCGGGACCTGGGGCTGGCCCGGGCGCCCGAGTGGCGCCTCGTGCCGCACCGGGGCGCGCCGAGCGGCCAGGCGTTCGGTCTACCGGGCCGGCGGCGGATCCACCTCGGCGCTGGACTGCTGGTGCTACGGGCCACCGATCGGCCGGCGTTCCGTGCCGTTGTGGCACACGAGCTTGCGCACCTGCGTAACCGGGACGTGGACCTGACGTACCTGACCATCTCGATCTGGCGGGCGTTCCTGTTCGTGGCGGTGCTGCCGCCGCTGCTCGTGCTGCTTCTGTTCACCACGTCCCGTGGGTGGACGTGGCGCAGCCCGGTGGACGCGCTGGCGGGCAACGCGCGCCTGCTCGGCGCGATGCTCGCCCTCACCTGCCTGGTCTACCTGCTGCGCAACTCCGTGTTGCGGGCACGTGAGACGTACGCCGACGCGGTGGCCGCCTCCGTCGGCGGAACGGGCGCCGCGCTGTCCGCCATCCTCCAACGCCAACCGGCGCCGCGACGGTGGCTCGCCCGGTGGGGCACCCACCCGCGGCCCCACGACCGGCTTCGCGCCATCCGTGGTCCGGCGACGACGCTGACGTCCACACACTGGGACCTGGTCGCCGCCGGTCTCCCCTCGGGAGTGCTGACCGCGAACCTGGTTGCCGTGGCGGGCGGCGCGCTGGGGCTCGATCCGGTGCTCGGCACCGCCCTGCTCGCCCTGGTGGTCGGTTCGGTGCTGGCAGCCCTGCTCGCCCTGACGGTCTGGCGAGCGGCACGAGGGACGACCGTGGGAACCGGGCAGTCACGTCGGGTCCCCTTCTGGTTCACCAGCGGGACGGTCCTGGCCGGGTCCTTCATGGCGGGCACACAGGTGTCGGTGGTCGCAGTGACCGGGACGCCGGGATCGATCGGCGGTTCCGGCCTGGCTTCCACGCTCGTCGCAGGACTGTTGCTGACGGTCGCGGCGGTGGTGCTGGCCGCGTGGGCCGACTCGACCTCCCGCGCAACGTGGCTCCACGCGACGGCCCACCTGGCCGATCCCTCCGTCGAGGCGGCCGCGAGCGACGCCAGCGTGGCCGGAGCGAATCCGAGGGCTGCCTCGGTCGGCCCCGGCCGGCCGGCACGCTGGGCGTTGGCGGCGACGCTGGCCGCTGCCGGGTTGGCCGGTGCGGCGGCACTCGCCGTCTGGCTGCCGTTCAGCACGGTGCGCTTCGGGTTCGCGATCGACTGGGGACCGCCACCGGCCGACGGTGCCGGCTGGTACGCGACGGTCGGGCGGCTGAGCACCGCCGATCTCGGTCCGGCGTACCGGTTCGTGTACAACCCGCTCACCCTGCTGGCCCTGACCGCGCTATGGCTGGTTCCGGCGACGCTGGCAGGACGCGCCGGCCGGGGGACGATTCTGTGGCGGTCCGGGCTGGTCGGGCTCGGCGGCGGCGCGGTCGTGGCGGTCGTGGGCGCGGTGCTGCCGGTGGCCGCCGGAGTGGTCGTTCCGGTCGGCGTGCGCCAGGCTGTCCCGGAGCCCGACGAGATCTCGTTCGGCGCGGTCGTGGACAACTCCACGATCGCGGTCGGCTCCCTGGTGGTGGCGATCGCGATGGCGGTGGTGGTGGCCGGCCGGGGTCCGCTGCGACCGGCCCGCGCGCTGCTCGCCGCGACGGTGGCCACGGCGGCCGCCACCGCCGCGATCTGGTGGGTGGCGGGCCCCGTGCGCTGCCTGACCGGCGTAGGGCTGTGCCGGGAGGCGGTGGATCTCGACGCCATGTCCCGGACGGCGCTCTGGATCCTCGTGCAGGGGCTCCTCGTGGCGGTGCCGCTGGTGCTGGCGGCGGCCGTGGCCGGTGCTCGCCGCCGGGCACCCGGTGGCCCGACGCCACCGGCGACGACCGGCGGCGACCCGCCGACGGCACCGGCCACGACGGGTAGCGACGCGCCGGCGGGGCACCGCCGGACCGGGACGGCCAGGGTGGTCGCCCTGCTCGTCCTGCTCGCGGTGATCACCACGCTGGTCTGGGGCATCCGGACGTCCGCCTACGAGACGTGGTTGCGCGGCACCTTCGGCTGACCCGCCCCCGCCGATCCGACCGGCACCCGCCCGACCGGTCCCGCCCCAGCTGGGAGACTGGACGGGCGTCTGGAGGTTCCGGGTGCTGGCTGTCGGGAGGTCGCCGTGGCGGTGGACGTGGTGTCGGAGGTCGTCATCGACCGTCCGGTCGCCCGGGTGGCGGCGTTCGCCGGCGACCCGGCGAACGCTCCGGCCTGGTACGTGAACATCGGGTCGGTGGAGTGGCTGACGCCCCCGCCGCCGCGGGTCGGCTCGCGGGTGGCGTTCGTGGCGCAGTTCCTCGGCCGTCGGCTGGCCTACACGTACGAGATCGTCGACCTGGTGCCCGACGACCGGTTGGTGATGCGCACGGCGGAGGGCCCCTTCCCGATGGAGACCACCTACCGCTGGGAAGCGCTGGACGGCGGCCGCACCCGCATGACGCTGCGCAACCGGGGCGAGCCGAGCGGTTTCGCCTCGATCGCCGCCCCGGTGCTGGCCGGGGCGATGCGCCGGGCGAACCGCAAGGACCTGGCACGGCTCAAGGGCCTGCTGGAACGACCGGAGCGGTGAGCGGCGGCGTACCGGCAGGTCGCTGCACGAATTAGCACATGCGTGCGAACATGGGTGCGTGTCGACCGAGGCCACCGTCCTGCACGCCGATCTGGACGCGTTCTACGCGTCGGTGGAGCAGCGGGACGACCCACGCCTGCGCGGCCGGCCGGTCATCGTCGGCGGCGGCGTGGTGCTCGCCTGCAGCTACGAGGCCAAGGCGCGGGGTGTCCGCAGCGCGATGAACGGCCGGCAGGCCCGCCGGCTCTGCCCCGACGCGGTCGTGGTGCCGCCCCGGATGGCGGCGTACACGGCGGCCAGCCGCGCGGTGTTCGAGATCTTCCGGCACACCACGCCGCTGGTGGAGGGGCTCTCGGTCGACGAGGCGTTCCTCGAGGTGGGCGGCCTGCGCCGGCTGGCGGGTCCACCGGCCGACATCGCCGTCCGGCTGCGCCGGGAGGTCCGCGAGCAGGTCGGCCTGCCGATCACGGTCGGCGTCGCCCGGACGAAATTCCTCGCCAAGGTGGCCAGCGGCGTCGCCAAGCCCGACGGGCTTCTTGTCGTTCCACCCGGGCAGGAACTGGCGTTCCTGCACCCGTTGCCGGTCGAGCGGCTGTGGGGCGTGGGCCCGGTGACGGCGGCGAAGCTGCGCGAGCGGGGCGTCCGCACCGTCGGTCAGGTGGCCCGGCTCGGGGAGGCGACGCTGGTGACGCTGCTCGGCGCGGGAGCCGGCCGGCACCTGCACGCGCTGGCGCACAACCGCGACCCGCGGCCGGTGCAGGTGGGGCGCCGGCGGTCGTCGATGGGCGCGCAGCACGCCCTCGGCCGCGGCCCGCACTCCCCTGCCGACCTGGACGCGATCCTTTCCGGCCTGGTGGACCGGGTGACCCGCCGGATGCGGGCGGCCGCCCGCTCGGGGCGGACCATGATGCTGCGGCTGCGCTTCGCCGACTACACGCGGGCGACCCGCTCGCACACGATCGGCAAGGCGACGGCGGACACGGCGCCGCTGCTGGCCACCGCGCGGTCGCTGCTGCGGGCGGCGCTGCCGGAGATCGAGCGGCGAGGCGTTACGCTGATCGGCGTCTCGGTCGGCAACCTGGACGACGCCCCGGTCCAGCCGCCGTTGCCGTTCGACCGCGACCCGGGAGCCGACCTGGACGCCGCCGTGGACGCGGTGCGCAGCCGCTTCGGCTCGGCCGCGCTGACCCGGGCGACCCTGCTCGGCCGGGACCCCGGCGTGGAGATGCCGCTGCTGCCCGACTGACGGTCAACGGGCAGGCCGGGCGGCAGACTGAGGTCATGCCGCGATCGGCCGGCCCTTCCGACAGCGATCCCGCCCGTCCGCCCCTGTCGGCGTGGCGGTTCGTGCTCTGGTTCGGTGTCGTGGCGATGCTCGCCGACATCGTTTACGAGGGCGCGCGGTCGATCACCGGCCCGCTCCTGGCCGGCCTGGGGGCGAGCGCACTGACGGTGGGCGTCATCACCGGCGTGGGCGAGGCGTCCGCGCTGGTGCTGCGGTTGGTGTCCGGGCCGCTGGCGGACCGTACCGGCCGTTTCTGGGCGTGGGCCCTCGCCGGGTACGGGCTCACCGTCGTGAGCGTCCCGCTGCTGGGCGTCGCCTCGGTGGTCTGGGTGGCCGGGACGCTGGTCGTCGCGGAACGGGTGGGCAAGGCAATCCGCCAGCCGGCCAAGGACACGCTGCTCTCCCACGCCGCCGCCGTGACCGGTCGCGGTCGCGGTTTCGCGGCGCACGAGGCACTGGACCAGGCGGGAGCGCTGGTCGGGCCGCTGGCCGTGGCCGCCGTGCTGGCGGCGAGCGGCGGCGACTACGGGCCGGCGCTGCTCGCGCTCGCGGTGCCGGGAGCGCTCACTCTCATCGTCCTGGTGTGGTTGCGGATGCGGGTTCCGCACCCGACCCGCTACGAGAGCGGCGGGCCCCCCGAGCGGCCGCGACGGCGGGACCGGGCGGCGCCGCGGGAGGCGAGCCGACTGCCGGGCAGGTTCTGGGTGTACGCCGCCTTCGCGGGGCTGACCATGACCGGCTTCGCCACGTTCGGGGTGCTCTCCTTCCACCTGGTGGAGGCGGACCTGCTGCCCGCGACGGCGGTGCCGGTGCTCTACGCCGCCGCGATGGTCGTTGACGCGGTCGCCGCCGTCGCCACCGGGTGGGCGTACGACCGGTACGGCGCGCGGATCCTGGTCGTCCTGCCGATCGTGGCCGCCACCGTCCCCGCGCTCGCCTTCTCCCCCACGGTCGGGCCGGCGGTGGCCGGCGTGCTGGTGTGGGGCGCCGTGCTCGGCGTGCAGGAGTCGACGTTGAAGGCCACCGTCGCGGATCTGGTGGGTCCGGGCCGGCGCGCGACGGCGTACGGCGTCTTCGGAGCGGTGGTCGGCGTCGCGGCGGCCGTGGGTGGCGCGCTGACCGGCGGGCTGTACGAGACGTCCGTGCCGCTGCTCGTGGCGGTGACCGCGACGGTCCAGGCGGTCGCGCTGGGCGTGCTGGTGACCGTCCTGCGCCGGGACCGGGTCGGCTCGCCGCGCCGGGGCGGTGTCGGAGGTGCGGGTTGACGTGCGGACGTGACCGGACCTGGGGATGTCCCGCCCGAGCTTCTCGACCGGCTGCGACAGATCTGTCTCGGCCTGCCCCAGGCGTGCTGCCCGGGTGCCACCCCCGGTGCCTCCGGTCGACCCCGCCCGCTGAGGCAGCGGGTGGCCGGGGGCTCCGATCGACGCGCCCGCGACGGCGGTCGGTCACGGTGCGTACGCCGTCAGGCGGCCGACGGTCCCCCAGTCGGTCGGGCTTCCGGCCCGTGTGTCGTACCGCCGGAACCCCGCCGTGTCCGCTCTCGTTACGTGACCGCGAGCCCCGGCCGCCCTCCCGGCGGCGACGCTCGGCGGAGGTGAGCGGTGTCGGAACGTCACGATCCGGTGACTCCCGCGTGGGTATGCCGGGACTGCGGGCAGAGTTGGCCGTGCCCGACCCGCCGCCAGTTGCTGCTCCGGGAGTACGGGCCGCAGCCGGCCAACCTCAGTGTCTACCTGGCGGCCTGCCTGACCGCCGCCACCGCGGACCTGCGGTCGCCGCCGGCCGCCCTGCGGGAGCGGTTCCTCGGCTGGATCCCGCACCCGCGCCACCGCGCGTTCTGAATTGTCGGTTCCCGGTCGGGCGCCTGCTGAACAACCACGATGACCGTGCCCGCCGACGGCTACCGGATTTGTCACACAACCGTCATGCGGCCGAAGGGTGACCGCGAATCCGGGCCGGCAGGTTGTGGGCTGAACGGAAGCGTCGCGGGCCCGACGGAGGCGGCGACACCGTACCCGGTGAGCCCGCAGCTGAAGGAGGGACCGGCACGATGACGGTCGTCCGGGGCGACGAGCGAACGACACTGGTCTGCGACATCTGCGGGGACACGGTCGTCGAAACGGGAGGCGGCCCGGCGGACGGTGGCGTGGTCTGGACCATGGTCGCCGACCACGGCTGGAGCGGCTCACCCCTCGCCGACGGCCCCCACCGATGCGCCCACTGCACCATGGCGGCGAGGTCCGGCCACGCGGTGCCGGACGGGCCGGGGACCGGCGGGATCCTCGGAATCGACCACCGTGGGGACGCGACCGTGATCACGTGCGCGGGCGACATCGACGTCGACGGCGAGGACACCATGCGCACCGCCCTGCGCCACGCGACCGACATGGGCGGGCACGTCGTCGTGGATCTCACCCACGTGCACCTGATCGACTCGACCGGGCTGGGCCTGCTGGTCCGCGCGCACCGCGACGCCGCCGCCCGCGGCGCCACCGTGAGCCTCGCCGCGCCGTCGCCGTTCCTCCGCACCGTCCTGCGGACGCTACGCCTCGACGGGATGTTCCCGGTGTACGACAGCCGCGCCGAAGCGGTCGCCCAGCTGAGCGGGCGGGCCGGGTCCGCGGCGTCCGGGGGCCGGCCCTGATCCCGAGCAACGAGCCCCGCTTCGGCCTGGAGGTCCCCGTGGCGTCGATGTCGATCACCGTGACCATCCTGTCCGCCGGCGTCGTGGTCCTGGTACTACGGGGCGGCATGCGCGGCGCGGACGTCGACACCCTCCGCGACGCGCTGCACCGGGTGCTGCGCGACCGGCCCCGGGAGGTGCACCTCGACCTCTCCGGCGTGGTCGACGTCGAGCCGTCCGCCGCCGCCGCCGTCACCGCCGCCGCCCTCGAGGCGGAGCGGACCGGGACGATGGTGCGGGTCGTCCATGCCTCCCCGCCGGTACGGCAGCGGATGACGACGGCCGGCGCGGACGGTCTGCTGCGCTGACGGTTTGCCGGCGGGACGGGCGGGAACGCCAGGGTCCGGGCGGCACGAGCGCGTCCTTGTGCCGCAGCCGACACGGGGAGGGTGACATGGGTGACCGCGAACGGCTCCACGACCTGCGCCAGAAGGCCCACGACGCGGGCATCGAGGGCAACTCGAAGATGACCGAGGACCAGCTCCGCGACGCGTTGCGCCGGGTCGGCAGGGGCGCCGACCCGCAGCTGGCCAAGCAGCAGGCCAAGCGCTGACGGTACGGCACGTCCCGCGCCGGTCCGGTACCCGAGGCGGCGCGGGACGTCGTGCCCGGATCAGCTCATCGTCGCCAGCAGGTCCCGGCATGCCTGCTCGCAGGCGCGGCAAGCGTCGGCGCAGATCCGGCAGTGCTCGTGCCGGTCCGCGTGCCGGGCGCACTCGTCGCCACACGCCCGGCAGGCGGTCGCGCACGCCTCCAGCAGGCTGCGGCTGATGTTCGCGTCGTACCCGGTGTGCCGGGACAGGACCCGTGCCGTCGTGGTGCACACGTCGGCGCAGTCCAGGTTGGTGCGAACGCACTTCGCCAGTTCGGCGACCATGTCCTCGCTCAGGCAGGCGTCGGCGCAGGCGGTGCAGGCCTGCGCGCAGTCGTTGAGGGCGTCGATCACCGCGGCCAGCTTCTTACGGTCCAGGTTGATCGACTTCGGGTAACTCTCCAGCATCGGCATGGTGGTGCCGGTCATGGCTTCTCCTCTCGGGATCGTCGTCTCAACGTCGTACCCCTTCCCTCACGCCGCACTCCCGGACGTCCGGGAGCCCCCAGCGGTGACGGACGGCTCGACCGACGTCGGTGGCAGCGCGGGCGGTGGGGGCTCGGCAGCTTCGGACGACGTGGTGGTTCGCGGGGTGGGCGTCGGTTCCGCCGTCACCGGCGGCTCGGACGTGGCCGACGGCTCCGCCGTCACCGGCGGCACCGACGTGGCCGGCGGATCCGACGGCGGCGGATCGGACGGCGGCGGCCCACTCGTCGGCGGCGCGGTGGTCGGCGGGTCCGACGGCGGCGTCGGCGTCGGCGCGGCGCCGGACGGAGTGGTCACCGACGGTGACGGCGGCACGGGCGCCCCGCCCGCTCCGCGACCACTGCTCCGGGCGTCGCCCGCCGGTGGCCCGCCGGCGGAGCCCCGGCCGGCCGTCTCCGTCGGCGCCGCCGCCGGGACGGCCGCGACGGACGGGAGCACGGACGTCCGGACGTGCGTGCCCGTGCGGTCGCAGACGACGTCGCCCACCGTGAACCGGCGGGGTGGCTCGTGTCCACCGGTGTCCGCCCGGCCGTGCAGCGTCGCGGTCAGGTCCCCTCCCGGTACGGGCGGCTCGGCGAGGCGGAGCGTCACCCGCCGCTCGTCCCGGGTCCAGGCGGCGCCGACGACGTCGAGGAGCCGCTGCCCCTCCGGAAGGGTGAAGGTCAGCGTGCGGTGCTGCGTGCCCGGACCGCCGATACCCGTCACGGTGATCCGTGCCGTGAAGCCGCCGTCGGCTCCCTGCTGCGCCAGGTAGCGGGTTCGACAGCCGGCCCCGGACGGGGCCGGGTCGGCGGATCGGTCCTCGGCGGTGACCAGTCCCGGCAACAGCCCGGCGAGCGCGGCGGCCGCCGCGGCGGGAGCCGCGAGGCGAACGCCACGGCGTACGCCTCGCGCCGGCCGGCTCGCGACCCGCGGGCGCGCGCGCCGGGTGGGGCCCGGGACGGTCCGGGCGGGCACCGCGGGTCGGGCACCACCGGCCGTCGGGTCCACCGCCACGGTCGTCCCGGTGAGCGGCCCGAGCGCCGCCGCCAACTCCGCCGCTGTCGGCCGCCGGCCGGGATCCGTCTCCAGGCACGCGCGGACCAGCTCCACGTGGGGCGCCGCGAGCCCCGGGAGGGCGACGCTGGCTGCCGGTTCGTGGGGGGCCCGCTCCGGCACCTGACCGGTGAGGCACTCGGCGAGGACGACGCCGAGCGCGAACACGTCGCCCGCCGGTGCCGCCTCCGCGCCGGCCGCCTGCTCCGGCGGCAGGTAGGCCGGCGTACCCCAGACCAGCCCGTCCGGGTCCGCCACGTCCTCGCCCACGCCGGCGGCGATTCCGAAGTCGACGACCTTCACCCCGCTTCGGGTGAGCATGATGTTGCCGGGCTTGACGTCGCGGTGCACCACGCCGTGCGCGTGGGCGGCGGCGAGGGCCGCCGCCACCTGCCGACCGGCCCGCAGCACCTCCGGTGCCGGGAGCGGCCCGTCACCGCGGAGCCGGGCGGCCAGGGTCCGCCCGTCGACGAACTCCATCACCAGGAACGGAGTGGGGGTGCGGGTCAGGTGCCACTGCTCGCCGTAGTCGTAGACCCGGGCGACGTTCGGGTGGTCGAAACGGGCGGCGGCCAACGCCTCATGGCGGATCCGGTCCCGGGCCGCCGGGTCGCCCAGCAACGCCGACGACAACAGCTTCACCGCCACGGTACGCTGCAACCGCAGGTCGTAGCCGCGCCAGACGGTCGCCATGCCTCCCCGGCCGACCGGCTCGTCGAGCCGGTAACGCCGTTGCAGACAACGCACCGCCCTGCCCCCTCCCGGTCCGGCACCCTCGCGGGCGCCGTGTCGCTGTCGGTCGACATCGGAGCCGGAGCCCCGGTCGACCATCGCGCTACCCGGCCCCCGGCCGGCGAAAACTCCGATCGGGAGCCCGCCCGGTGTTGTCACACGACCGTCACGTTGCCGCGCGACGGCCGTCACACCTCGGAGCGTTCCTGGTGACAGGAGCACTGTCGACGGTCACGACGAAGGCAGGTGATCACCATGGTCGGGCAGCACGGCGTCCGCCGCGCGGCGATCGCCGCGGGACTGGTCGCCGCCCTGCTGTCGGGCGGCTGCTCCCGGGACCCCGGCCCCGAACCGCCGCAGCGGCCCTCCAGCACCAGCCCGCCGAGCACGCTCGCCCGTGCCGCCGTCGGCGACCGGCTCACCGTGACCGCCGCCGTCGAGCGGGTCATCGACGAGGGCGCGATCGTCGTCCGGGACGTCGACCTGAGCGACGGCTCACTGCTCGTGCTGACCCGGCAGGCCGTCGAGGCGACGCCACCGCAGCTGGTCACCGTCGAGGGAACCGTCATCCTGTTCTCGTCCGGCGACCTCGCCGCGGAGTTCGCCCCGCACCCGTACCGCGCGTTCGACGGAAAGAAGGCGCTGGCGGCCGGGACCGTCACCGTGTGGCGGTGACGATCCGTCTCCGGCGGCCACCGCTCCCGAGCCCGTCATCCGTGCCAACCGGCCCTGCCCGCAGCGGGCCGACCGACGGCACGCGCGACACCCGATGGCGTCGCAGACGGCGGATTCCCGCGCCGGGCCCCCGGGCGGGGCATAGCGTGGGCAGGGACGCGACCGGACCGGAGGGAGAGTGCCGTGACCGAGCCGGAGGAGGGCCGGGAGAAGAGCCCGAAGACCGACCGGGTGCTGTTCTCGCCCGACGGCGACCCGCACCACACCGTGGCCCAGGCACCCCAGCCGGACGAGCATCTGGAGGTGACGGTCACGCACGACGACCGCACCGACGTCGTCGACGACGAACAGTCATGACGGTCACGCGTCCGGATGCTTCTCCAGCGTCGACGCGGAGTAGTGGATGGTCTGCGCCACCGGCAGGCCGTCCGGCCGACTTCTGACCGAGCCGGTCAGCGCAGGCGGTCGGCTGTGGTGAAACCGCCCCTGGGCCAGCATCGCGGACGGAAACTGACCGGGTGAGCGTTCCGCCGCCCCTCCGCCGCTCGCGGTGGCTCATGCCGGTGGCACCCGGCAGCCGGGTCACCCGGTTGGAGCTGTTCTACGACCTGATCTTCGTCTTCGCGTTCCTCAACGTGACCGGTCTCGTGTCCCGGGAACTGACCCCCGTCTCCGTGCTGTCCGGCACGATCGTCCTGGCGCTGCTCTGGTTCTGCTGGACCGGGTTCGCGTCGCTCGGCAACGTCGTCCGCGCCGACCACGGGTTCCTGCCGCCGCTCGGCTTCGGCATCATGGCGGCGGCGTTCATCCTGGCGATCACCATTCCACAGGCGTTCATCGACCAACCCGACGACCTGCCCGGCCCGGTGGTGTTCGCGGTCTCCTACCTGGCCGTACGCGGCCTCACGTCGGCCGGGTTCCTCTACGTGCTCAGCCGGGCGGGCCGTTCCCGCCGGCAACTGGTCGTCATCACCGCCCCGGCGGTGCTGGCCGCCCTGCTGGTCGGGCTGGCCGCCACCGCGCCCTGGTGGGTTCCGGCCGACGCGGTCCTCGCCGCACGCCTGATGTTGTGGGGCGCCGCCCTGCTGGTCGAGTACTCGGTCGGCCTGTTCCTGCCGTACGCCCGCTGGGGGGTCGCCTCGGCGGGACACTGGGCGGAGCGGCACGCCCTGATCATCCTGATCGCCCTCGGTGAGGCGGTCATCGCGCTGGGGCTGGGACCGGGCCGCTTCGACCGGCTCGCCCTGACCGGGCCGGTCATCACCGGCTCCATCCTCGGCATCGCGTTGCTCGCCGCGATGTGGTGGTTGCACTTCGACACCCTCGCGCCCAGTGTCGAGCATGCGATGCACGGCACCCGGGGCCCGAGCCGGATACCCCTGGCCCGGGACGTCTTCACCTACCTGCACCTGCTGGTCCTGGTCGGAATCGTGATGACCGCGCTCGGGCTCAAGCTCGTGCTCGAGGAGGTCGCCGCGCCCGGCGTCGAACCGCTGCCGGGGCCCAGCGCCGTCACCCTGTACGGCGGCGTCGGCCTCTTTCTCCTTGCCGACGCGCTCGTCGCCGCGCGCACCTTCCGCCGGTTCCGGCGCTCCAATCTCGTCGCCGCGGCGGCACTGGCTGTGCTGGTCGTGCCGGCGACCCTGGTCACCCCGCTCATCGCGCTGGGCGTGCTCGTCGTCTTCTCCGGCGTCGTCGCCCTGGTCCAGCGGTTCACCGGAGCGGACGCCCGCGAGCGGATCAAGGACTCGGTCCGCCAGGAGGAGCGGGTGACCGAGAGGGCGCTCAGCGAGTGGCGCTGCCAGCATCTCTGACCGCTACCGCCCCTCGTCGCGCACATCGGCGAGACTGCTGCCGTCGCCGAGGCCGCTGCGGGTGATGACGCTGAGGCTGCCGTCCGTCTCCAGGACCACCGCCGCGAGTTGACCGAGGTCGCCGGCGCCCTGGCTGCGGGCGGCCTGCCGGATCTCACTCTCCGCCACCCGGACCCGGCGCATGGTGTCGTACCGTGGCCGCCCGTCCCGCAGCAGCATGGTCGGCCGGGCCTTCAGCAGCCGCTGCGACGGGGGCCAGCGGACGGCGAGCAGGGCGACCGCGTACTGCAACGCCACCAGCAGGCCCAGCGCGAGGATCCCCTCGACCAGCGAGACGTCCCGCGACAGCAGGATCGTCGCCAGCGTCGAGCCCAATGCCACCGTGACGACGAGGTCGAACGCGTTGAGCTTGGACAGTGTCCGTTTCCCGGACACCCGCAGGATGACCACCAGTGCCGGATAGACGAGCACGGCGACGAGGAGCAGGCGCAGCAGGTCGGCGGGGTTCTTCAACACCATCCCCGGGAGCTACCCCACACGTGCGGCGGTATCCGCCCCACGCGCCGGATCCGGTCAGCCGGTGGCCCACGCGGAGGTCGGCTGCAGGACCGCCTCCCGCAGGGCCACCGTGCGCCACCGGGTCACCTCCTGGTACTCCGGATCGGCGACCATCCGGCTGAAGGCCGTACGGCTCGGGTAGCGCACCAGCAGCACCGCGTCCCAGGCCTGGCCCTCCTCGGCCACCAGGGCCGGGCCACCGTCTCCGGCGTAGAGCACCTCGCCGCCGTACCGCGGCAGGAACGTCTCCCGCAGCGCCGCGGCGTACCGCTCGTACGACTCCCGCCCGCCGTCGGCGAAGCGCAGGAGGTTGAGCATCACCACCGGCTCTTCAGGGGTGGCTGCCAGGAACTGCTTCAGGTCGCGACCGGTCGGGTCGACTGCCATCAGTGCGCCTCCAGTCCGCTGTCCGGGTGGCGATCATCAGACCACAGGTCACCGGCGGTCGAAAAGGGAGCCGGCGCGGTGGTTGTCGGCCCCCCGATGACGGGTAGGGCGGACGGAGCAATGCCTCCACGTGCAGGATGAAACTCCTATATCGTCGCAAATTAGTGCTGCCACTGACCGTGCCCGGAAGACGAGGAAACCATGGCAGATCGAGGGCGCCGGAGTTTCGCCCGCCCCTGGAAGCGCCGTCCCGCCGGCCGCGCCGGGCGACGGTTCGGAGCCGTCGTGCGGATGGTCGCGGCGCTGGTGCTGGCCGGCGGCGCGTACACGGTGTTCGCGCCCCAGGCGCAAGCGCAGGAGGAGCCGCGGTTGAGTGCCGCCGCGGCGGAGGGTGAGGCCCTGTTCGAGGTCGGCTGCATCACCTGCCACGGTCGCTCCGCCGGCGGCGTGGAGGGACGGGGACCGAGCCTGATCAACGTGGGTGGGGCTTCGGTGGAGTTCCAGGTGGGCAGCGGCCGGATGCCGCTGGCCCGGCAGGAGGCACAGGCACAGCGCAAACCCGAGCTGTACACCGACGAGCAGGTGCGCCAGCTGGCCGCGTACATCGACTCGCTGGGGGTCGGCCCGGTGGTGCCGGACGACGTGGACGCTCTGGTCAAGGACGCTAACCTCGCCCGCGGCGGTGAGCTGTTCCGGATCAACTGTTCGCAGTGCCACGCGTTCGGTGGCGGTGGCGGGGCCCTGTCGTCGGGCAAGTACGCGCCGAGCCTCTACCCGGCGAGCGACCGGATCATCTACGCGGCGATGCTCAGCGGGCCGCAGAACATGCCGGTGTTCGGCGACACCACGCTGACCCCGGACCAGAAGGCGGACATCATCGCCTACATCCAGCAGGTGATCCAGACCGACACCGACCCCGGCGGGTTCGACCTCGGGCGGTACGGTCCCTCCACCGAGGGCCTGGCGGTCTTCCTGGTCGGCATCGTCGCGCTGGTCTTCGCCAGTCTGTGGATCGCGGGCAAGTCGTGAGCGAGCACGTGACCCAGCAACAGCGGGGGGCGGTCGACGTCAACGACCGGTCGCTGTCGCGCTTCGACATCGTCCGAGAAGGCGCCCGCCGCGACGACATCGAGATCGTCCACTACGAGACGCAGGTCGTGTCCGGCTCGAAGGCCGAGCGCCGGCTGGTACGGATCGTCGCGGCGCTGTTCCTGATCGCCGGGCTGGCGGCGACCGCGTTCCTCGCGGTCTACATCTGGTGGCCGTGGCGCTACCGGCTGGTCGCCGACATCGAGGAGTACTACACGCCGCTGCTCGGGGCGACCCTGGGCATCGCGCTGCTGGGTGTCGGCTTCGGCGTTCTCGTGTGGGGCAAGAAGCTACTGCCCAAGGAGGTGTCCATCCAGGACCGGCACGAGGGCGCCGTGTCCCCCGACGAGCAGCGCATCACCGGTCAGACCATGCTCTACATGGCCGACGAACTCGGCGTGCGGCGTCGACCGCTGCTCGGAGTCTCGCTGCTCGCCGGGCTCGTCCCCGTCGGCGCGGTCGTCGCCGCACCACTGGTCGGCGGCCTCATCCGCAACCCGCACACCGGCCGGGAGCTGTACCAGACCGGCTTCGCGCCCGCCGACGAGCAGGGCGCCATCACCCGCGTCCGCCTGGTCCGCGAGGACGGGCGTCCCGTGCGCCCCTCCGACCTGCTCGCCGGCGGCCAGGTCACCGTCTTCCCCGGCATCCCGCACGGCGTCAGCAACCAGTACGCCGACTCGGTGACGCTGCTCATCCACCTGCGCGCCGACGACGCGATCACCGCCCGCCTCAACAACCGCGACGCCGGCAAGGTCGACTGGATGTGGGGCAACTACATCGCCTACTCGAAGATCTGCACCCACGCCGGCTGCCCCGCCAGCCTCTACGAACAGCAGACCAACCGGCTGCTCTGCCCCTGCCACCAGTCCCAGTTCCTCATCACGAACAACGCCGAACCCGTCTTCGGCCCGGCCAACCGCCGCCTGCCCCAACTCCCGATCGAGGTGGACGAGGAGGGTTTCTTCGTCGCCACCGCCGACTACCAGGAGCCGATCGGCCCCGACTTCTGGGAGCGCCCCTGACCGCGCCGCCGGCCGGCGGCCGGCGGACGTCCGGCGCCGGTCACCCGTCCGGTGGGCACAGCCGGTTGCTGACGTCGTGGACGTCCGCGGCACCCCAGGCGAGGGTGTGGGCGTGGGCGCTCACGTCGGCCGAGCTGACCGCCCCCTCCAGGATGACCACCCGGTTCTGCACCTCGATGCAGATGCGCTCGTGGCGCAGCACCGGATCCCGCTGCATCTGCTCGAGCAGCCGGCAGGCCAACCGGGCGTCCTCCGAGGCGGGGGTGTTCTGGAACAGCGATGGCAGGTCGTCGGGGAAGAACCAGGGGTACGTCACGACTCACTCCTCACGTCTCGTTGACCTGCGGAGAGCCCTACCCCCCACGCTTCGCCGTCAATACGACAAAGTCGTGACGATTCGCGCCCGCGACGGTGACGAGTCACCGCGGCCCGCACCGGCCACCGCCGGACCGACCACCGCCATCCGCTGACGCCGTGCCCACCCACCGCCGGCCCCTGCCGCCCACCCGGCTCCCCGGATGACCGGCCGTCGGGGCGACCAGCGGTCCCGCGACGCCGTCCTCAACGGTCTCGCCCGGCGGCTGGACAAGCCGATGGGCGCCCTCGGCGTGCTCTTCCTGCTGGTCGTGCTCGGACAGTCACTCGCCCGGCACCCCACCCTGTCCACCGCCCTGACCGTCACCAGCTGGGTCCTGTGGGCGGTGTTCGTGGCCGAGTTCGCCCTGCGCGCCTGGCTCGCCCGGCACCGCCCCCGCGCCTTCTGGCGCCGCAACTGGTGGCAGGTCATCTTCCTCGCCGTACCGTTCCTGCGGTTCGCCCGGGCCGCCGCCACCCTGCGCGCCACCCGCGCCGGCGGCGTCATCACCGCCGCCGTCCGCGGCTCCCGCTCCGCCGGACGCCTGCTCACCGACCGGCTCGCCTGGCTGGCGATCATCACCACCACGGTCATCCTGTCCGTCGGGCAGTTGCTCGTTCTCACCGGCTCCTACCGGACGTACGGGCAGGCGCTGCACGACGTCGCCCTCACCACCATCACGGGCGAGCCGCTCACCGCCACCGACCCGCTCGCCCAGGTCGTCGAACTGGCGCTCGCGGTCTACTCGGTGGTCGTCTTCGCCACCCTGGCCGGAGCGCTGGGAGCCTTCTTCCTCAGCTCGGAACGGCAGCGGGACGAGGGTGACCGGGAGCAGCGGGAGTGACGGCCGGCGGCACCGCCCCGTCCGGGCGGTACGTCGTACGCCGGGCGGGACCGTCCCGCGTACGCCAGGATCAGGGCGTGACGCCCGGGATCTGGACGCCGTGAGTCGGCCCCGCAACCCTGCGGCGCTGGCCGCCGAGGTGCTGGCCAGCTTCTGGCTGCTGCCGGCGGTCTGCGCCGTGGGGGCGGTGGCGGCGGCGATCGGCCTGTCGATGCTGGAGCTGCACCTGGACCTCCCCGTCGAGTGGCTCCTGCCCGGCGGGCCGGCCGGCGCCCGGTCGCTGCTGTCGTCGATCATCACCGCGATGATCTCCTTCACGGCGCTGGTCTTCTCCATCACGGTCGTGGCCTTGCAACTCGCCAGCAGCCAGTACTCGCCCCGGGTGCTGCGCACCTTCCTGCAGGACCGGACCATCCAGGCGACGCTGGGCACGTTCGTCGCGACCTTCCTGTTCGCGATGGTCGTCCTCGCCGCGCTGCCGGCCCGGGACGAGCAGCGGCTGCCGGAGTTGTCGCTCGCCGTCTCGATGTCGCTCGTCCTGGGCAGCAGCGGGATGTTCATCTACTACCTGCACCACATCACCACCGTGATGCGGGTGTCGCACATCATCGCGTCGATCGGCGCGCAGACGCGCCGGACCATCGAGCGACACCTGCCGGACGACGAACACCCGCCCCTGCGGGTCACCGGCGACGTCGTACAGGTCCTGCCGGCTCCGGTGCCGGGCATGGTCACCGACGTCGACGTCGCCCGGCTCGCCCGGCTGGCCCGGGAACACGGCTGCGCCATCTCGGTCGTCCCCACACCGGGCGATTTCGTGGTCGCGGGCGCGCCGCTCTTCCGCGCGCACCGGTGTCCGGGCGACGAACCTCGCCCGCTGCCCGCCGATCGCGCCGCACGCACGGTGACCATCGGTGTGGAACGCACCCCGGGTCAGGACGTCGGATTCGGCTTTCGGCAACTCGCCGACATCGCCGAGCGGGCCCTCTCCCCCGCCTCGAACGACGTCACCACCGCGACCCGCGCCGTACAGGAGGCCCACGACCTGCTCCGCCGGCTGGCCACCCGCCCCGAGCGGGCCCGCACGGTCCGCGACGACGACGGAACCGTCCGGGTACAGGTGAACAGCCTGCCGTTCGACACGTACCTGGCGATGATCGTCGACGACGTGCGCGCGACCGCGGGCCCGCAGCCACGGATCACCCGCCTGCTGGACGCACTCCTCGACGACCTGTACGCCGTCGCGCTGCCCACCCACCGGCCCGCGATCCGGCGTCGCATGCCGCACGGGTGACGCACACCGGCGACCACCGACGAGGCCCTCCGCCGCCTCACGACGGCGGCGTCGTCCGGGGCGGCGGCACGGGGCGGGCGGCGGCATCCTCGGTCGGCGTGCCGTCCGGCGATTCGAGGCGCTGGCGCAGCGCCGCGATCTCCCGCCGCAGCGCGGCGATGTCCTCGGCGGTGGCGACGGGTTGCTGGCCGCGGCCGGAGACCCGGTCGACGATCCAGGTGGCGAGGGAGCCGGTCACGAAACCGATCAGCCCGATACCGCCGATCATCAGGCCGACCGCCACGAACCGTCCCTCGGTCGTGACCGGGTAGAAGTCGCCGTATCCGACCGTGGTGATGGTCACGGCCGCCCACCACAGGGCGTCCCCGTAGCTGGTGATGGAGGAGTCCGGGGCGTACCGCTCGGCGTCGAGGACCGCCAGGGCCGCGACCACCACCAGCAGCAGGGTGGTCGCCGCCACGTAGACGCCGAGCCGGCCGCGGACCCAGATCTCGGTACGCCGGCTCAGCGTGAGCACGACCGTCACCAACCGCAACGCCCGTAGCGGGCGGAGCACCGGCAGGAGCAGCACCGCGAGATCGAACAGGTGCTCGCGGACGAACCGCCGTCGATCCGGCTGCTGAACGAAGCGGACACCGATGTCGAGCCAGAACAGCAGCCAGATGGCGAGGGTCGTCAGCTGGCAGGCGCGCCTCCAGCCCGCCCCGAGCTGCGGATCCAGGATCGGCGCCGCGTACGCCGCCAGGAACACCAGGGAGAGAACGGTCAACGGCAGCGCGGTCACCCGCTCCCAGCGGGTGGTCCGCACCGCCGGTGAGCCGGTGGAGCCGGCATTTCCCATGGTCACCCCTCCGACCATAAATGCGTGTATCCGTGCAATCATTGGCCGGTGCGACTCTACGTGGAGCCGGCGGAGTCCCCGACGGCGGTGGACGAGGGCCTCGTGGATGCCCTGGCGGCACTGAGCCGATCGCTGGTCGGCATCACCGTCCGCTCGCTCGGGGTCCTGGACGTCGACCTCACGATGTCGCAGTACCGGACCCTCGTCCTCCTCGCGTCCCGGGGGCCGGTCCGGGTCGTCGACCTCGCCGTGGCGCTGCAGGTCCACCCGTCCACCGTCACCCGGACCTGTGACCGCCTGGTCCGTCGCGGTCTGGTGGCACGGCGACCGGGCGAGAGCGACCGGCGGGTTTCCTGGCTCAGCCTCACGACGGCGGGCAAGGACATCGTCGGCGCGGTGATCCAGCACCGCACCGCCGAGATCCGGCGCCTGGTGGCGACGACCGGGGTGCGGGCCGGCGGCGGGCTGAGGGAATCGGTCGAGGTACTGGTGGCGGCAGCCGGCGAACCGGACGAACGACAGTGGCGACGGCACTGGGAACGATGCGCCGGGCCGCCCGCACCGCCGACATGAGCGTGCCACTCGAGTGGGCCTTCCGACGCGACTTCCGCGCCGGCTCCACCCGGATCGTGCTCGCCGGTGGCTGCCCGCCCGACGCGGAACCGCTGCTGGCCGCCGTCCTGCGGGACGGCGACGTCGACGCCCCGCTGGACCTCGTCATCGACCTGCGGGACCTTCCCGCCGTCGCGGTCGCGTCAGCCGGCACGGTGATCGTCCCCTGGGCGGCCGCCCGCGCCGGCGGGCCGGTCCTGACCGTCGAGCCGCCGACGCACGCCGCCGGCCTGCTGCCGGCCGGCCCCGGTCGGGATCCGAAAGGGGCACCTGGCCGCCGCCGGGCCCACCTGAACCTGCCCGCGCACCCGGATTCCCCCGCCGCCGCGCGCCGGCTCGTCGCCGACCGCTGTCGGGCGTGGGGTCGCCCGGGGATGATGGAGCGCGCCGTCATTGTCACGTCCGAGCTCGTCAGCAACGCCGTGGAACACGCCGGCACCGAGCTCGACGTCACGCTGGTGGAGCAGGCAGGGGCGGTGCGGGTGAGTGTGCGGGACCGCGCCGCCGACCGCCCGGACCCGGCCGCAAACGGGAACCTGCTCGCCGAGCGGGGCCGTGGCATCCCCATCGTCGCGGCCCTCGCCTCCGACTGGGGCTTCGTGACCGTCGGCGACGGCAAGACGACCTGGGCCGTCGTCGGGGGCGACCTTCCGGCCGACGGGTGACCTGGGGCGCGTCCGGACCGCACCGGGACGGCCGGATGTTGCGCCGCAGCATGCGCCGGGAGCTGGTCACCGAGGAGGAGCTGTACGCCAACCCCGACCACCCGGGCGCCGGCGGCGAGGAAGTCGGCGGCGTTGGTGGCGTCGATCCCGCCGGTCGCCACGAAGCGCAGGTCGGGCAGCGGTCCGGCGACCGCCCGTTTTGGAACCGGTTCGTCGGCCGGGACAAGGTGCTGCTGATCGGCTCGTCCAACACCGTCGGCCCGGACGTCGGGCGGCTGAACGTGACCCTGCACCACAACCTCTTCGACGGGGTCCGCCAACGCCTGCCCCGGGTCCGCTTCGGCCAGGTCGACGTCTACAACAACCACTACCGGCTGGCCGGCGACGGGTTCGCCTACGCGATCGGGATCGGCGTGCGGTCGGCGGTGCACGTCGAGCGCAACGCCTTCACCCTCGGCGCGGGGATCACCGCCGCCGACCTGCTCCACGACTGGGGCGGCACCGCGGTCACCACCCGCGGCAACGTCGTCGACCCGGCCGACGGCCCGGCCCGCCCGGTGGACCTGGCGGCCGCCTACAACGCCGCCCACGACCCCGACCTGGCACCCGACGCCGGGTGGACGCCCACCCTGCGCCACGGCCCGGTGCTGCCGGCCGTGGCCGTGCCGTACGTCGTCGGGGCGTTCGCCGGCGCCGACCGCCTGCTGCCCTGACCACCCTCCCGTCCACACCGTGGTAACCGGTCACGGCGGTGTCCGGCGGCCGCCGGGCACCGCCGTAACCCGGACGGGTGGCCGGACGGCGTTCCCGGCCGCCCGCCGCCCCCGCGTCCCTAAGGTTCGACAGGTGTCGTGGGAAAACGGGGAGACCGGCATGTCGGCCTACCCGGCAATCGAGGATCACGGTCTCATCGGGGACCTGCAGACCGCCGCCCTGGTCACCCGCAACGGCACCATCGACTGGTTCTGCGCGCCCCGGTTCGACTCGCCGAGCATCTTCGGGGCGCTGCTGGACCGCCGGCGCGGCGGGTACTTCTCGATCGTGCCGGACGGGGTGCGGTACATCAGCAAGCAGCTCTACCTGCCGGACACGCCGATTCTCATCACCCGCTTCATCAGCGCGGACGGCGTCAGCGAGATCGTCGACTTCATGCCGGTGACCGGCGAGCGGCCCACCGACCAGCACCGGATCATCCGGACCATCAACATGGTGCGGGGCAGCATGCGGTTCCGCGCCGAGTGCTGCCCCCGCTTCGACTACGGCCGGGAGCGGCACGAGTTGGACGTGCACGCGGACGGTGCCGTCTTCCGGAGTCCGTCGGCCACCCTGACGCTGCACACCTCCCATCCCGACGGCCGGCTGATCCCGATCGAGAACCTGCAGAACCTCGACGGGGACCTGATCGCCTTCACCACCCTGCAGGAGGGTGACACGGGCGCGATCGTCATGGAGACCGCCGGCACCCAGGCGCCCCGCCGCTTCAGCCGGGAAGAGGTCCAGGCGCTGTTCGAGTTCACCCGCGACTACTGGCGCCAGTGGCTCGACCGGTCCCGGTACACCGGGCGGTGGCGGGAGATGGTGGAACGGTCGGCGATCACCCTCAAGCTCATGACGTACGCGCCGACCGGCGCCATGATCGCCGCACCGACCGCCTCCCTGCCCGAGGAGATCGGGGGCACCCGCAACTGGGACTACCGCTACACCTGGATCCGCGACACCTCGTTCTCGGTGCACGCCCTGCTCGGGCTGGGCTTCACCGAGGAGGCGGCCCGGTACACCAACTGGCTCGACGAGCGCATCCGCGAGGCCGGCGACCACGCGGCACCTCTCAAGATCATGTACCGGGTGGACGGCTCGTCCGACCTGCACGAGGAGGTCCTCGACCACCTGGAGGGGTACATGGGGTCGGGGCCGGTCCGGATCGGCAACGGCGCCGCCGACCAGCTCCAGCTCGACATCCACGGCGAGGCCCTGGACGCCATGCTCTTCGCCGACGAGCAGGGCATCCGCGCCTCGCACCAGGTGTGGCGCAGCACCGTCCGGATGGTCGACTGGCTCTGCGACAACTGGGACCAGCCGGACGCGGGCATCTGGGAGAGCCGCAGCCACCCCCGTGACTACACCTTCGGCCGCCTGATGTCCTGGGTGGCCATGGACCGGGCGATCCGCCTCTCCGCCCGCCACGGCCGCCCCGGCGACGTGTCCCGCTGGGTCCGCGAACGGGACGCGATCTACAACCAGATCATGTTGCGGGGGTACGACTGGAACCGCCGCTCCTTCGTCCAGGCGTACGGGGAGCACGTCCTCGACGCCGCCCTGCTCATCATGCCGTCGGTCGGGTTCGTCACCCCGAGCGACCCGCTGTGGCAGTCCACCTTGCAGGCCATCGACCGGGACCTGGTCTCCGACAGCCTCGTGCACCGGTACAAGCCCTCCGAGGCGCCGGACGGGCTCCCCGGCGACGAGGGCACGTTCAACATGTGCACCTTCTGGTACGTCGCCGCCCTGGCCTGCTCCGGGCGACTCGACGACGCCCTGCTCACGTTCGAGAAGATGTTCACCTTCAGCAACCACCTGCGCCTCTACGCGGAGGAGATCGCCCTCACCGGCCAGCAGATCGGCAACTTCCCGCAGGCGTTCAGCCATCTCTCCCTGATCACCACGGCCCTGGCGCTCAACGACATGCTCGACGCCCGCAACCGGCGGGGGTGACCGGCGCTCACTCCACGTCGGTGTGGTTGTCGGTCCACCGGCCGCCCACCGGTGGGGTGTCCAGGCGCAGCGCGCCGTCGGCGTTGCCGGCGAGGTCGTTGTCCTCGATCCGGCAGGCCACGCAGCTGCCCCGCCCGGTGATCCACAGGCCGTACGTCTGGGTTCCGGCGCCGGTGTCCCACACCCGGTTGCCCCGTACGGTCGCCGAATCGAGCGGGGCGTTGACGGTGATCCCGGCGCGGACCGGCGGCGGGGCGGGCAGCTCGTACCGGCTGCCGGGCTCCGGCACCGCTTCGTTCCACCCGCTGGCGGCGTCCGGCCGTACCTCGGCGAGGCTGAGCTCGGTGGCGCTGTTGCCGGCGACCACGGCCGTCCGCCCGCCGACGTGGACGACCTTGCCCCGGTGACCGTCCGGTGGCCAGGTAGCGCCGACGTCGGTCACCGTCCTGCGCCCGTACCGCACGGAGGCTCCCGACCCGCTCGTGGCGGGGGCGCAGCGGCGGCCGTTGTCGCGGATCCGGTTGCCGACCAGGAAGGCGTCGACCATCGGCCGGTCGACCCGGACGGCGTCGAGACCGTTGTCGGCGAGGTCGTTGCCGTCGACCACGACGGACACGGCCGGACCCCGGTAGCCGTTGCCCAGGTCGTGCTCGTGGAAGCCGTACCCGCCGTTGCCGCTGATCCGGTTTCCCCGGATCGTGTACGGGCCCGGCGTGTTTCCCATGCTGATGCCGTCGCCGACGTTGCGGTCGATGACGCAGTCGGTGAGGATCCCGCCGCGGCCGGCGACGCCGGCGGTGCCGTTGGCGGAGACGTCGAAGCCCGCCTCCAGGTTGCCGGTCAGCGTGCAGGCGGAGACGACGAGACCGTCGGCGCCCCAGTCGGAGATGCCGAAGCGGTTGGCCTGGCTGTGGCAGCCGACGATGCGGTAGCCGCGCGGCGGCGTCCAGTCCGGCTTCTGGAGTTCCAGGAAGATCCCGTTGGTGCCGTTGCCCAGCGTGGTGCAGTTGGCGATGGTGCAGCGCTCGATCTCGCCCCACCCGCCGACGCCGATGCCGATGCCCGCACCACCCATCTGGAGGCCGTTGTCCAGGCGGCCGCAGCCGATCACGACCACCCCGTCGATCAGCGTGTCCTGGAGGAAGTCGCAGCCCAGGCCGGTGGCGCCGGTGTGGTGGATGTAGAGGTTGCGGAACACTCCCCGCACGACGTACTGCAGGCCCAGGCCCTTGGCGAGGTAGCTGTACTCGGTCATCGCCACGCCCGAGCCGTCGATCTCGAAGTCGGCGAACGTGCACTCGGCGATGTGCCGGTCCCGGTCCGCGCCGTGCTGCACCGTGGTCCAGAAGGCGAGCGGCACCGGGTCGGACCGGTTGCCCTCGTTGCTGAGCAGGAAGCGGGTCGCCGCCGGGCCGGCCCCGATGAGTGACACGCCGCTGCGCCACACCGTGCCGGCGTCCCGGATCGCGTAGATCCCGGGCGGGCAGTAGATCACCCGGGCCCGTCCGTCGGCCGCGTACCCCTCGCCGAGCCGGTCCACCAGCGCCGCCAGGGCCGGCTGGTCGTTGGTCACCCCGTCCCCGCGCAGCCCGTGGTCCCGGGCGTCGCACCAGAGGGGCGCCCCGGCCACGGGCGTGAGCCGCTTCGGCACCGCGGTGGACAGACCCTGGTGGGACACGGCGTGCTCCTCCGACCGTCGATCGGCTGTCGGGCGCCGCCCGCGTTCCCGTTGCCGGCCCCGGGAAACCCGTCAGGCCGCACGCGCGCGGAAGGCCGAGCCGGCGAGCGACGCCACGGCGAGGACGACGAGCCCGGTCCCGGCCGTGACGAGCGGGATGACGTCGACCGCACCGAACCGGGCGCAGAGGCTGCCCAGGGCCGAGCCGGCGAGGATCCCGACCTGGAAGAGGATGCTGTGCAGGGCGCTGGCGGTCTCCGCCCGCCCGCCGTCGACCCGGCGCAGGACGGCGAGCGCGGTGAGGACCGCGAGCAGCGAGAACGACGCGCCGGAGAGGACCAGCAGCGCCGCGCCCGGCACCGTGGCGCCCGCCCGGCTGCTCAGCCACAGCGCCGCCGGCACCACGGTGAACGCCGCCGCGGCCACCCGTACGCTGGCGACCGGCCCGGCGTCGGCGAGCCGGCCCCCGGCCGCGCTGCCGGCCACCGACGCGATCCCGTAGCAGAGCAGGACGAGCGAGAGGCCGGCGTCCCGGACGCCGAGTTCGCGGTCGGCGTACGGCGCCAGGTAGGTGAAGAACGCGAAGTGCCCGGCGACGGCGAGCAGGGTGACGGCCAGGACGGTTGGCAGCCCGGCCGTGCGCAGCGTGACGGCCAGCCGGCCGTCGGTGCCCGGGCCCCGGTCGCCGGGCAGCGCCGGCAGCGTCCGGGCGAGGACCCCGGCGAGGGCGAGCGAGGCGACGACGACGGTCGCCGCGGCGGCGCGCCATCCCCACGCCTGGCCGACGAGGGTGACCAGGGGGGTCCCGACCACCAGGGCGCTGGCCCCGCCGACCGCGACCCGGCTGCCCGCGCGGCCCTGGCGGTGCGGGGCGGCGAGGCGGGTCGCCACCGGCATCGCGACCGCGAAGTAGACGCCGTGCGCGGCCGCCGACACGCACCGCCCGGCCATCAGGACGGCGACGGTCGGCGCCAGCGCGGTGACGAGGTGCCCGAGCGCGAAGGTGGCGGCGCAGGCGACCAGGACCCGGCGCCGGTCCCAGCGGGCGAGCAGCCGGGTCAGCGGTACGGCGGTGGCCGCCGCGACGGCGGCGTAGAGAGCCACCGAGAGACCGACCACGCTCGGCGCGGCGGGCAGGTCCGCGGCGATCTGCCCGAGCAGTCCCACCGGCAGCGTCTCACCGGTGACGAGGGCGAAGGCGGTCGCCGCGAGGACGAACGCCGCGATCCCGTCCCGTGCGGCGGGCCGGTCGGCCGGCCGGTGGTGCGGGGAGGTGACCGCGGGGGCGGCTGCGCTCATGCCGTTCCTTTCGGCGCGCGCCCGGCGCGGCAGCGGCCACGGTCGTGCCCCCGGGAGCGGGTGTCGACCGGTCGCCGCGTCGCGGCCCGATCATCATGCGGCCGCCAGCGTCTCACGCCCGCCGCGGGCACCCGGAACGCGGCTCCGGCGGTGTGCGCGGGCACACCGCCGGAGACCGGATCCGCGCCCGGCGGTGTGCGACCGACCGCCGGGCAGCCGCGTCAGGCGGCGAGCGCCACCGGCGGCACCACGTCCGGTACGCCCAGGCGGACGGCGTCTGCGGCCTCGTCGTCGGCCTGCTCGTGCGCCGCCCGCTCGGCGTGCACCCGGGCCACGTAGTGGGCGACCTCCCGGTCGACCCGCTCGGCGTCCCAGCCGAGCACCGGTGCCATCAGCTCGGCGGCCGGGCGGGCGGCGGCGAGCCCGCGGTCGAAGGTCTCGATCGAGATGTGCGTACGCCGGGTGAGCACGTCCTCCAGGTGCAGGGCGCCCTCGGCGGACGCCGCGTAGACGATCTCCACGCGCAGGTAGTCGTCGGCGCCGTCGAGCGGCTCGGCCAGCGCCGGGTCCTCCCGCAGCAGGTCCAGCACCTCGTCGACGGCGGCGCCGTGGCGGCGCAGCAGGTGCTCGACCCGCTCGGCGGACAGGCCGTGCTGCCGGGCGATCCGGCGGCGCTGGTTCCACCGGGCGACGTAGCCCTCGGCCCCGTGCAGCGGCACCCGGTCGGTGCACGAGGCGGGGACGCCCTCGCCGAGACCGCGCACCGCCTCGTCGACCGCGTCCCGCGCCATCACCCGGTACGTCGTGTACTTGCCGCCGGCGACCATGACCAGTCCCGGCACCGGGCTGGCCACGGTGTGCTCCCGGGACAGCTTGGCCGTGGCGTCGGAGTGCCCGGACAGCAGCGGGCGCAGGCCCGCGTACACGCCCTCGACGTCGTCGCGGGTCAGCGGGGTGGCCAGGACCTCGTTGACCCGCTCCAGCAGGTAGTCGATGTCGCGGCTGGTGGCGGCGGGGTGCGCCTTGTCCAGGTCCCAGTCGGTGTCGGTGGTGCCGATCAGCCAGTGCCGGCCCCACGGGATCACGAACAGGACGCTGGTCTCGGTGCGCAGGATCAGGCCGGTGGTGGAGTGGATCCGGTCGCGGGGCACCACCAGGTGGATGCCCTTCGACGCGCGGACCTGCACCGGGCCGCGCTCGCCGACGAGTGCCTGGATGTCGTCGGTCCACACGCCGGTGGCGTTGATGACCTGCCGGGCGCGGACCTCGAAGACCCGGTCGGTCTCCAGGTCGTGCACCCGCGCCCCGATGACCCGGTCGCCGTCGCGCAGGAAGCCCACGACGCGGGCCCGGGACAGCGGGTGGGCGCCGTGCGCCGCGGCGGTGCGGACCAGGCAGGTCACCAGCCGGGCGTCGTCGACCTGGGCGTCGTAGTACTGCAACGCGCCGACCAGCGCCTCCGGCCGCAGCGACGGGCAGGCGCGGACCGCGCCGCGCCGGGTGAGGTGCCGGTGGGCCGGTACGCCGCGGGCGTGGTTGCCGGAGAGGCTCATCGTGTCGTAGAGCAGGACGCCGGCTCCCGCGTACAGCCGCTCCCACCCGCGGTGGCGCAGCGGGTAGAGGAACGGCACCGGGCGGACCAGGTGCGGGGCGAGCCGTTGCAGCAGCAGGCCGCGCTCGCGCAGCGCCTCGCGGACCAGGCCGAAGTCGAGCATCTCCAGGTAGCGCAGGCCGCCGTGGATCAGCTTGCTGGAGCGGCTGGACGTGCCGCTGGCCCAGTCGCGGGCCTCGACGAGCCCGACCGACAGGCCCCGGGTGACGGCGTCGAGGGCGCAGCCGGCGCCGGTGACGCCGCCGCCGACCACCAGGACGTCCAGTTCCTGACCGCTGCTGAGCGCGGCCAGGGACCGCTCGCGGGCGGCCGGTGACAGTGTCGCGGAGTGCATGCGTTCGTTCTCCTGTTTCTGGGCGGCCGGCGCGGACGTCGGCCGGTCCGGGCGGCCGGCGGGGGACGCCGGCCGCCCGGTCCTCGGGTGGGGGTGTTGCTGATCAGTCGACGTCGACCCAGTCGAGGGTGCGCTGGACCGCCTTCTTCCAGCGGCCGTAGCCGTTCTCGCGCTGCTCGGGCGACCAGCTGGGCTGCCAGCGCCGGCTCTCGTTCCAGTTCTCCCGCAGCTCGTCGGTGTTCTTCCAGAAGCCGACGGCGAGGCCGGCGGCGTACGCGGCGCCGAGCGCGGTGGTCTCGGCGACCACCGGCCGGCTCACCGGCACGCCGAGGATGTCGGCCTGCATCTGCATGCACAGGTCGTTGACGGTGACGCCGCCGTCGACCTTGAGGACGTCCAGGGGCACCCCGGAGTCCTTCTCCATGGCCTCGGCCACGTCCCGGCTCTGGTAGCAGATGGACTCCAGCGTGGCCCGGGCGATGTGGGCGTCGGTGTTGAACCGGGACAGCCCGACGATCGCGCCGCGGGCGTCGGAGCGCCAGTACGGGGCGAACAGCCCCGAGAACGCCGGTACGAAGTACACGCCGCCGTTGTCCTCGACCTGGCGGGCGAGGATCTCGCTCTGCGCCGCCGTGCTGATGATCTTGAGCTGGTCGCGCAGCCACTGCACCGCCGACCCGGTGACCGCGATGGAGCCCTCCAGGGCGTACACCGGGGCGTCGGTGCCGAACTGGTAGCACACCGTGGTGAGCAGGCCGGCCTTGGACCGGACGATCTCGGTGCCGGTGTTGAGCAGCATGAAGTTGCCGGTGCCGTACGTGTTCTTGGCCTCGCCGGGGGCGAAGCAGACCTGCCCGACGGTGGCGGCCTGCTGGTCGCCGAGGTCCCCGGTGAGCGGGACCGGGCCGGTGAACGGGCCGTGCGGCGCGGTGGTCCCGTACGTGTTCGGGTCCGACGACGGCCGGATCTGCGGCAGCATGGCGCGCGGGATGCCGAAGAACGACAGCAGCTCGTCGTCCCAGTCCAGCGTCTCCAGGTTCATCAGCATGGTGCGGCTGGCGTTGGTGGGGTCGGTGACGTGCACCCCGCCCTCGGTGCCGCCGGTGAGGTTCCACAGCAGCCAGGTGTCGGTGTTGCCGAAGATCGCCTCACCGCGCTCGGCGTCCTCCCGGACCCCCTCGACGTTCTCCAGGATCCACTGGATCTTGCCGCCGGAGAAGTAGGTCGCCGGCGGCAGGCCGGCCTTGCGCCGGATGACATCGCCCTTGCCCTCGCGCTCCAGCGCGGAGGCGATCCGGTCGGTCCGGGTGTCCTGCCAGACGATGGCGTTGTAGTAGGGGCGGCCGGTGCGGCGGTTCCACACGACGGTGGTCTCGCGCTGGTTGGTGATGCCCAGTGCGGCGAGGTCGGCGGCGCTGAGGCCGCGCTCGTTCATCGCGGTCTGGATGACGGTCTGGGTCCGCTCCCAGATCTCCAGCGGGTTGTGCTCGACCCAGCCGGCCTGCGGCAGGATCTGCTGGTGCTCGAGCTGGTGGCGGCCGATCTCGTTGCCACCGTGGTCGAAGATCATGAAACGGGTGCTGGTGGTGCCCTGGTCCACCGCGCCGACGAAGTCAGCCATGCGGGAGGTCTCCTCTGCGGGTCGTAGGGGGATGTGTCGATCAGACGCGGGCGGGCTCGGGCTCCGCAACCGTCTCGGTGGCGAGAGTGCCCGGCTCCGGCTCGTCGCTCGGCAGGAACCGGCCGATGAGCAGCTCGTAGAGGCCGGCGCCGAGAACACCGCCGACGAGCGGCCCGACGATGGGCACCCAGAAGTACGGATATCCGCCGGCGTCCTGGAACGCCGTCTCGTACCCGGTCAGGAACGACGCGAGGCGGGGGCCGAAGTCACGGGCGGGGTTGATCGCGTAGCCGGCGTTGACCGCGAAGGCCATGCCGATCGCGACGACGATCAGGCCGACGATCAGCGGGGCGAGGTTGGAACCGGGCAGGGAGTTGCGGGCGTCGGTGACGGCGAGCACGAGGAACAGGAGGATCGCCGTACCGATGATCTGGTCGCGCAGCGCGCCCCACTCGGTGACGCCGGCGCCCGGCAGGGTGGAGAAGACGCCCTGACTCTTGCTGGTGAGGCCCGGGTCGAACCGGGACAGCACCTCGCTGTAGTTCCAGCGGATGATCAGGGCCGCGACGAACGCGCCGGCGGTCTGGGCCAGCGCGTACGGCATGACCTTGCGCCAGGAGAAGCCCTTGAAGACGGCGAGGGCGAGGGTCACCGCGGGGTTGAGGTGGGCGCCGCTGATCCGGCCGGCGACGTAGACGCCGAGGGTCACGCCGAGGCCCCAGGCCCAGGCGATGCTGTCGAACTCGCCGGTGCCGGCGGCGGCGACCTGGGCGACGACGCCCACGCCGAACAGGATCAGGATGGCGGTGCCGGCGAACTCGGCGGCAAGTTCGCCGAGCAGGCCCGGCGCTCTCAATCGCTGTGTCATGGTGCCTCCAGGGGGGTGGCGGCCCTCCGCTAGCAGGGGGACGGGCGGAGGGCCGGTCGGTGTCGGCGAGGTGTCGGACGTCGCCGTGCGGTGAACCGTAGGAAACGCAGGAAGGCGGGTCAACGAACCCCGGTCGACAATGTCGAACACTGTTGCGATGGCCCGAACGCGATTAGCATTCCGGCCCATGCCGGGTCAGGTGCAGTCCATCGCACGTGCCGCGGCGATCCTCCGCCTGCTGGCCAGCAGTTCCGGCCGGCTCGGCATCGGAGAGATCGCCCGCTCCCTCGACCTGCCCAAGGGCACGGCGCACGGCATCGTGCGCACCCTCCAGGACGTCGGGTTCGTGGAGCAGGACAAGACCTCCGGCAAGTACCAGCTCGGCGCCGCCCTGCTGCACCTCGGCACGAGCTACCTCGACGTCAACGAACTCCGCTCCCGCTCCATCAACTGGGCGGACCCCCTCGCCGCGCGCAGCGGCGAGGCAGTCCGCATCGGCACCCTGCTGGACGGCAAGGTGCTGGTGGTCCACCACGTGTTCCGCCCCGACGACACCCTCCAGACCCTGGACGTCGGGTCGCTGCTGCCCCCGCACGCCACCGCGCTCGGCAAGGTCCTGCTCGCCTACGACGTGGGCGCCGCCAACACGGTCATGCAGGGCGAGCCCGAGCCCTACACCCGCCGCACCCTGGTCACCGCACGGGCCCTCACCCGGGCCCTCAGCGAGATCCGGGACAACGGCTGGGGAGCCGAGATCGAGGAGATGACCCCCGGCAAGGCCGGTATCGCCGCGCCGATCCGCGGCTACGGCGGCCTGGTCGTGGGCGCGATCGGGCTCTCCGGTCCGGTGGACCGCATCTGCGACGGATCGGGAGTCCCCCGCCCGACCCTCGTCACGTACGTCCGCGACGCCGCCCGCGCGGTGTCCCGTGATCTCGGCGCCGCGCGCTGGTGATCAGCCCACCCCACCACCCGGCTTCACGAAGGACGCGCCATGACCGAAAGCTACGTCGTCGCCATCGACCAGGGAACGACCTCCACCCGCTGCATCGTGTTCGACCGCCGCGGCAACCTCGTCTCGGTGGCCCAGCGGGAGCACCAGCAGCACTTCCCCCGGCCCGGCTGGGTGGAGCACGACGCCGCGGAGATCTGGCGCAACGTGGGCCGGGTCGTCCCCCGCGCCCTCGCCCAGGCCGGCGTCACCGCCGACCAGATCGCCGCGATCGGCATCGCCAACCAGCGCGAGAGCACGATCGTCTGGGACCGGCGCACCGGCGTCCCGGTGGCGCCCGCGATCATCTGGCAGGACACCCGCACCGACGCGGTGGTGGAGACCCTAACCCGCTCCCCCGGCGCCGAGGACGTCCAGCGGCTCTGCGGGCTGCCACTGACCACGTACTTCTCCGGGCCGAAGCTGCGCTGGCTGCTCGACCACACGCCCGGCCTCGCCGAGCGGGCCGAGCGCGGTGAGGTGCTCTTCGGGACGATGGAGAGCTGGCTGATCTGGAACCTCACCGGCGGCCCGGACGGCGGCCTGCACCTGACCGACGTCACCAACGCCAGCCGCACCATGCTGATGGACCTGCGGACCCTCGACTGGCACCCGGACCTGCTGGCCTTCTTCGGTGTCCCCGCCGCCATGCTGCCCGAGATCCGCTCCTCCTCCGAGGTGTACGGCACCGCCACGACCGTCCTGCCGGGCGTCCGGATCGCGGCGGCCCTCGGCGACCAGCAGGCGGCCCTGTTCGGGCAGACCTGCTTCGCCCCCGGCGACGCCAAGTGCACCTACGGCACCGGCAGTTTCCTGCTGCTCAACACCGGCGCCGAGCCGGTGCACTCCAGTCACGGGCTGCTCACCACCGTCGGCTACCGGATCGGCGACGAGCCCGCCGTGTACGCCCTCGAAGGGTCCATCGCGATCACCGGGTCCCTGGTGCAGTGGTTCCGCGACCGGCTGGAGCTGATCAGCACCGCGCCGGAGATCGAGACCCTCGCCCGGACGGTCGACGACAACGGCGGCTGCTACATCGTGCCCGCCTTCTCGGGGCTGTTCGCGCCGCACTGGCGCAGCGAGGCGCGCGGGGTGATCGTCGGGCTGACCTCGTACATCACCAAGGGGCACCTGGCCCGCGCGGTGCTGGAGGCGACCGGCTGGCAGACCCGCGAGGTGGTCGACGCGATGAACGCCGACTCCGGGCTGGAGCTGACGGCCCTGCGGGTGGACGGCGGGATGACCGCGAACAACCTGCTGATGCAGTTCGTCGCGGACGTGCTCGCCGTGCCGGTGGTACGCCCGATGGTGGCCGAGACGGTCTCCCTCGGCGCCGCGTACGCGGCCGGGCTCGCGGTCGGGTACTGGCCCGACCTGGAGGGCCTGCGCCGCAACTGGCACCTCGCCGCCCGGTGGACGCCGGAGATGGACGCCACGGTCCGCGACCAGGAGCGGGAGAACTGGCAGCGCGCCGTCGAGCGGACCTTCGGGTGGATCAAGCCCGAGGCCCGGGCCGCGAACGGCTGACCCGGTGCCATGGCCGTGCCGCGCCTGTCACCGGGCCTCGCAGATCCGGCCGGTCATCGCCGGATCACCCTCCCGGCCGGCGGCCCAGATCGGGTTCACGTCGAGGATGAGCGGCGGCGCCTGCCAGGCGGCGCTGAACCGTTGCACCACCTCGTACCCCCCGAGGGGTTGGGCGACCGGCTCGCCGGCGAGGAAGTGGATGGACTGTTCGTAGACGTCGTCCCGGTTGAGGAGGCCGCCGTGCAGGGCCGGAACCTCGACGACCGGAACGTCCGTGTACTCGCCGGGCGGCGCCTCGGCCGCACCGACCAGGGGCAGGAAGGCGATGATGCGGACGCCGGGAACCGGGCAGAGGATGCGGTTGCGGTAGAAGGGCGCCTCGGCGATGACGGACCGGATGAACGGCTCGTCCGGTCCGGTGTCGATCTCGCTGACCAGGTTCGTGACGGCGGCGATGCCGCGCAGCTCCCAGCCGGCCACCACGCCCCACCCTTGGTGCCAGGGTGGCGGGTAGTAGGCGCGGCCGGGCCAGATCAGCGGGCTGTACAACAGCACCGCCGCCACCGGCCCGGGGGCGAGCTTGTCGAGGTATGTCCGGATCACCAGCGCGCCCTCGCTCTCCCCGGCGAGAGCGATCGGCCGGCCGGTCCGCTGGTGCAGCGCCTCGACCTGCTGCCCCAGCAGGGCCGCGCTGGAGTCCAGCGAACGGTGGGTCGCCTCCGGCCGGTACGGCAACGGCCGGCCGGAGCCGTCGATGCCGGCGTACGAGAAGCGTTCCACCCGCGGGTCGACCGGTGGCTGCCCGTCCCAGCTCGACTCGAAGCCGGCCAGGACGATCACCGCGTAGGGCACCCGGTCCGGGAGCGGGTACCGGACGAGCGGCGGGGTCCACGCCCCCCTCGTCCCCGCCGCGAGTCCGACCAGCGGTGGGACTCCCACCGCGGCGACCATGGTGAGCACGATCGCGATCGGCGCCACCGGCACCCGTGCCCAGTGGGCTGGCTCGTGCTGGACGGCCGCCCGCACCGTCCGCCGCCACAACAGTCCATTGACCACACCGGCCAGACCCGCCACGAGGATCCGCGACCAGCCCGGCACGCTCACGATCACGGCGCTGGCAATGGTGAGCACCAGGAAGTTCAGCAGCGACCAGCCGAGGAGCCGGGCCGACGGCAGTCCCCGCCACCAGTGCTGGACGACCCCCGCCCGCTGGAGGAACGGCGCGATGACCAGCATCGGAACCACCGATGCGAACAGGTACCAGGAGAGCGCCACCGCGGAGAACGCGACGGAGATGGCCGCCCACGGCGAGATGATCAGGATGGCGATCGCCGCGACCTCCAGGTTGCGCAGCACCAGCCAGCGCCACGACGGGCGATCCAGCTCCGCCGGCCAGGCCAGTGCCGTCAGGCCGGCGGACAGCACGCCCCGCACGACGACAGCGACCACCAGGCCGAGCAGGAACATCGCCCACGAGTTGTGGTAGACGAGCAGCCAGCGCAGGTCGTGGTACGAGTCGTACGGCCAGACGGCGGTGGCCTGCGGAGCCAGCGGCTGCGCGGCGAAGAACCCGAGGCCCAGCAGGGCGCCCATCTCCAGCATCGGCGGCACCGCGGCCAGCAGCAGCAGCGCGGGGCCGCGACGGGAGCCGGCCATGGTGACGTGCATTGTCCGTAGGATGCCCGGTCGCGGTTACCGTGCGTGCAGCTTCCCGGCAACAGGTCTTGACGGTGACCTGCGGCACACCATTCAATGTGCAGGTGGCACGGTGCCACGTCGGAGCGGCCTCGCCATGGGACTCCGCCACTTCGACCGGTTTCGCTCTGGCGTCACCCGGCGGCACCCGCCGGGTGCGGTAGGTGCGGGGGGCAATCGGTGAACGAGCGCCGCCGACGCATGCGGCTCAGTGCGGCCCTGCACGTCGTCTCGCACGGGGTCGCCGTCCTGTACTGCCTTCTCACCCTGGACCAGCCGCACCGGGGCAAGATGCTGGTGATGTACGGCTGCGGCATGGCGGGCGGCGCGGTGGGCCTGTGGGCCGCGCGGCGGGTGACCACGAAAGCGGCCGGCTACCGCACCTCCGGCGTCATCATGATGGTCACCCTCGTCGCACTGGCGCTGGGTTCACACTGGGACGGCGGCGCGGCCGCACCCGCCGCCCTGGGTTTCGTGACCACCGTGGTCTTCGTGGCCACCCAGACTCCCGGCCTGCGGCTCATGATCGCGCTCGAGGTGCTCACCCTCGGGACGTACGTGGGGGTCGCCGCCGTCGGCGAGCCGATGCGGCCCGGCCACCTCTTCATCAACGTCGCCGGGATGGTCGTGCTGATCTCGGTCTGCTCCACGCAGGCCCGCAAGGTCGCCCGGCAGCGCTCCCAGCTCCGCGCTCTCGCGACCCTGGATCCGCTCACCGGCGCGCTGAACCGGCGCGGACTGGCGGAGTTCGCCTCCACCCTGTTCGTTCCCCGGTGCCGCCCCGGCCCGTCCCTGCTCTGCCTGGACCTCGACGACTTCAAGCTCGTCAACGACCGGTACGGGCACGCGGCCGGTGACCAACTGCTCCAGACGACGGTGGCGGCTGTCCGCCGGACGGTCCGCCCGGACGACGTGGTCGCCCGGATCGGCGGCGACGAGTTCGTCGTCGTCCTGGTCGAGGCCGACGCGGCGACCGCGCAGGCGGTGACGGCCCGGGTCGACGCGGCGGTGGGCCAGCAGGCCGGTGTCAGCATCGGCTGGGCCACCGCCCCGTACGACGGGACGACGCTGGAGTCGTTGATGCACGCCGCCGACCAACGCCTCTACCGGGTCAAGCAGGAGAAGCACCGGGCCACCGGCACCCACCTGCCGTCCCGTCAGCCGGACACCCTCGGCGTGCTCCCGTAGGCGCCGCGGTCGGAGGCGGGTCTAGAGTGAGGCCACGGGCGGGAACTGCCCGCACCGGCCGGTGATCGCAGCACCGCCGAGGGGGGACCGTGAGCGACCCTGCGCCTCGCAGCCGCGCCCCGGGCGTCGGGGCCGACGGCGGGCCGGCGCACGGCGAGCGGCCTCCCGACCGGTCCGACGTGTCCCCTGCGACGGTGGTGGCCGCGGGTCCCGAGGCCGTGCACGCACAGCTGAGCGGTCGCTACGGTCGCCTGCGGATCAGCAGCGGCGGCGGGCCCCACGTCCTGCGGCTCGCCGAATCCCGGCTCGGCCCGGTCCGCCTGGACCGGCTGGTGTTCCAGATGCACTTCGACGCGGACGTCGAGCCGCCGGGCGCCGTCCACGTCGGGCTGCTCACCTCGGGAGCGATCAGCTTCCGCTCGGCCGTCGGCCCCGAGCGGGCCCTCCGCCCCGGGGACGTCTTCCTGCCGGCGCCACCCGACCAGCCGTACACCGCCCGGGTGCGCGACGCCGCCGCCCACGTGGCGGTGTTCACCACCGACCTGGCCGACCAGGTCGCCGAGACCGCGCCCGGCCGGGCGCCGGAGCCGGTGCGCTTCCTCGACCTCCGCCCGGTGTCCGCGGAAGCCGCCGCCGCGTGGCGGCGCACCTTCGCCTACGTCCGGGGCGAGGTCCTGACCATCCCGGAGGTGGCGGCCAACCCGCTGCTGGTCGGCAACGCGGCGCGGCTGCTCGTCGCGGCCACCCTGTCCGCCTTCCCCACCACCGCGCTGACCGAACCCACCATCGAGGACCGGCGGGACGCCGGCGTGTGGGCGTTACGCCGGGCCGTCGCGTTCATCGACGACCACGCCGCCCTCGACATCAGCGTCGCCGACATCGCCGCGGCGGCCCGGGTGAGCATCCGGGCGGTGCAGCTGGCCTTTCGGCGTCACCTCGACACGACTCCGACCGCCTACCTGCGGTGGGCCCGTCTCGATCACGCGCACCGGGAGCTGCGGGACGCCGACCCGGGCACGACCACGGTGGGCGCGGTGGCGGCCCGCTGGGGGTTCTCCAGTCACAGTCGCTTCACCGGGCTGTACCGGGCCGAGTTCGGCGTCCCTCCGAGCCGGACCCTGCGGGCCTGACCGGTCGGGCGCGTCGCGCTAGTACCGGGCGCGCGGCAGCCAGCCCAGGAACCGGTTGCGGGCCCGGGCCACCGGGAGTGCGGGGAGGTCCTCGACCGCGGCGAACAGGCAGGATCCGAGGTAGACGGCGAGGCCGGTGCTGGCGCCGCCGTACTCGGCGAGCAGCTGGCTCTGCTTGGTGGCGCAGGGCCACTCCTCGCCGCAGCCGCCGCACGTCCAGCTCGGCGTGTCCGGCAGGTGTTCCGGCGGCCGGGCCGGTCGGTACCGTCGCGACGCGCCGTTGCGCTTTCCCGGGCCGGGACGCGCCGGCCCGGCGTTGGGTGAGCTCTGCTCCTCCGGTGCCAGGCGCCGCCGGACCGTGCTGAGCAGCGCGCCCACCCGGATCAGCGCGTCCGGCCCCACCCGGTGCGGCAGCAGGACGGTGAGCAGGTGGTGTCCGAGGGCGTCGAACACGGCACGGGTCAGGCCCAGCTCGGCGCAGAGCTCCGACAGCCGGTCCGGCCGCGGTGGCCGGTCGGAGCGCAGCACGTCGGCCAGGACGTCCCGTAAGCAGGCCTGCACCTCGCCGGCACGGGTGTCGACCGCACCGACACCGCGGTCGAGGGTCAGTCGGCGCACCGTCTCCGCCGCCGTCGCCCGGGCGATCCGCGTGGTGTCGCTGATGTCCACTGTTCTCACCCCGTTCGTTCGTCCACCGGGGACGACGCGCCGTGTCCACGGTGCCCGGCCAGCGGTCGGACGGGTACGGACCTGGCATGGGTCCCGGCCAAGATTCACTGGTCGCCGACGACGGTAGCTAGCCCGCCGGGCGCGGCCGGCTAGCCCGTTTGCGAAGGAGGAACGCCGACCGGGCCACGGTGGGGGAATCCGGGCCGGTCCACGGCGGGAAAACGCTATCCCCCGCAGTCGTCGGACCGTACACTCCACCACAGGGCGTTGCGCCCGGCGAAATTCCCGCTGCCGCTGGACACACCGGTTGCTCAATCCGCGGGAGGCGGAGTGAGTACGCAGGAAGCCGTCATCCACCGCTTCGACAGCCGCGATCCCGACCTGATCCACGACCACCTCGCGGCGTCGTACGGCACCCGGCTCCGGATCGAGGCCGGCGACGGGCCGTACCGCCTGCGACACCACCGCGTCGACCTCGGTGCGGTACGCCTCGACGACACCGCCCACTCCGGCGACCTGCGAATCGACGCCGAGCCCCTCGGCACGCTGGTCGTCTGCGAGACGGTCACCGCGAGGGTCAGCCGGACCTGCGCCGGCGCCGAGCACCGGTTCACGCCCGGGGACACCTTCCTGGCAGCGCCGCCCGAGCGCGCCCACTCCGTACGCTGGCAGGTCGGCGCGGTCGCGGTGTGCGTCCTGGACCTCGGCCTGCTGGCCAGGGCGACCGGCACGGCGACGCCGCTGCGCTTCGACGTCCTCACGGCCGCCCCGCCGCACCTCGCCCGGCACTGGCGGACAACCGTCGCCTACCTGCGGGAGGCCGTCCTGGCGAACCCGGAGGCCGCCGGCCAACCGCTGGTGACGGGCGCGGCGATCCGCATGGTCGCCGCGGCCGCGGCGACCGCCTTCGGCGGAGCCGCCGGGCTGGCCGCGACCGGCGAGGACCGCCGGGACGCCGGCGTCGCCACGGTCCGCCGTGCGGTCGCCTTCATGGAGGAGCACGCGCACGAGGACATCGGCGCGGCGGACATCGCCGCGGCGGCCCGGGTCTCCCCCCGCGCCGTGCAACTCGCCTTCCGTACCCATCTCGACATCACGCCGATGGCGCACCTGCGCGGGATCCGGCTGTACCGGGCCCATCAGGACCTGCTGCGGGCCGACCCGGAGCGGGAGACCGTCGCCCGCATCGCCCACCGCTGGGGCTTCGTCAGCCACAGCCGATTCACCGCCCGGTACCGGGCCACCTTCGGCGTGCCGCCCAGCCGGACCCTGCACACCTGACCGCGCCGCCGGTCGGCGGTGTCGCACGCCCACCGGCCGGACCGGCGACCAGGGCGAATCGACGTGTCAGCGGACGCTCACGGTGATCTTGTCGAAGTCGGGTGCCGGCCCGTGCGGATTGAACATCCGCACCGAGTTGGCGCCGGGTCGCAGCGTCATCGTGACGGTCGTGCTGTCGACCGTGCTCCACCCGCCGGTGTCCGGGAAGGTCAGGACGATGGGCGACCCGCCGTTGACGCTGATGTGCCCGACCCGCGGGCCCTCACCGTTGACGAAGGTGATCGTCACGGTGGCCGTGCCGCCCGCCCGGGCGGTCACGCCGTTGAACTGCAACGCCCCCATGTCACGGCCGACGTAGCCCACCTTCTTCTGCCCGGAGCAGCCGGAGCAGGTGAAGGTCCGGGTGCCCGCCAGCCCGTTCACCGGCGACTCCGCCTCGTACGCCGTGGTCACCACCGGCGGTGCGGCCGGGGCGGCGGGCGGCGGTGCGGCCGACGGGCGCGCCGTGGACGACGACGGAGACCGGGACGGCGGGGTCGACCGGTTCTCCACTGATCCCACGCGCACGTCCCTCCCGGCCGGGGACGCCGGAGTGGACGCTCCGGCGGCGCCCTCACCCGCGCCGGCCGAGGCGGACGATTCCGGGGCGGACGTGACGACGCCGGCCCCGGGGCCGGGATCCGCCCCCGTGGACGGTCCACCGTCGACGCCCGCCGTCAGGGCCGCCAGTGCCAGTACGACGATCAGGTAGCCGACCCCCACCACCGCCAGCAGGCGGACCGGCCCGATCCGCCAGACCCCGTCCTGGTCGCGTCCATGCCGTGGGCGCACGTCGTCCTCCCCCTCGCCGCTGTCGCCTCGACACCGGCGCACGACTGTGACCGGTGACACAGGATTGTATGGGCATTGGAGCCGATTTGACCGCCCGCACGTCCCGTTCCCGATCATCGTCACAGCGGGTTCCGGCCTGGTTGCCGAACCCTTCCACGGTGATGGCGCCGCGGTCCCGAGTTCCGTCACCCGACGGCCGCGGATCGTCCGCTTGTCGTGAGGCGGGAGGCCAGTGGGAAGCACCACCACGACGGGCGGCGTTCCCCCGGCCCGGCGGGGGCCGAAGGTCCCGGCCGGGCCGGGACCGGTGGCACACCGGGAAGCGGACCAGCGCCCCTGCCCACCGTCCGTCGATCGCGGTGGAATCGATGTGTGCCCACCGGGGGCACATCGGAGGACGAGAGGACGTGGACGCCATGACCGCGATTGCCGAGCGGCAGATCCCGAAGGTGACCGCTCCGGCGGTCGGTATCGACAACACGCGGACGACGACCGCCGGCACCGCCGCGCGGTACGTGTTCGCGGGTGTCCGGCTGGCCCTCGGCTGGACGTTCCTGTGGGCGTTCGTCGACAAGGTGTTCGGGCTCGGCTTCGCCACCCCGACCGAACGGGCCTGGCTCAACGGCGGCAACCCCACCAAAGGCTTCCTGAGCGGCGCCGAAGGACCCTTTGCCGGCATCTACCACGACCTCGCCGGCACCGCCTTCGCCAACTGGACCTTCCTGCTCGGCCTGCTCGGCATCGGCCTGGCCCTCACCCTCGGCATCGGCATGCGCATCGCCGCCGCCACCGGCGCCACCCTCTACGTCATGATGTGGTCGGTCGCCCTGCCCCCACAGACCAACCCGTTCCTGGACGAACACCTGACCCTCGCCGCCGTCCTGGTCGGCCTCACCCTCATCGGCGCCGGCCGGACCCTCGGCCTCGGCGCCACCTGGGAGAAGCTGCCCATCGTGCGGAGGCTGCCCTTCCTGAAGTGACGGGACGGCGTACCCGGAGGGGCCCCGCTACGGCGGGGCCCCTCCGCGTCGTCCGACCCCTTCCGCCCGCACCGCGGCCGAGAACCTGTTGCCATCCGTCGCCGTCGATGGCAGAGTATCGTCCATCCGAAGTGGATGAGCCACTGATCCAATCCGAGGACGGACGCCGTGACCACGACCCGGATCGCCCACGACAGCCTCGTCGACGCCCTGGTCAACCGGATCCGCGACGACGTGCTGGCTCGCCGGTACCCGGCCGGCAGCCGGCTCCCGCCGGAGCGCGACCTGGCCGCGTCGTACGGCGTCACCCGCACCTCGCTCAAGCACGCGCTCGTGCGCCTCGCCCAGGCGGGGCTGCTGGAGACCCGGCACGGAGTCGGCACGGTGGTGCTGGACTACCGCCGCCACGGCGGTCCCGACCTCCTGCCGATGCTGCTGACGCACGCGCTGGGCGAGGGCACGGACGGCCGCTGGCTGGTCGAGGTGTTCGAGGTACGCCAGGAGGTCGGCGCCCTCGTCGCGGCGCGGGCCGCCGCGCACCGCGGCGCCGACCAGGCGGACGCGCTGCGGGCGCAGCTGGCGGCCGTGACCGCCGCCCGGGACGCCGACGCCGCCCAGCTCGCCGAGGCCGAGGTGCACCGGATGCTCGCGGCGGCGGCCGGCAACCGGGTGTACGAGCTGCTCGTCAATTCCCTGCTGAAGGCCTACCTGGAGGTGCGGTCGTTGTTCCGGGCGCCGTTCGCGGACCCGGCGGTGGCGGGTGCCCGGCTGGCACCGCTCGTCGACGCCGTCTGCGCCGGCGCCCCGGACGCCGCGCGGACCGCCGCCGAGGAGTACCTGGCCCGGACGCGGGAGCTGATGCTCGGCCGGTGACCGCGTCGCCATCCACCGCACGTGCCGACCGCCCGCTCGATCCCGATCGCGAGGAGTGTGGGACATGGAGGACCTGCTGGCATCCCGGTGGCGCGGTCAGCCCGGCCGCAAGGAGGTGTGGTACACGACCATCACCGACCCGGCGACCGGGACCGGCGTCTGGCTGCACCACGAACTGGTCGCCCCCACCGACGACGCCACCCCGTACGCGCACGGGCTCGTCGGGGTGTTCCCCCCGGACGGAAGGCCGGTGCTGCGTCACCTGCCGCGTGCGCCGTGGCGGCCCGACGGCGCGGTCTTCGCCAGTGGCGACGTCCGGATGACCCGCGACCGGTTCACCGGGCACGTCGACGACGTCTCGTGGGACGTGTCCTGGCGGGACGGCGGCCGTCCCATCTACACGTTCCCGCGCTGGGCGTGGCACCGGGAGCTGCTTCCGGCGGCGCAGGTCGTGCCGGCGCCGAGGGCGCTGCACCACGGCGAGGTGCGCTACGGCGACCGTGTCGTACGCCTGACCGACGCCCCCGGTGCGACCGGCCGCATCTTCGGGCACGGCATGGCGCGCCGCTGGTCCTGGTTGCACGCCGACCTCGGCGGCGGCGACGTGCTGGAGATCGTGGCCGCGGTGGCCCGCCGCCGCGGCTGGCGGCACCTGCCCGTCCTGCCGTTCGTCCGGCTCCGGATCGACGGCGTGGACTGGCCCGGTGGTGACCCGCTGCTGGCCGCGCTGCGGTTTCGCGGGGTGCTCGCACTTCCGGAGTGGCGGGTGCGCGGCCGGCACGGGGACCGGCGGCTGTCGGTGACGGTGCGGCAGCACGCCGACCGGACGCTCAGCGTGCCGTACACCGACCCGGACGGGTCGCGGTGCGTCTGCCACAACTCCGAGCGCGCCGACGCCGAGATCCTGCTGGAGACGCGCGCCGGTGGCGGCGACTGGCGACCCGAGCGCCGGTGGCGCCTGCACGGTACGGCGCACGCCGAGGTCGGTCTGCGCTGAGCCGCACCCTCCACGCCGACCACTCCGCTCGGCCACGGTGGCTGAGCCACTGAGCCAGCCGCCCGCCCACCGTCTTCCGAAAGGGGTCGAACGCCCATGCGCCGTACCGTCGCCACCCTCGCCTGCGCCGCCGTCCTGCTCGCCGTCACGCCCGGGGTCGGCCGGGCCGGCACCGCACCGCCCGCCACCGTCCACTCCCCCACCGCCGGCGACACCGTCGGCGGGTACACGCCTCCGCCGTTCGGCGCGGGCTGCGTCGTCCACCGCTTCGGCGAGGGAGAGTGGCCGCCGGTCCGGCTGTGGTTCACCGACCCGCTCTGCGTCGAGTACGAGAAGCGGGACATCACCGCCGACAACGGCGGAGCCCTGCGCTTCCTGCTGGCCGAGCCGTCCCGGTTCGCCCTCGCCGCCACCACCTGCCGGTACTGGCAGCAGGACCACTGGAGCGTCCAGCGCAGCCGGGGAGCCACCCCGATGGTCGCCTGGGACGGCAGCTACTGGTTCGACCGCCGGGCCCGCCTCGCCGCCCTGCGGTTGACCAACTTCCGCGTCGCCGGGCGCACCGCCGGCGTCGGCGACGTGGTCGCCGCCCTCGCCGACGACCACCCGGAGCTGGCCCGCGCCCTGGCCCGGTACGGCGCGTCCCCCGGCGAGACCGGGCTCGCCGTGACGCTGCCCCACAGCCCCTGGTGCGGCACCTCGTGAAGCGCCGCCGGCTGTTCACCGCCGCGCTGGCCGGTGCCGCGCTGCCCCTGATCGGCGGGGCGGCACCGGCCGCGGCGGCCCTGCCCGCGTCCACCGTGGACACCCTCGACGCGTTCACCGACACCCTGATCCCCGGTGCGAAGCGGTTCCCCGGGGACGTGGCCGTCGCCGGGGTGGCCACCGGGCCGGGCGGAGCCGACGCCGGGTTCCTGACCCTGCTCACCGATCCGCGCGTCGGCGCGCGGCCGCTGCTCCCCGCCGTCGCCGCCCTGCTCAACGCCCGCGCCTGGGGCTACGCGCTCAGCCAGGGCAGCTGGCCGACGCCCCGGCTGCCCGCGTTCGTGGCGTTGTCGTACCGGCACCGGTCGGCCGTGGTGGCCCGCCTCTTCCAGCGCGACGACCCGGACCGCGACCTGTGGGCCGTGCTGGCGCTGGCCTCCGGCCTGGCCTTCGACGCGGCGGCGCACCTGCCCACCGCGCAGGCCGTCCGCGACCGGCACCCCGGGCTGGCGGTGCTGCGCTTCCCGCCGCCCGATCCGGACGGGTTCTGGCGCCACCCCGAGTCCTCCTACCGGCTGGTGCTGGCCGACCGGCACCCCGACACCACACCCGAGGGGAACCCGCGATGACGGAACGCTGCGACGTGGCGGTGATCGGCTCCGGATTCGGCGGCGCCATCCCCGCCTACTACACCGCCGCCGCCGGCGCCCGGACCGTCGTGCTGGAACGGGGGCCGTACGTCTCGGCGGCCGACGTGCGGCACAGCATGCAGCTCGGCAGCGTCGGGCGGATCGTCGACGCCATCGAGGGCGACGGCCTGACCGTCATCGCCGGCAACTGCGTCGGCGGGTCGAGCGTGGTCTACTTCGCCGCCTCGCTGCGTGCCCCCACGGTCACCTTCGAGCGGACCGGCAGCACGGGGCGGCGGCTGTGGCCGGCCGCCCTCAGCCGCGCCACGCTGGATCCCTGGTACCGCCGGGTCGAGGCCGCGCTCCCCGTGACGACGCCCGACTGGCCGGATGTCTCCTACGCCGGCGGGGTCTTCGCCGCCGCGTGCCGGCACACCGGCCACACCGCCAATCCCGTTCCCCTCGCGGTCGACCTGCCCCGCTGCACGAACTGCAACTGGATGTTGTCCGGCTGCCACGTCGACGCCAAACGGTCCATGCTGCTCAGCTACCTCCCGGCGGCGACGGCGCACGGCGCGGACGTCCGGCCGCTGCACGAGGTGCAGACCATCTCCCCGGCGAGCACGCCCGGTCACCGGTACCGCGTCACCTACACGGTGGTGGACCCGGACGACTACCGGATCGTCAGGTCGACCGGGTGCCTGGAGGCGCGCGTCGTCGTGCTGGCGGCGGGCGCGGTGGGGACGCCCGTGCTGCTCCGGCGGTCCGCTCCCCTGCTCGGCGGCGTGCCCGCGGCGGTCGGCCGGTACCTGTCCGGCAACGGGGACCGGATCACCGTCGCCGACGTCTACGAGGCCGCCGTCGCCGATCTGCTCGACCTGCGCCGCGGTCCCGGCGGCGCGTACGACGCCCATCACATCGGACGGGCGATCACCGCGATGACGTACGACCACCTGGACGGCGGGCGGCCCGAGTTCGAGCGGTTCGGTCTCCAGCAGCTCGCGTTCCCGGCGCTGACGAACCTGTTGGCGGGCGCGCCCGGGTGGTACGGGGTGGCGAAGAAGGAGCTGCGCTCCCGGTGGCGGTCCTGGCTGACCGTCCTCGCCATGACCGAGGACGACAACGAGGGCACCTTCGGCGTACCGCCGCTGACCGGGTCGTTCACCCGGGTCACGAACGGGCTGGGGCTGGGCGGCTTCTCGTACGCCCCCACCGCCGCCACCCGTGACGGGTGGGCCCGCGCCGACGCGACCGTCCGCCGCATCTTCGGGGGCGGCCTGGCGACCGTCCATCCGTGGACGGCGGAGGTCGGCGGGGCGGTCACCGCCCATCCCCTGGGCAGTTGCCGCCTCGGGGACGACCCGGCGACCTCCGCGCTCACCCCCGACCACGTGCTACGCGGCCATCCCGATCTGTTCGTCACGGACGCCTCGGCGGTGCCGGCCGCGCTGACCGTCAACCCGTCGCTCACGATCGCCGCACTGGCCGAACGGGCCAGCGAGACGGTCCTGGCGCGGCTCGCCGCCCTGGGCGTGGCGCCGCGCCGGAAGATCCCCCCACCCGGTTGAGACCGACGATAGGTCGCAAACCGGTCGTGGCTCGCCGTACCGTTCAAACCTCGCGCTTTCTCCAATCGGAGCGGGCCGGTCGCAGGTGCCGTTACGGTGCGTGACGTGGCACCTTTTCGCATCGTCGCCGTGACGTTGAGCGCCCTCCTCGTGTCGCCCGTCGGCGCGGCCGTGACCCGGACCCGGGCGGTGGCCGCGCCGCACCGACCCTGCCCCACTGTGGAGCCACCCGCGCGCCCGCCCGCCACACCGTCACCGCCGCCGGTCGACCCGAACCACCGGGCGATCGGCGGGGAGGGGCTGGCGACCCCGGGGCTCGCCGCACCCCGGGATGCGCCGAGGCCGCCGGCCGTGACCGCCACCTCCTGGGTGGTGGCCGACCTGGACAGCGGCCGGGTGCTGGGTGGCTGCGGACCCCACGAGCACCGGACGCCGGCCAGCGTGCAGAAACTGCTGCTGGCCGCGGCCCTGATGCCCCGCCTCGACCCGACCGAGGTGGTCGAGGTGAAGCGGGAGGACCTGCGCGACCTCGATCCGGAGAGCTCGCTGATGGGGGTGGCCGCGGGCGGCCGGTACTCGGTCCAGGACCTGTGGTTGGGGTTGCTCCTCGAATCCGGGAACGACGCGGCCAACGTACTGGCCCGGCTCGGCGGGGGCGCCGCCGGACGGCCCGGCGGGGTGCAGGCGATGAACGACGAGGCGCGCCGGCTGCGGGCGTACCAGACCCACGCCGCGACACCGTCCGGCCTGGACGGTCCCGGCCAGTACACCAGCGCGTACGACCTCGCGCTCATCACCCGGGCGGCGTTCGCGCGGGAGGACTTCCGGAGGTACATGGCGACCCGCGCGACGCAGGTCCCCGAACAGCGGGGACGCGGCACCCTCGCGATCACGAACGACAACGCCCTCCTGGGCCGCTACCCCGGGATGCTCGCGGGCAAGACCGGCTTCACCGACCTGGCCCGGCAGACGTACGTCGGGGTGGCCGAACGCGACGGACGACGGCTCGCCGTGACCCTGCTCGGCGCGGAGACCGCGCCGCTGGGCAGCCTGGGCGAGGCGACCGCCCTGCTCAACTGGGGATTCGGCCTCCCTCCCGACGCCTCCGTCGGCCGCCTGGTCGCCCCGGAGGAGAAGAAGGACAAAGACGACCGGGTCGTCATCGCCGCCGGGGACGGGCGCGGTGGGGGCGGTGACTCGTCGTCGCTGTCGCCGCCGTTCCTGCTCGGCCTCGGCGCCGCCATCCTGCTGAGCGTCGTGCTCGGGGCGACGACGTTCCGGCGACGGAACATGCGTCTTCCATCCGCGCCCCGCGCGACAGCAGACGCGGAGGACTAGGCTGGCCGCATCAGATGCTTGCCGGTGCCCACCGAGCGCCGCGCCAGCTCCGCGAGCGGGCTACGAGCCACCGCTGTCGGTGTCAGTGATCCCAGCCGAGTCGGTTGCGCAGCGCCGTCACCCCGCGCCGCGGAAAGCCGGGATCCTCGTCGAACTCGCTCTCGGCCAGCTCGAGCAGGGAACGGGCGGCGGACTCGACATCGCGCTCCAGCGCGTCGGCGATCGCCCGGCCGGCAGCGGGATACACCTGCTCGAAGCGCCGGAACGGATCCAGGTCGTCCAGTAGGTGACCGGCGCCGGCCGGCCGGGCCAACCGCCAGGCGGTAAGTAGGTGACCGACCGCGACCGTCCGGACGAGTTGGCTGGCGACCAGCACCTCACCCCGACGACACCGCCCCACCCCCACCAGCAGCACCGCGACGAACAGGCCAAACTCCCGATCGGCGCGGGCCGACCGGCCAGGCTTCGGGCGGGCCGCCACCCGGGCGAAGGCCTCGGCGACCCCGTCGCGGTCCAGGACCACCTCGTAGGCGTTGGCGTGCCACGATTCAAGCCCGGCCAGCGACGTGACGCCGAACTCCAGCAGGTGGCCGTCGTCGTAGACGACCTTGAAGCCGTCGTGTTCTTCTCGGAGAATGAGGGCGATGTGGGCTGCATCGGGCAGCCAGCTCGGGTCGCCACGCAGCCGCTCCTCGGCACCGTCCACCGTGACCACGGCGAAGTCGTGGTCACTCCACTCGTCGACCCGTTCGCGCGCCGCGGTCGAACCCATGAAGACGAGTCCCTGGACGTCGGCTCGGGCCACGAGGTTGTCGCGCAGCCGAGCGCCGAACCGGATGAACCGGTCGAGCCCCGGGGACGGTCGTGCTCGGTTGTCTGTCACGCGCTGCCTCCTGCAGGCACTCTCTCTGTCGGCACTCGACGTCACCCCACCCGGCGGTAGACCGGGATTTCGTCCAGCGGCGCCGGACGGTCCAGCTCGACTGGACCCGTGTGCCGCTCGCCGGTGAAGAAGTCCTCCCACTCCCCCGGCGGTAGCCATACCGGCCATGTGCGGGCACCGGGTTCGGTGACCGGAGCCACCAGGAGGTCGTCGCCGAGCTGCCACTGCTGCGGCCAGTCCCAGACCCGCTTGTCGTCCGGGTGGTCGAAGAACAGTGGCCGCATCAGGGGCTTGCCCGTCTGGACCGACCGTTGCGCCTGCTCCACCAGGTACGGCACGAGTTCCTCGCGCAGCCGGGCGAACCGCCGAAAGACGTCGAGCACCCGCGGTTCCCCAGTTCGCGCCGCGATGTTCCAGGGCGTACGGTCCACCAGGGGCTCACGGTGGTGGTTGAACTCGGAGTGGTACTGCATGACCGGGGAGAAGCAGGCCGCCGCCGCCGAGCGCAGGTAGAGCTCCGCGTCGGGGATGTCGCCGGAGAATCCGGCAAGGTCCCAACCCCAGAAGAAGATGCCGCCGACACCGGCGGTCAGGCCGGCGGTGATCGAGGCGCGGTAGGCCTCCCACGTGGAGTCCTCGTCGCCCGCCCAGTGCGCGGGGAAGGCTGCCGATCCGGTGAACCCGGCCCGGCTGAACGTGACGCCCTCGGTCCCCGCCGACCGCATCAGCTCGTGGTAGGCGGCGGCGTAGCGGACCGGGAACAGGTTGTTCCCCTGGTCACCGCGTGATCCGTCGAAGTACCGCAGATCGTGACCCCACGGGTGCTCGCCGCCGTCGGTCTTGAAGCCGTCAACGCCCAGCTCCTCGACCAGGTAGCGCCGCTTGTCCAGCCACCAACGCCGGGCCTGCGGGTTGGTCCAGTCGGGCAACAACGCCCCGGGGAACCACCAGCCCCGGTTACGGTGCGGCGATCCGTCCGCCTCGCGAACGGCGTACCCGCGCTCGGCCAGGATGGTGAGGTCGGCGGCGAGCTGGCCGTCGTCGCCGCGGTCGGTGGGGATCAGCGGGATCTGCCACAGCAGCACCTTCACACCGGCCTCGTGCAGTTCGTCGATCATCGCCTTCGGGTCGGGCCAGGCCCCGTCGGCGGGGAACTCGAAGTCGGCGAGGCGGTGGGGTGCGCCGTCCGGGTGCACCTCGTAGCGCGCGTCGCGGAAGGCCACGAAGGTGGCCTCGTCGCTCCAGGCCTCGATGACGATCGCGCCGACCGGAATGCCCTCGGCGAGGCTGCGACGCACCTCGGCGAGCACCCGGGTCTGGGTGTTCCACTCGTTCCCACTCATCCAGGGCCGGAACACCCAGGCCGGTGGGATCGGGGGCTGCCCGGTCTCGGTGAGGAACGTCCGCACGACCTCGGCCGGCTCGCCGGTGTAGAGGTGCAATGGCAGCACGGGCGTCGCGGGGTCGACCTCGGCCTCGACGAGGATCCGGTCCGGCCGCGAGGCGCCGACGTCGTACCAGGTACGTCGGCTGGTCACCACGTGGAAGCCCCAGCCGCCGCCGACGACCACGGCGAACGGCATCGGCAGGTAGGTGCGGTGCCCCTGCCGCTTGTACTGCTCGAACACCGTGGCGTCGAGCACGTGGCCGCGCTGGTCGAGCGCGTGGTACCGCTCGCCGAATCCGACCACGTGCGCACCCTCGGCGAGCCGGAGCGCGAAGCGTACCCGCCGGGGTCCGTCGCTGCCGGTCAGCCATTCGACGCTGCCGGGGTCCAGGACGGCGGCGCCGCCGGGATCGCGCACCTCCAGCCGTCCGCCGGCACCTTGCCAGACCAGCGGCCGCACCGGGAAGGCGGCCGTCCGGACCGCACCGCCCGCCGAGGTCCGGCCGACGACGGTGTACGCGTCATCCGTGTCCGTCGTCGCCCGGGCGATCCACGCCGTGCGGCCACCGGTGTCCGGGGTGGCCGCGGCGGCGGAAGCCAGGTGACCCGTCGAGCCGGTCGGCGGAGCGGCGGGCGCCCCGAAGTCCAGGGTCACCGTGGCCGGGTCGACACGCTCGGCGGGCACCTGCGTGCCGTCACCGAACTCGACCCGGACCTCGGTCACGTCCGGGTCGGTGAGCACCCGGATCTCGTACTCCTCACCGCGCAGCGGATAGACGGGAACCCGCTGGTCCAGGTCGTGTCGATAGGGGTGCCCGGTCCCGACGGGGCGATGGCTGATCACGGCGTCACTCACAGTCCGACCTCCACGGCAAGCGTGACGAACATGGCGTGCGACCACAGCAGGGGCGTGGCCACGGGCCCCCAGCGCTCGGTCCACTCGGCGATGTGTTCGGGCCGCTGGGTGTGGCTGCTGACCTGCTCGGGCAGGTGGCCCTCGGGGGTTGCCTGGGCGGCGATCCACTCCAGCCGCTGTCGGGCCGCCTCGGTCCGGCCGGTACGCGCCTCGTGCCAGCCCAGCCAGGCGGTGAGGATCAGCCACTCTCCGCCGCCGTAGAAGGTGTCGCCGAGGTAGCGGTAGACGCCACCACGCAGCAGCTGGTCGCGTACCTCCTCGTAGGTGCGCTCGGCGACCGTGCTGCCGGGGTCGACCACGTCGAAGGGAGTCAGGCAGGCCAGGAGGCTGCCGTCGACGGCGGTGCCGCCCAACCACTTGGTGAGGTGCCCGTCCGCGGTGCCCTCGGCGGCGACCAGGGCCTCGAACTCGCTCACCCTCGCGGCGGCGGCAGCAGCGCGAGCGGCGGCGAGCAGCGGCTCACCGTGCTCGTCGCGGGCGGGGACGACCGCGCGCAGCCCGGCCAGCACCGCGCCCAGCGTCGCGACGTGCCGGTGCTCCGCGTGCTCCTCCCACCAGTCGTAGCAGGGCCGGTCGCCGAACGCGATCAGGTAGTCGACCGTGGCGGTCACGGCCGGCCGGTAGGCGGCGAGCGGCCGCCCGTGCCGTGCCGCGTGCTCGACGAGCATCCACAGCCAGGTGCCGTAGCCGTCGAGCTGGAAGTTCCACCAGGGCTCGTCGCCGTCGGCGCCGTCCAGTGTGTAACGGGTCGGCAGCATCTCGTCGGCGCCGATGTCCTCCCTGCGCTCGGCGCGGGCGACGAGGTCGGCGATCCCACCGGCGCGGGCGTCGATCACCGTGGCGCACCAGCGGAGGAAACTGTCGGCGCTGTCGGCCCGACCGGCCCGGCTCATGGCGTCGGCGATGAAGGCGCCGTCGCGAAGCCAGCTGTAGCGGTAGACGGGGTAGTCGGGGCTGGCCGGGTAGGCGCCGGACGGATGCTGGTGTGCCTCGATGAGGGTGAGGCTGGACTCGACGAGCGTACGCAGGTCGGACCGTGCGGCGAGGGGCACGGGTTCCTCCAGGAGGTGTCGGTATGGTCGTGCGCGGGGCGCGGCCGAGTGCGGAACGGCCGCGCCCCGCTGGTTCCCACTACTTGATGAGGGCGGTCACCGCGGCCGCCGCCTCGTCCAGCGCCGCCTGTGGGCTGGCCTGGCCGGATGCGGCCTTCTCCAGTGCCTGGGTGACGATGTCCTGCATCTTCGACTGCTGGGCGTCGAGCACCGGCGGGAGCGCGATGTCCGCCAGCGCGTCGAAGACGGCCTTACGGTTGGCCGGCGGCGTCTGCTTCAGGTAGGTGTCGAACGCGGCCTGGTCGTTGACCGCCGGCAGTTCCCAGTTGGAGGCGAGCCGGGTCTCCACGGCCTTCTGCGAGGTGCCGAGGAACCGGGCCCACTTCCAGGCCGCGGTGGCCTTCTTCGTCTTCGCGGACACGGCCGTGGCGTTCATGAAGACCGCGTTCGCCTTGCTGGTGTTGCCCGGCTCGGTGACGATGTCGAAGTCCAGCCCGGGCGTGCTCGCGAGCTTGGCGATCTGCCAGATCCCGTTGTGCCACATGGCCAGCTTGCCGCTGGTGAACAGGGCGGTGTCGTAGTCGGCCTTGCCACCGATCTCGGCCACGGTGGGCTGCACGGTGCCCGGCTTGCTCAACAGCCACTGCGCCGACTCGAGGCCCTTGGCGTCGTTGAAGGTCGCCTTCTTGCCGTCCGCGGAGAGGAACGACCCGCCGTTCTGCGCGAGCGCCTTGTAGAACTCGTGGAAGGTGACCGGCTGGTAGTCGCCGTAGATGCCCTTGGCCTTGTCGGTCAGCTTCTCCGCCGCCGCCCGCTCGTCGGCCCAGGTCCAGTCCGCCGTCGGGTACGCGACGCCGGCCGCGTCGAAGAGCTTCTTGTTGTAGAAGAGCACCACGTCGGAGAACGTCGAGGGCACCGCGTAAAGCTTGCCCTTGAACTGGAAGGCTTCCCGCGCCTTCGGGTAGAGCCGGTTCGCGTCGTAGTCCTTGTCGGCCTTGGCCGGTTCGTCGAGCGGCAGCAGCGCGCCGGCCCGGGCGTACGTCACGAAGTTCTCGTAGTTGAGCTCGAACGTGTCCGGCGCCGTGCCGCCCGCGATCGCCGTCTGCAGCTTGGTGAAGTAGTCGTCGTACGCGGCCGTCTGCACCTGCACGGTGATGCCCGGGTTCTGCTTCTCGAACTCGGCCTTGATCGCGTCCAGGTCCTTCAGGTGGTCGGGCGCGGCCGAGAAGGTGAAGTAGGTGACGGTGCCGGTGGCGCCATCGTCCGCGCCGCCGGACGCGTCCTGCCCGCACGCGGCGAGCAGGCTCACCGTGGCGATCGCCCCGGCCGCGGCCGCCAGAACTCGTCTTCTCGTGGTCATCGGATCTCTCCTTCGGGGGTGGTGGGTGGTGGAGGAGCTAGGACTTGACGCCGGTGAAGGCGATGCCCTGCACGACGTAGCGCTGAGCGAAGACGTAGAGCGCGAGGATCGGCAGCACCGACAGGGTCGAGCCGGCCATGACCACGTTCCAGGCGGTGCTGTACCGCCCCTGCAGCAGCGACAGGCCGACCGGCAGGGTCATGTGTGCCTCCGTCTGCGCGATCACCAGCGGCCAGAGGAACGCGTTCCAGCTGGACATGAAGGCGAAGACGGCGAACGTGGCCAGCGCCGGCGTCACCAGCGGCAGCAGCACCTGCGCGAAGACCCGCAGGTGCCCCGCCCCGTCGACGTACGCCGCTTCGTCCAACTCCTTGGGCAGTGCCAGGAAGGCCTGTCGGAGCATGAACACCCCGAAGCTGGAGACCATCGTGGGCAGCAGGAGCCCGGCGTAGCTGTCGACCAGCCCGAGGTAGCGCATCTCGATGAACAGCGGGACGATGATCACCTGCATCGGGATCATCATCGTGGCGAGGTAGAGCACGAACACCAGGCCGCTGCCGCGGAAGCGAAGGCGGCTGAACGCGTACGCGGCGGTCGCGCTGGTGACGAGTTGCAGCAGGGTGGAGACGACGGCGACGCCGACGCTGTTGGCGGCGAAACGCCAGAACGGGAAGGCCTGGCCGAGCCGCTCGTAGGGCTCGACGGTGGGCGGGTCGGGCAGCAGGGGTGTGTCCACCCGGCCGAGCTGCGCGTCGCCGGTGAGCGAGGTGGCCAGCATCCACGCGAACGGCCCAAGCATCGCCACCGCACCGAGCGTGAGCGCGACGTACCGGAGGATCTTCCTACTCATAGTGCACCCACCTGCGCTGCAGCCGAAGCTGGGCCAGGGTGATCAGGAGGATCACCGCGAAGAGGACGATGCTCATGGCGGAGGCGTAACCGACCCGGCCGTACGAGAAGGCGTAGCTGACGATCTGCTCGACCACGACACTGGACGCGCCGCCCGGCCCGCCTTCGGTCATCACCCACACCTGGTCGAAGACCTGAAATCCGTTGATCATGCTGATCACGGTGACGAAGAACAGCGACGGGGAGAGCATCGGCAGGGTGATGCTGCGCAGTTTGCGCCACACGCCGGCGCCATCGAGCGAGGCTGCCTCCACCACGTCGCGCGGAATGGCCTGCAGACCCGCCAACAGGATCACGGCGACGAACCCGACGTCCTTCCAGACGGAGGCGAGCACCACCGAGGGCATCGCCCAGTCCGGGTCGGTCCACCACCCGGGTCCGGTCACGCCGAACGCGCCGAGGATCCGGTTGACCAGGCCGTCGGCCGGGTTGAGCAACCACTTCCACAGCAGCGACACGGCGACCCAGCTGCTGATGACCGGCAGGAAGAACGTGGCCCGGTAGAGGGTCATCGCGGGGAGCTTGGCGTCCAGCAGCAGCGCGACGGCGAGCCCACAGACCAGCACCAGCGGCAGGTAGCCGACCAGATAGGCCAGGGTGTGGCCGAGCGCGGCATGGAACTCGGCGTCGCCCAGCAGTTCGGTGTAGTTGTCCAACCCGACGAACGTCGGCACGCCGATCAGGTTCCAGTCCTGCAGGCTCACCCACGCGGTGCCGAGCATCGGGCCGATCCAGAAGCCCAGTAGCAGGAGGAGACTCGGGGCGAGGAAGCCGGCCGCCGCCAGGGCCGTGCGCAGTCGCCGGCGGGCGCCGGGCCGACGACGCGGCGGGGTCGGCCCATCCGGCCGCACCGTGCGTCGGAGGGTGGTGGCGGTACGCGGTGCGGTCACTGGGTCACCTCGGCGCCGGGAAAGGCCGCCAGCCGTGCCCGTATCGCGTCGGCGTGCGGCTCCGCGTCCATCGTGAAGGGCGCCCGGAGCACCAGGGCGGCCGCGCCCAGCGCCCACTTCGTGTCGTCCCACGGGTCGACGTGCACACTGACCCCGTCGGCCATCGGCGGGAACATGCCGGCGCGCAGGGCGGTGAGGAAGCCGTCGGCGAGGTGCGTCCAGGCCAGGGTTCCCTCGCCGCTGACCAGGATCGCCTGCGGGTCGAGCACGGTGGCCAACCCGGCGGCGATGGTGCCGAGGCGGGCTCCGGCGGCACGGTAGACGGCTCGCGCGCCGGCGTGCCCGTCGTCCGCTGCCGTCCGCAGGTCGGCCGGACCGGCGTCCGGTCCGACGGCACCGGTCTCGCGCGCCCGCTCGACGAGCGCGGCGTCGCAGACGTACGTCTCCAAGCAGCCGCGCTTGCCGCAGTGGCAGGGCGGTCCGTCGGGGTCGATCGGCAGGTGCCCGAGTTCGCCCGCCGCGCCGTGCCCGCCGCGGCGCAGGTCACCGGCGGAGACGACGGCCGCGCCGACGCCCTGTCCGAGGGTGATGGTCAGGAAGTCCTCGTACGGCCGGCCCAGGCCGTACAGGTGCTCGTACGCCGCCAGGGTGTTGACGTCGTTGTCCACGAGCACCGGCACGTCGAGCAGCTGGCTCAGGTAGTCGCGCAGCGGCATGTGCCGCCAGCCCAGCAGGGGTGCCTCCACCAGGCCGGTGCGGCTGTCGACGAAACCGGGCACCCCGAGCCCGACCCCGAGCAGCGGTGCGTCCCCGACGGCGGTCACGTGCGGCGCGAGCAGCTCGGACAGGGCGTCGAACGGGTTGACGGCGGTCTGGTCGAACGGTGCGGAGAACGTGTCCAGAACGGTTCCGTCAAGGTCGGCGCGTACGCCGGTGAGCCGACCGGCGGCGACCTTGACCCCGATCGCGTGCGCGGCCGGGCCCACCACCGCGAGCAGCTCACTGGGGCGCCCGCCCCGCGGAATCCCGTCGTCGACCTTCCGGATGACCCCGGCCTCGATGAGCGAGCGGGTGACCGCGGTGACGGTCGGCGGGCTGAGGCCGAGCCGCCGAGCGATGTCGGCTCGTGAGATCGGCCCTTGTCGACCGATCAGGGCGAGCACGGCGACCCGGTTGATGTCCCGCAGGCGCGGCCCCGACGTCGCAGCCGTCATGGCCCACTTCCTTTCACCGCTAAATTCGGTGTCCTAACAAAGGTTCTGAAGTCAGAAGGCGGAAGTCAAGGTCCGTGACCAGACCGAGACCATCGGCGGCGACCCGGCGACCTGCGCGATACCGGGCGCCGCCAGCGGCGACGCGACGAGCCGAGCCATGCGGCCAACCAGGCCGCCACAATCACCCATCCGGGGGTCGCTGGCGCTAGGATCCCGCGACGTGAATCCCGTACGCATTCCCTGGCCCCGGGTCCGGAAGATCGCCGTCTGGACCGTGGCGGTCCTGCTGGTGCTGGTCCTCGTGCTCGCCGTCGCCGCCGTCTGGGCGGTGCGCCGCTCGTTCCCCCAGCACGACGGAACCCTGCGGCTCTCCGGGCTCTCCGCCCCGGTCACCGTGCACCGCGACGACCACGGGATTCCCCAGGTGTACGCGAAGAGCGCCGACGACCTGTTCCGCGCCCAGGGTTACCTGCACGCGCAGGACCGGTTCTGGGAGATGGACTTCCGCCGCCACGTCACCGCCGGCCGGCTCGCCGAACTCTTCGGCTCCAGCCAGGTCGAGACCGACATCTACCTGCGCACCATGGGCTGGCGCCGGGTCGCCGAGCAGGAGTGGCGGATCCTCGCGCCGGACACGAAGCGTCACCTGCAGGCGTACGCCGACGGCGTGAACGCCTGGCTCGCCGACCACGACGGGGGCCGGGCGAGCCTGGAGTACACCGTCCTCGGCCTGCAGAACCCGGACTACACGGTGGAGACGTGGAGCCCGGTGGACAGCCTCGCCTGGCTCAAGGCGATGGCGTGGGACCTGCGCGGCAACATGGAGACGGAGATCGCCCGCGCGGCCCTGCTCGCCGCGGGTCTGACCCGCCAGCAGGTCGAGGAGCTGTACCCCGCGTACCCGTACGACCGGAACACCCCGATCGTCACCGGCGGCGGCATCGTGGCCGGCGCGTTCGACCAGCAGGCCGGACCGGCGACGCCGCCGAACCCGGCGGCCGGCGGCGGCACCGGCGGCGGCACGGCCGCCGGCGGCGTCGACGTCACCGGGCCGGGCGGCGACGCGACCACCGCGCGGACGCTCACGGCGATGGCCGACGGCCTGTCCCGGCTCCCGATCATGCTCGGCAACGGCGGCCAGGGCATCGGCTCGAACTCGTGGGTCGTCGGTGGCGGTCTCACCGCCACCGGCAAGCCGATCCTGGCCAACGACCCCCACCTGAGCCCCACCATGCCCGGCATCTGGTACCAGATGGGCCTGCACTGCGAGTGCGGCTTCCACGCCGCCGGGTTCACCTTCTCAGGGGTGCCCGGAGTCGTCATCGGCCACAACGCCCGGATCGCGTGGGGCTTCACCAACCTCGACCCGGACGTGACCGACCTGTACCTGGAGCGGGTGGACGGCGACCGGGTGCAGGTCGACGGGGAGTGGCGGCCGCTCCAGACCCGCGCCGAGACCATCAAGGTCGCCGGCGGCCGGGACGTGTCGATCACCGTACGCGCGTCCGGGCACGGGCCACTGCTGTCCGACGCGTCGGCGGCTCTGCGGGACATCGGCGTCGCGCCGCCGGTCGACCCGGCGGGCTCGCCCGCGCCGGTCGCCGCCGCCCCCCAGCCCTCCCCCGGCCGACCGGCGACCGGCGGCGACCAGCGGGACGGGTACGCGGTCGCCCTGAGCTGGACCGCCCTCCGCCCGGGCCGGACCGCCGACGCCCTCTTCGCGCTCAACACCGCCACGAACTGGACCGAGTTCCGCGCCGCCGCCGCGCTGTTCGAGGTGCCCGCGCAGAACATCGTCTACGCCGACGTCGACGGCAACATCGGCTACCAGTCCCCCGGCCGCATCCCGGTCCGCGGCAAGGGCGACGGGCGGTGGATGGCGCCCGGCTGGGACTCGGCGTACGACTGGAAGGGGTTCATCCCCTTCGCCGAGCTGCCCAGCGTCCTCAACCCGACCGACGGCTACCTGGTCACCGCGAACCAGGCCGTCGTCGGCCCCACCTACCAGCGCTTCCTGACCAGCGACTGGTCGTACGGCTACCGCAGCCAGCGCATCCGCGACCTGATCGGCTCGGCCCGCGACGCCGGGAAGATCACCGTCGAGGACCTGCGACGGATGCAGTTCGACAACCGCAACGGCTTCGCGCCGACGCTCGTACCGGCGGTCGTCGCCGCCCTCGGCACCGGCGATCCGTCCGACCTGTCCCGCGTCGCCGCCACCGAGTTGTGGAAGGACTGGGACTTCCAGCAGCCGGCCGAAGGCGCGGCCGGCAGCACCGAGGGGCGCGGCTCGGCGGCCGCCGCCTACTACAACGCGACGTGGCGGCACCTGCTCGCGGAGACCTTCGACGAGCTTCCCGAGGACAACCGGCCCGACGGCGGCGACCGGTGGTACGAGGTGGTCCGGGGCCTGCTCGCCCAGCCGGAGTCGCCGTGGTGGGACCGCCGGGACACCCCGCAGGTCGAGCGCCGCGACGACATCCTGCGGTCGGCCGCCGGCGAGGCCGCCACCGAGCTGCGGCGCGACCAGGGCGACCGGCCGGCCGACTGGCAGTGGGGCCGCATGCACACCCTGACCGTGCGGAACCAGACCTTCGGCACGTCGGGCATCGGGCCGGTCGAGTGGCTGTTCAACGCCGACCCGGTCGGCGTGTCGGGTGGCGACGCGATCGTCAACGCGACCGGCTGGGACGCCGCCGACGGGTACGAGGTCGACGCCGTGCCGTCCATGCGGATGATCGTCGACCTGGCCGACCTGGACGAGTCCCGCTGGATCCAGCTCACCGGCAACTCCGGGCACGCCTTCCACCCGAACTACGACGACCAGCTCGAGCTGTGGCGTACCGGCCGTACCCTGCCCATGCGCTGGGACCGGACCACCGTCGAAGCCGAGGCGGCCCGGACGCTCATCCTGCAGCCGTGACCATCCGGGTCCGCCGCTGAGGCGTCCCGCACGCGTTCGTGCGGGTGCGGGACGCCGTCCTCGGCGCCGAACCCACCGGCCCGGGCCGCAACACGCACGGGACGGCACGCAGCGCGACCGGTTGGTAACGTGGCGGCGACCTCGGCGGTCGGTGTGCCGGCGTGCCGGGTGTGCCGTTGTTCGGTGGGTCCCGGGGAGGGTCGTGTGTGGGCGGACGAGGCTGCGCTGGACGCGGCGGGGCGCCGGCTCGACGAGTGGGAGTCGGCCGTCGCCGACCGAGCGGCGAAAGCGAAAGCCCTGTCGGAGCGGGTTCGGGCGCTGACCGGCACCGCGTCCAGTCCGGACCGGATGGTCGAGGTCACCGTCGACGCCGCCGGCTCCCTGACCGACCTGTGGTTGGACGAGCGTGTCCGGCAGCAGTCCGCGGCCCGCACGGCTCAGCAGATCCTGGCGACCACCCGGGCCGCGCACGCCGACCTGCTGCGCCAGGTCACCGCCGCGGCGTCCGACACCCTCGGCGACGGGGACCCGGCCGCCGAGGCGGTCGTCGACTCGTACCGCCGGCGGCGGGACACCGACCCGGGTTCACCGGATGCCCGCCGGTGACGGCATCCAGGTCGACCCCGACGACCTGAGGGTGCACGCCGCCCGCCTGGACCGCCACGCCGACAGCATCGACACCGCCGGCCACGCCGGCCAGCACGTCCGGCTCGGCGCCGACGCGTACGGGCAGCTCTGCGCGGTCATGCCGGCCCTGCTCGACGGCCTGCAACGCGTCCTCGTCGACGGCGTGGGCACGGCGGCCGGATCCGTCCGCGACACCGCCGACCGGCTCCGCACCAGCGCCGACCGCTACCGGGCCTCCGACGCCCGCGCCTCCCGGCAGCTGGACCGAATCCGCCCGTGACGGCGAGCCCCCTGGTCGCCACCGCGGCCGACACCCCGCCCAGCGCCTGGGCCGGCGTCTGGATCTGCGAGGACATCGAACTCGTCGCCCAGGGCATCCGCACCGGGAGTTGGGTCGACGGCAGCCTCGGCGTCGTCAGCGCCGGCCTCGACGCCCTCGCCCTCGTCTCCGACCCCGCCGGCGCCCTGCTCCAGTACGGCATCGCCTGGCTCATCGAACACGTCAGACCGCTCAGCGCGGCCCTCGACTGGCTCGCCGGCGACCCGGCCCAGATCACCGCCCACGCCCAGACGTGGCGCAACGTCGCCGCGTCGCTCCGCGAGGAGGCCGCCGACCTGGCCCGCGCGGTCCGCACCGACGTGGCCGGCTGGGGCGGTGCCGCCGGCCCCGCCTACCGCACCTGGGCCGCCGAGCAGCAGCAGGCCATCGGCGGCCTGGCCGCGGGCGCCGACGCGATGGCCGCGATCACCGAGGGCAGCGCCGGCCTGGTCGCCGCCGTCCGGCTCCTGGTCCGCGACGCCATCGCCACCTGCGTCTCGCGGCTGACCGTGTACGCGGTCGAACTCCTGGCCACCGGCGGGCTGGCGGCACCACTGGTCGTCGAACAGGTCACCACCACGGTGGCGTCCTGGGCCGCCCGCATCGCGAAACTGCTCCGCGCCCTGCTGACCAGCCTCCGCCGCCTCATCCCCGCCATCCGTCGCCTCGCCGACCTCATCGAAAAACTCAAGCAGGCCCTCAGCCGGCTTCGCAACGGACCGCAGGGACGCCCGGCCGGCGCGGCCGAGGAGCCACTCGTGATGCACGGGGGACACACCACCCGCCCTCGCAACCTCTCGGACTACGAACGACAGGAACGGTGGGCGTGGGAGGCGTACGAGGCGATCCGCCGCACCGACGACGCCGATGTCATCGCTCGACACGTTTCCGACGCCCCTCGCCTGGACGGAACCCGTGGCTTCACCCGTGCGGAGATCGAGCAGATCCGCCGCCACATCTTCCTGGAGGAGCACCCGATGGATGATTTCGCGGGCGGAGTCGTCCGTCAGCGGTACGACCCGAGTGCCCCCATGGCGGAGGCGTGGCTGCGCCTACGACGGGGACGCCCGTTGCCGGAGGATTTCCGGCTTCTCGAGCACGAGCTTGCGGAATCCCGGTACTACCGGGAGCATCCGCTCGCGGACTACCGGGAAGCACATCTCGCTGCCAACCGGGTATCCAACTGGGAGGCATCGATACCCCGCCCAACCTACGAGGACTACTCGAGCCTGGGAGACTAGCGGCGTGGGAATGATGGTGGCAGCACGGCGCGTCGAGGCTGCGGGCGACGAAGTGCGGTACGAGTTCGGCTTCGAGGACCGGTTCGACAGAATTCTGACGATCAACCCCGACACCCTGGAAGCGCGTGTCCAGGATGGCGATTTCAACTCGGCCGCGAGCGCCATCGCGGCGAAGATCGTCAACGCCTGGCGGTCCAGTGGAGAGTTCCCCGCCCGAATGTTGTTCGCCAGTTGACCTTGCTGGCACGGTCCGACTGCCCACTCACACCGAAGAAGCTGGGTATGGTCGTGCGTGTGATCAATGGCGCGCACGTGGTGATCTACAGCCGGGACGCCGAGGCGGACCGGGCCTTCTTCCGGGATGTGCTGGGCTACCCGCACGTCGACGCGGGCGGCGGGTGGCTGATCTTCAAGTTGCCGCCGGCCGAGGTCGCGGTGCACCCCGCGGAATCCACCTCGCACGAGTTCTTCCTGATGTGCGACGACGTCGCCGCGACCGTTACCGACCTGACCGCCAAGGGGGTCGAGTTCACCCAGCCGGTCAGCGACGAGGGCTGGGGGCTGATGACCGTGCTCCGGCTGCCCGGCGGCGGCGAGCTGGGCCTGTACGAGCCGCGCCACGCCAGGGCGTACGAACTCTGACGACCGCCACGACCCATCCCGGGTTGGTCACACGCTTTTCACGGACCGTTCGGCCGGCCGTCGCGCGTACGCGGGTGGCGGTGGTTTCCATCGACCTGTGACAACCTCCTCGACACGCGTGAAGGCGGCAGCGTTCGCCACGACGGCGATCGTGCTCCTCTCGACCGGCCCGGCGGTCGCCGCGGACCGGACCGGCCACGACGGCGTACGCCGTGGCGCGCCCTGCGGAATGGACGCCTCTCTGGTCGGCTTCTCGGACCGCCTCGACAAGGCGACCTTCCAGGACACCAGCGTGTCCGGCCTGTCCGCGCTGGCGCTGACCGGCCGCTCCGGCGCGCTGGCCCTCGTGGACAACGTCGGCACGACACCCGCCCGGGTGTACGGTCTGGACCTGGCCACGGACCGGCGTGGCGTCTCGGTGGGCGTGCGCGGTGTCACGGTGCTGAAGCGTCCGGACGGGACGCCGTACACCGGGGCGGACTTCGACGGCGAGGGCCTGGTCGCGGAGCGCGGTGGCAGCATCCTGGCCAGCTCGGAATCCGAGCCGTCGATCCGGCGGTTCCGGCTCTCCGACGGGCGGCAGACCGCGATGTTCGAGGTGCCGGCCCGGTTCCGGGTCGCGCCCGCCGGTCAGGCCGCGGCGAACCAGACCTTCGAGGCGCTCGCCGCCACGCCCGACCACCGGGTGCTCTACGCCGGCATGGAGGGGCCGCTGTCCGCCGACGGCCGCGACAGCCAGGGCCGCGGGCTGCAGCGCATCCTCCGGTACGACGGCCGCGAGGGCCGCGCCTACACCCCGACCACGCAGTACGCGTACCGCACGGACCCGGGGCTGGGTCTGGTGGAGCTGGTGGCGCTGGGCGGTGACCAGTTGCTCGCCCTGGAGCGTGGCTTCACCGCCGGCGTCGGCAACACGGTTCGGGTGTACCGGGTCTCCGCCACCGGCGTGCCGGACGTGTCCGGCGTGGAGTCCCTGGCCGCGCTGACCGATCCGCGCGCCTGGCTGGGCAAGCAACTCCTGGTGGACGTCGTCGACTGCCCGCCGTCCGGCGCCACCGCCAAGCAGCCGCAGCCGAATCCGTTGCTGGACAACGTCGAGGGCATGGCGCTGGGTGGCCGGCTGCCCGGCGGGCGGCAGCTGCTCTATCTCGTCTCCGACGACAACGCCAACCCGGCCCAGACCACCCGGGTGTACGCGCTGAGCGTCGCGCTGCGGCCGGAGCCGGAACTGACCGACCGGGCGCTGCTGTCGGCCACCGCGTACCAGCCGGGTCCGGTCTCCGGCACGCAGCTCGCGCCCACGCCGGTGAACGGGGTCACGCCGCCGTTCCCGGGCCAGCCCGTCCCGGGCTTCTCCGCGGTCATCCCGTTGCGGCCCGGCGACCGCTCCGGCGGCCGGCTGCTCGCCATGCCGGACAACGGCTTCGGCGCCAAGAACAACTCGGCCGACTTCCTGCTGCGGGCGTACGACATCGAGCCCCGGTACCGGACCGGCGAGGTGCTCGTACGTGGCTTCCTCAGCTTCCGCGACCCGGACCGGAAGGTGCCCTTCCCGATCGTCAACGACGGCACCGCGGACCGGCTGCTGACCGGCGCCGACTTCGACATCGAGTCGCTCGCCCGGGATGCCCGCGGCGACCTGTGGATCGGCGACGAGTTCGGCCCGTACCTGATCCGCACCGACCGGACCGGCAAGGTGCTCCAGGCGCCGATTCCGCTGCCGGACGGGGCCAGGTCCCCGCAGTCGCCGGACCTGGCCCGGGGCGAGACGCCGACCGTTCCGGCCAGCCGCGGCTTCGAGGCGATGGCGGCCAGCCGGGACGGGTGGACCCTCTACCCGATCCTCGAAGGGGCGAAGACCGACGACCCCGACCAGCGTCGTCGCGTCGTGTACGAGTTCGACGTCCGCGCCAACCGGTACACCGGCCGCACGTGGTCGTTCCGGGTGGACGATGCGTCCCTCGTCGTGGGGGACGCGGCGCTGCTCGACGGTCGGCGGCTGCTGCTCATCGAGCGGGACAACGCGATGGGCCCCCAGTCGCTGGTGAAGCGGCTGGTGGTCACCGACCTCGACGCCGCGGCGGCGGACGGGACGCTTCCCCGCCGCACCGCCGTGGACCTGATGCGGATCGCCGACCCCGACGGCGTCTCCACGCCGGCGCGGCCCGGCGAGTACGGCGTCGGAGCGCTCTTCTCCTTTCCGCTCCAGTCCGTCGAGTCGGTGCTACCGCTGGCCGGTGACCGGGTGCTCGTGGCCAACGACAACAACTTCCCGGGCAACGACGGCCGGATCCCCGGCCGGGCCGACGACACCGAGCTGATCGTCCTCGACGTGCCCGGCCTGCGGTAGGTCCCTCCCGCCTCCGAGATCAGGGCGTCCCTCGGTCGGTTCCCGCGGCCGGTGGACGCCCTGGTCCGTTCGGCGCCACCGGAACACCGGCCCCGGCGACCACCGGAGGCCGGGACATTGTCCGACACATCGAAGTGCACTACTATCTAGGCAATTTGATCAGCCCTTCGGCGATAAGCCGACGAAGAACCCGGAAACCCGGCCGGCAACCCCTGAAAACTGTGGAAATCCCGAGGAACACCCGCCACTCCAGCACACGTCGAGCCGATCCGACCAGGCTCGGGGCCACGTCCGTCGGTCCCCGCCACCCGCAGGCCAGCCAATTTCGATGCCTGACCGCAACCATTGGTCACCGAATCGAAATAGGAGTGAAACAGGGCATCCGCACGATTGGTCGAGGACGTCGGAAATTGTCCGGAGTGGATGGTATCGGAAAGGGGTCGGCGATGCGGAGAATTCCGGCCGCGTCCCTGGTAATCGGCATCGCATCCTCGCCGGCCGAACGCAGACAGCTCGCACAGCTGCTCGGCGGGACCGAGGCGTTCCTGATCGTCTCCAGCGTCGACCAGGCACGCGAGTTCCTCGACATGCCCGGGACGCCCCACGCCGCGACGGCCACCACCCCCGTTCCGGCCCTAGTCGCCGAGACCGTCGAGGAAGCGGCCGAGCCACCGCCACCCGTGCTGACCATCGACTCCAACCGCCGGGTGCTGCGCTGGCAGGACCGCGAGATCGAACTGACTCCGCTGGAGCACGATCTCCTGCTGTGCCTGGTCGGCGCGTCGGGTCAGGTCTGGACCTACGAACGGCTGCACCTCGAGGTCTGGGGCAACGCGCACCTCGGCCGCGGCTCCGACATGCACTCGGTGGTGCGCCGGGTACGCCGCAAGCTGACCCGGTTGGGTGCCACGGCGACGATCGACGCGGTCCGCGGGGTCGGCTACCGCCTCGCCCCGACCTGACCACCCGTCCCCCGCCACGGTCCACCATCCCACCGTCGAACGTGGCCGGCCCGCCCGGTCGAAACCAGGCGGGCCGGATGTGTCAACAACCGGTCACGGGTCAGCAGCGGATGGGCGACAGCGCGAAGTCCTCCACGGTGGGTGTGCTGGTGTTGATCCTCGTCTGACGGGTCTGGGGCTTCCAGCCGTCCTTGGCGACGATCATCGTCATCGGGTTGTTCCGACGATCCATCCAGTAGGCGTACCTGCCCTGCGCGTCGGTGGCGAACGTCCACGACATCGCCCACGAGTCGATCTGGACCACCGCACCGGGGATCGGTGCGCTGGCACCCTGACAGCTCGTTCCGGTGACCGTGCCCATCAACTTGCCCCAGGTCGTCGGAGGCTGCACGGTCATCGTCACCGCCACCGGCGGCACCGGGTACGGCGTGTTCTCCTTGATCGACACCGACCCGGAGTAGGTGCCGGGCTGGTCGACGTTCGCCGTCATCCCGACGGTGACCGTGACCTTCTCACCGGGCGCCAGCGTGGCCGCCGTCTTGTCGATCGTCATCCAGCTGACGTCGGCGGCACCCTCGGCGCACTCCTCGAACCCGGGCAGCGCCTCGCTGTCCGGCGTCGCGTTGAACTGGCCGGACGAGCCGCCGACCTTGTAGAAGCCGCACGCCGCGCCACCGCGGTACCGCGCCGTGTTGGCGTTCGGCAGGTCGGACCAGGCGTTGGTGCCCGGGTCGTAGGCGAAGCCGGCGTTGGTGATGGCACCGGCCTGCACACCGCCCACCACCAGCAGCTTGCCGTTCGCCACGGCGAACGAACTGGCCCAACTGTCGGCCGGCGCGTCAGCGACGGCGGTCCAGGTGTTGGCGGCCGGGTCGAAGGCGTAGCTGGCCTTCTGCGCCGCGGACCCGTCGTTGCCGCCGGTGCAGAAGACGACCCCGTCGATGCCGCCGCAGGAGAGGAAGGCCACCGACTTCGGGTAGTCGGGCAGCGTCTCCCACCGGTCGCCGGCCGGGTCGTACCGGAGGACGTCGTTCGACATCGGCGTGCAACTCGCCGTCGTACAACCACCGATGGCGTACAGCTTGCCGTCGACGACCGCCTGCCCGGCGGCGGACCGCGGCGCGGGGTTGTCGGCCCGCTCCGACCAGGAGTTCGCCGCCGGGTCGTACGACCAGGTGGTGGCGTCGGGGCCGGACGTCCCCCAGCCGCCGGTCGCGATGATCTTCCCGTCCAGGACGCCCACCGTCATGGCGTTGCGCGCACCCGGGAGATCGGCGATCGGCGACCAGGCCAACGCGACCGGGTCGTAGACGAAGTTCTTCGTCGTGGACGCCGATCCGTTGCCGCCGGCGATCGAGTACACCTTGCCGTCCAGGTTCACCACCCGGTTGTCCATCACGTTCGCCGGGTAGTCGGCGACGTCCGTCCACGGCTCGGCCTGCGGGCCGATTGCGGCCGACGCACCCGACGCCGACATGCCGGACGCCCTCGCCGCGAACGACGTCGGCACGGTGAGCCGCTGCTCCGCTGCGCCGCTGGACCCGAGCACCTGCTGCCTGCTCATCCGGGACCCGTCGGCCCGGAGGAGTTCGAATCCGTCGTCACGCTCTGCGAACTCGACGGTGACGGGCGCCCCGCCGGTGTTGGTCACGGTGAAGGTCTTGTTGACCTTGCCGGTGGGCATCCGGACCGTTGCGCTCACCGCCGCCGGCTGCACCGACAGCCGTCCGGCCGCGAGCCGGAAGGTGACCGCCGTCGCCCAGTCGGCCTGCACGTCGACCTGCTTGCGCTGGCTGACGTAGTTGCCGGCCGTCGCCGTGAACGGGTGCGTGCCGGTCAGCGAGGAGAACATCCAGAAGAAGCCGTCGGCCACCCCGGGGTCGTCCGGGGTCGCCACGGTGGTCGCCTTCTCCGCCGGCCGGTCGTCGCTGGTGACCGTGGCACCGTTGACGTAGCCGTTGTCGTTGCGGTCCCGGACGTGGCCGAGCACCAGACCGCCGTTGACCGGCTCGCAGCTGACCTGGCTGCCGATCAGGACGTTGTCGACCTGCCACCACCACTCGAACGAGGCGTCGTAGTAGTGGAACCGGACCCGGACCTCCGCCTGGCCCGCGGCCTGCGGAATCGGGATGTCGGTCACCCGCGGCCCCCGGACGTCGGCCGCCTGCCGGAGCACGTTGGTCCAGGTGGTACCGCCGTCGATGCTGAGGTCGACATCCGCGCGGTCCGGGCCCAGGTGGTTGAAGTCCTGGTTGAACCGGATCACGGGCGCCGTCACGGCGGTCAGGTCGACGACCGGGCTGACGAGCGAGGTGTCCTGCCGCCCACCGGTCCCGTAGTCGTCGCTGTCGATGATCGCGAAGTTGCCGGTGCCGCCGGTCAGGTTGCCGCGGTCGCCGTCGTCGGTGAACTTCCAGACCTGACCCGTCCCGGCGTGGTCCACCACGGACCAACCGGCCGGCGCGGCGGTGCCGTCGAACGTCTCGTACTCGCCGTCCGAGCCGTACCGGTATCCCGGCGCCGTCGTACACGCGGTGATCTTCACCGGTACGGCGACGTTGTTGACCACGTTGCGCGAACCGACCACGACCTCCTCGGTCACCGTCTGGTAGCCGGGGTACTGCGGCTCGACCTTCAGGCTGTACGTCGCCCCGGCCGGGAGGCTGATGCTGTACCGGCCGTTGACGGGCGTGGTGTAGTCCGACACACCGGACGGACCCTCGACGGTCACCTTCGCGTAGAGCGGCCAGCCGTGTCCGGAGCCGTCGGTGACCGTTCCGCTGACGGTGACGCTGGGTACCGCCGTCAGCGCGACGGTGACCGTCGTCGTCGCGTCCTCGGTGACCGTCGCCGGCACCGTCCTGCTCGCGTACCCGAAGGCCGTCACGGCGACCTGGTAGTCGCCGACCGGCAGGAGGGACGAGAACGTCCCGTCGCTCCCGGTGGTCAGCTGGCGGCTGGCCGGACCGGCCAGGGTGACCGTGGCGCCCGCGACCGGGTTGCCGGTGCCCACGTCCGTCACGGTGCCGGCCAGGGTGCCGGTGTCGCCGATCGGGGCGGCGTCGAGCAGCGCGAGCGCGTCCAGCCGGCCCTCGCCGAACACGTTGTTGTCGTCGGTCGTGCCGCCGCACTGGGCGTCCGCCTTGTCGACGGCCGAGTTGTCCAGCAGTGCGCGCGTGGCCGCGACGTCACCCACCAGCGCCGGCGCCGCCGACCACAGCAGCGCGATCGCGCCCGCGAGGTGCGGTGCCGCCATCGAGGTGCCGTTGAAGCTGGCGTACGCGCTGCCCGGAACGCTCGACCGGACGTTCACGCCGGGGGCGGCGATGTTGGGCTTGATCTCGCCGTCCTGCCCGGCACCCCGGCTCGAGAAGCTGGCGATGTTGTTGTTGACGTCGTACGCGCCGGCCGAGTAGTTGCCGATCCGGCTGCCCGGCGAGCCGCTGGTCTGGCAGGCCGAGCCGTTGTTGCCGTTGGACCAGGTGCCGAAGATGCCCGACGCGGCCCAGGCGTTGGTGACGTCCTCCATGAACGGGTCGTTGGACGGCGTCCGGGTTCCCCACGAGTTGTTGATGATGTTCGGACGCTTGCTGGCATCGGGGTTCTGGCCGTTGAGGTCGGTCGGCTCGAGCATCCACTGGCCGGAGGAGACCAGGGCGGCGTCACTGGGGCAGCAGCCGTTCGCCGCGATCCACCTGACGTCCGGTGCGACGCCGATCTGGTTCGCCCCGTCGGCACCGGCCATCGTGCCCATCGTGTGGGTGCCGTGGCCGTCGCCGTCGCAGGGCGCGGCGGCGCAGGTCCCGGCGGCGTCGAACCAGTTGTAGTTGTGGTCGAACGTGCCGTCCCCGTTGTTGCCACGGTAGGAGGCCACGAGGGCCGGGTGGTCGAACTGGACCCCGGTGTCGATGTTCGCCACCGTGATGCCCGCACCCTTGACGCCGTACCGGGACCAGACGTCGTCGGCGTTGATGTTGGCGATGCCCCATTCGAGGGCGTTCACCGTCTTCTCGTCAGCCCCGTCGGTGACCTCGGGCACCTTGTAGTCGACCGGGGCGTACAGGCCCTCGACCTCGGCGTGGGCGGCGAAGTTCTGCGCCATCGCCAGGGAACCGCTGCTGACCTTGATGGCGTTGGTCGCCCAGAAGGTCTGGTACTTCGCGCCCGCGCCGTCGAGTTCGGCCCGGACCTTGGCCTGGCTCTCGGCGGCGGTCTTCTTCAGGGCGTCCGCGACCGCGGTGCCCCGCTCGGCCCAGTCCTCGACCGCGCCGGCCGGGCCCAGATCCGCCCGGTCCGTGAAGCGGATCCAGAAATCGCCCTCGCTCTTCGCCTGGAACTGTTTCGCCAGTTCCGGCCGGATCTTGTCGGCTGGTGCGGCCGCCCCTGCCCCCGCCGGCGCGGCCTGCGCGCCCCCGCCGGTGGTGACCAAGCCTGTCGCGACGAGGACCATCGCCGCGCCGGCGCTCACCAGTGATCTGGCGACGCGCCTCCTGTGTGGACGTCTGAACATCGGTGCTGCCTCCTCCAGAACGACCCAGGATCGGATGAGCCATGGTGGAGGGTGCAGGGCGCCTCTGCCGTTCGGATGAACCGGACCGACCCCCCCTGCTGCCCCCAGGCGCCGCGCGGGTCACGCCGGCTGCCCGTCTGGACACTATGATCGAAAAGAATGGACGATCAAGCACGTGCGGTAAGCAACTTGTCGCTAACAGTTGATGGGTTGAGGGCAGCGCTGCCGATTGTTGTCACGCACATGACGACGTTGGGCAGGATCTGCCCTTCGTTTCCAGGTGGGTGCTGTGGGGGCGCACGACGAACGCACGGTGCCGGGCGGGTCCGATCCGCCCGGGGAAGCTTTCCCGCTGGTGATCGCGGTGACGTCGTCGCCGGCCGAGCGGATCCGGCTCGCGGAACGCCTCGACGGCGTCGCGCCGCTCCTGCTGGTGGCCGATCTCGACGAGCTCCGCAGATTGATCACGGCTCCACGGCAGCCGCCGACGGCGTCGTCCGCGCCGGGAGCAGCCGCCACCGCGCCCGAGGCGGTCGACGACACGCTGCTTCTCGACTCAGCTCGATCGACCGTGCGCTGTCGGGGGCGGGAGATCGTCCTGACCAGACTTGAGCACGACCTGATGGCCTGCCTGACCACCGAGCCGATCCAGGTCTGGACCTACACCGCGCTGCACCGGTCGGTGTGGCACGACGAAGGGCTGCAGCGCAAGGCGGACGTGCAGTCCCTGGTGAAGCGGCTGCGGCGCAAGCTCAACCAGCTCGGCACCGGCGTGACGATCGACGCCGTGCGCGGTGTGGGGTTCCGGCTGAGCGAGCACCACGAACCGAAGGTGAGCGGAGCATGACGCCTGCCTGACGAGGGCGAGCGTGTTCCCGGGTGTGCTGATCCAGCCGGCAGTCAGACCATCAACGGACGGGCCGCGCGGGGGTGGCCGAGCCAGGCCGGCTGCTGCCGGCCCCGGTCACGGCTCCCGGGGCACCGGCTGGGCCAGGGCTTGCAGTTCCGTCGGCAGCTGCGCCAACGCGTCCTCGAACTCGCCGTGGCCGACCACGCGGGGCAGGGTCTGCAGGACGGCTTCGACGCCCCGCTCTGCGAGGTCCTGATCCACCCCGGCGCGCTCCCCCACCCGCCGCAGGAACTCGTCGTACGCGAAGACCTCCGGCTCCTCCGTGCCCTTGACCAGGCAGTCGCGCAGCTCGTACGCGACGTGGTCGGCCAGCTCCGCCGCCTCGCCACCGCTGATCCGCTCGGCGAGGGTGCGCAGGGTGGCCTCGGTCAGGGATCGCGCCGTGTCCGACGCAACGCCCGCCCGTGCGGCGACCTTCTCGAAGAACTGCAGCTCAGCCATGCCCCGTCCTTCCGTCTGGAACGCGGCTGGCTACCCGGAGCCACCGGTCACAAACGGCGGGGGCCGTCCCGGGATCAGGCCCGGCCCATCTCGGCGAGGATTCCGGTGCCCTGACCGAGCTCGATCAGGTAGCCGTCGGGATCTCGCAGGTAGCACCGGATCTCGACGCCGTGGTCCTTCGGCTCGGTGAGGAACTCCCCGCCCCGCGACCGCCACTGCTCGTAGACGGCGTGGACATCGGTGACCCGGATGTTCATCGCGCCGCTGAGCGTGCGCGGGTCCGGCGGCGCCTGGGCCCGTACGTCCGGCTTGTCGTCCGTCGGCCCGCCCTCGTCGTTGAGCACGATGTAGCTGTTGTGGAACCGCAGGATCGCCGGCTGGCGGTCCCGCACCACCGTCGCTCCCAGCACCCGCCGGTAGAACTCCCGTGACCGGTCCACGTCCCGCACGATCAGCAGATGCGTGAGCACCAGCCCGCCCTCGGGCTGGAAGTAGTCCGGCGCCTCGCTGGCCATCCGTACCTCCCCGGTCCGACCGGGTCGGGGCGTACCCGCCGGAGACGCCCGCACACCCCCTCAGGGCCGTCCGGCCGTCACAGGTTGTGGCGGTCGTCGGCCGGCAGGCGCGGCGGCTCCGGGGGCTCGGCGGACTGGCCGGGCTGCCCCAACTGCGCGACGTGGGTCGGGTCGAGGACGCGCGACAGGAAGGAGCGGGTCCGTTCGTGCCGCGGCGCGCCGAGCACCTCCTGCGGCGGTCCCTGCTCGACCACGACGCCGCCGTCCATGAACACGACGCGGTCGGCGACGTCCCGGGCGAACGCCATCTCGTGGGTGACCACCATCATCGTCATGCCGTCCTCCGCGAGCGTCCGCATGACGGTGAGCACGTCGCCGACGAGTTCCGGGTCGAGCGCCGAGGTCGGCTCGTCGAAGAGCATCAGCTCGGGTTCCATCGACAGCGACCGGGCGATGGCCGCGCGCTGCTGCTGCCCGCCGGAGAGCTGAGCCGGGAACGCGCCGGCCTTGTCGGCCAGGCCGACCCGCTCCAGGTTCTCCCGCGCGATCCGCTCGGCCTCGGCGCGGCGGCGCCGGAGCACCCGGCGCTGGGCGACGGTGAGGTTGTCCAGCACGGTCAGGTGCGGGAAGAGGTTGAACGACTGGAAGACCATGCCGATGCCGCGGCGTACCGAGTCGATCTCGACGTCCGGATCGGTCATCTCGATGCCGTTCACCCAGATCTTGCCGGCGGTCGGCTCCTCCAGCAGGTTGACGCAGCGCAGCAGCGTCGACTTGCCGGAACCGGACGGCCCGATGACGCAGACCACCTCGCCGTGGCCGACCTCGAAGTCGATGCCCTTGAGCACTTCGAGCGGGCCGAAGGACTTGTGCAGGTCGCGGATCTCGACGGCGGGCCGGGATCGGGTTGTCGTCATGCGGGTCACCGGGCCTTGGCGTAGCGGAGTTCGAGGCGCCGTACCACCTGGGACAGGGGCAGGGTGATGATCAGGTAGGTGAAGCCGGCCACCAGCAGCGGCGTGGCGTTCACCCGGTCGTTCAGCGTGTCCCGGCCGAACTTGGTGATCTCGATGGTCGACGCCGTCACGCCCAGCACGTAGGCGAGCGACGAGTCCTTGGTGAGCAGGATGAGTTCGTTCGTCAGCGGCGGGATCACGATCCGGAACGCCTGCGGGATGACGATGGTGCGCATCGCGGTGAAGTGGGACATGCCGAGGGTGCGCGCCGCCTCCATCTGTCCCTTCGGCACCGCCTGGATGCCGGCCCGGATGGTCTCCGCCATGTACGCCGCGGCGGTCAACCCGAGGCCGATCGCGATCGAACCGAACACGCCGCCCGGGATCTCCCGCTCCGGAAAGGCGATGGGAATGCCGTACCCGACGAGGAAGAGCACCAGCAGCGCGGGCAGGCCCCGGAACAGCTCGATGTACGCCGTCGCCACCCAGCGGTACGGAGCCACCCGGGACAGCCGCATCAGGGCGAGAACGGTGCCGAACACCAGGCCGAAGGCGAACGCGCCCAACGTGTAGAGGATCGTGTTCCGCAGGGCGACGGTGATGATCGTCGGGAACATCGACTCGATGATGTCGACGCGGAAGAACGCGTCGCGCAGCCTGCCCCAGTCCGCGGCGTAGACCACCGCCGCGAGGACGGCGACGAAGGCCAGGTACTGCAGCCAGAGAGACAGCCGCTCCCGTTGGCGGCGTCGCAGCTTCACGATTCGATGCTCCTCGCCCACGCGGAGGGCGCGCGCCACGCGCGCGCCCTCCTGCCACCCGGTTCGGTCACTTGGCCGGCTGCTTGCCGATCCACTTCGCGTAGATCGTGTCGTACGAGCCGTCCTGCCGGGCCTTGGTCAGCACCTCGTTGATCTTCTTGAGCAGCTCCGGGTTGCCGTCCTTCTTCACCGAGAACCCGTACTGCTCGCCGGTGTCGAACTCCGCGGTCACCTCGAACCCGCCCGGGTTCTCCTTGATGTACTCGGTCCAGACCGGCAGGTCGTTGACGGCGGCCTCGACCTGGCCGTTGGCGAGGGCCTGCTGCAGGGCGGCGAGGTCCTCGAACTCGACGAGCTGGAGGCCCTTCTCCTGCTCGAACTTCTTGGCGTAGTCACGGCCGGTGGTGGCCGCCTGGATGCCGAGCTTCTTGCCCCGGAGGTCGTCGAGCGACTTGTACGGCTTGCCGGTCTTGACCAGAAGCGCCTGGGTTGCGTCGAAGTACGGATCCGAGAAGTCCATCACCTTCTGCCGTTCCTCGGTGATGGTCATGCCGGCGGCGGCCGCGTCGCACTTGCCGGTGTTCAGGTCCTGGCCGGACTTGATCCCCTCGAACGGGGTGTCGACGATCGTCTGCTCGACGTCCAGCTCCTTGGCGACCAGGTCCATCACGTCGACGTCGAACCCGACCACCTTGCCGCTGGCGTCCTTCGACTGGAACGGCGCGTACGGCAGGTGCGTGCAGACGGTCAGCTTGCCCTTCTCGATGAGCTTGACCCCGTTCGCCTGGACCTCGCTCTCGTCCTTCTTGGCGCAACCGGCGGCGCTCAAAGCGAGCGCGGCGACCGCCACGACGAGTCCTGCCTTGCGGACCGACCTCTGCAAAGTCACGCTGCGTCCCTCCGATTCAGCCCCCGTGTGACGGGCAGCCAGCGTTCTGCACGTACGTGTGTGACAGGCGACGCTACCTCGATCCGGGAAGTCGCACCAAGATCACGGCGGTCGTTTGGCCGGAGCGTTACCCGTCACACTCGTTGAACCGGGCGTTCTGGACACATCCGGACGGCAGCCGACCCGGGCGGGGCGAGCGCGGGCCGCCGGTCCGGGGCGTGTGAGGATGCGCGCATGCGTGCGGTGATCTTCGACGAGTTCGGTGCCCGGCCCGAGGTCCGCGACGTCCCGGACCCGGAGCCGCCGGCCGGGGGCGTGGTCATCCGGGTCGAGGCGACCGGACTGTGCCGCAGCGACTGGCACGGCTGGCACGGCCACGATCCCGACATCCGGCTGCCGCACGTCCCCGGCCACGAGTACGCGGGCGTCGTCGCGGCGGTCGGCGCCGGCGTACGAGGATGGCGGGCCGGCGACCGGGTCACCGTGCCCTTCGTCTGCGCCTGCGGGCGCTGCCCGGCCTGCCAGGCGGGCGACCAGCAGGTCTGCGAGCGGCAGACGCAGCCCGGCTTCACCCACTGGGGGTCGTTCGCCGAGTACGTGGCGGTGCGCGACGCCGACGTCAACCTGGTCCGCCTCCCCGACGAGCTGGACCACCCGGTCGCGGCCGCCCTCGGCTGCCGCTTCGCCACCGCGTTCCGGGCCGTGGTCGGCCAGGGACGGGTGGCCGCGGGCGAGTGGGTGGCGGTGCACGGCTGCGGTGGAGTGGGGCTGTCCGCGGTGATGATCGCGGCGGCGTGCGGCGCGCAGGTGGTGGCCGTCGACATCGCCCCGGGCGCACTCGACCTGGCCCGGAGCTGCGGGGCCAGCGTCTGCCTGGACGGCAGCGCCCTCGCCGGGCCCGGCGCGGTGGCGGCGGCCGTCCGCGAGACGACCGGCGGCGGCGCCCACCTGTCGCTCGACGCGTTGGGCAGTCACGCCACCTGCACCGCCTCGATCGAGAGCCTGCGGCGGCGCGGACGGCACGTGCAGGTCGGGCTCCTCCCCCCGGCCCAGGGCCGCCCGGCCCTGCCGATGGAGCTGGTGATCGCGTACGAGCTGGAGCTGCTGGGCAGCCACGGCATGGCCGCGCACGCCTACCCGGAGCTGCTCCGGCTGGTCACCGCGGGTGTCCTGCGCCCCGCCGACCTGATCACCCGCACCATCGGCCTCGCCGAGGTGCCCGACGCGCTGGCGACGATGGACCGGCCCAGCCCCGGCGGGATGTGCCTCATCGACCCTCGGTGAGGTCGCGTCACGCCGGCGGCGAGGTCGACTGACACGTGTCGGAGAATCTATCGAGATATTTAAACACGTGCTGGATGACGGGGGGTCGCCCGGTCCGTAGCGTCGGTCGGCAACACCGCGCTGGGGCGTACGCCGGCACGGGCTGTTCCGGTGGTGGTGGCTCGGCGCCAGGAGGCGCCGTGTCGGAACAGCGAAGGGAGCAGCGGTGGCTTCATCTCCCCCCGTCTCACGCGCTCGGCGCGACCTCCGATTGGTGTTCACCAGCAGTCTCGTCGTGTCGCTGACGTTGGCGGCCACGCCGGGTTGGGCGGCCCCGGAGGAGGGCCAGGCCGCGAAGCCGAACCCCATCTTCCTCACCGGCCCGAACGAGGGCGGGCCGGACACCATCGCCATGACGTACCTGCGGGCCAACGCCGGTCGGCACGGCGTCGACGCCGCCGACCTGGGCGACCTCGCGGTCGCCTCCAGCTACACCAGCCGGCACAACGGTGTGACGCACGTGAACCTGGCGCAGCGGTACCGGCAGTTGGAGGTGTTCGGCGCCACCGCCACCGTCAACGTCGCCCGGGACGGCAGCGTCGTCTTCGTGGGCGACACGTTGGTGTCCGAACTGTCCGCCGGCACGTCGACCGCAGAGTCGGTGGACGCCGTCAAGGCCGTGCGGGCGGCGGCGAAGGCGCTGAAACTCCCCGCTCCGCGCAGCCCCAAGGTGCTCAAACGTGCCCCCGGTCCGGCGAAGCGGACGGTCGTGTCCGGCAGCGGCGTCTCCGACCAGCCGATTCCGGCGAAGCTGGGGTGGCAGCCCGGCGACGACGGGCTGCGCCTGGCGTGGCAGGTGGTGATCGACGATTCCACGGACTCCCACCTGTGGAACGCGACGATCGACGCGCAGAGCGGCGCGCTGCTCGCCGTGGAGGACTGGACGGCCCACGACGAGGTGTCCGAGCTGTCGAGCACGCTGGGCCAGCACGTCGCGGGCCGCTCGCAGGTCGCCGCCGCGGCCGGCTCCCTCGACCCGGTGCAGGACGGGTCGAGCTACCAGGTGTTCGGCCTGCCGGCGGAGAGTCCGAACGACGGGCCGCGCACGCTGGTGACGAACCCGGCGGACGGCACGGCGTCCCCGCACGGCTGGCACGACACCGACGGGGCGCCCGGTGCGGAGTTCACCACGACGCAGGGCGTCAACGTGCACGCCTACCAGGACCAGGACAACAACAACGCGGCGGACCTGGGTAGCAGCCCGGACGGCGGAGCCGGGCTGACCTTCGACTTCCCGCTCGACCTCGGCGAGCACGCGCAGAACTACCGGGACGCCGCAACCGCGAACCTCTTCTACTGGAACAACATCGTCCACGACGTCACCCACCGGTACGGCTTCGACGAGGCGTCGGGCAACTTCCAGGCGAACAACTACGGCCGCGGTGGCGTGGCCGGGGACTACGTACGCGCCGAGGCGGCCGACGGCGGCGGCACGAACAACGCGAACTTCTCCACCCCGGCCGTCGACGGTGACCTCACTCCCCGGATGCAGATGTACCTGTGGCCCGGCAACCAGTTCGGCGCCCAGAACCAGGTCGTCGTGGACGGGGTCGGCTCGTTCGACGCGTCGTGGTCGCGGTTCACCCCGGCGCCCACGGTCGCCGGGCGCTCCGGCCAGTTCGTGTACGGCGGCACCGGCTGCACCACCGACGCGTACCCCGAGAACCGGCCCGCCGGCGACTGGATCGCGGTGCTCGACGGGGGCACCGCCGCCTGCAGCTACCTCCTCCGCGCCCAGGTCGCCGAGTCCCTCGGTGCCGACGCCGTGGTCATCGCGCACAACGCGACCGGCACCGCGCCGGTCCTGACCGGGTCGATGACCGGCGCACCGGTCACCATCCCGGCGGTCTCCGTCACCCAGGCCGACGGGGCCACCATCAAGGCCGCCGTCGCCGACGGGACGGCTGCGGGGAGCATCCGGAAGCACCCGAACCACCCCGGCATCCGGGACGGCGACCTCGACGCGGGGGTCGTCATCCACGAGTACGCGCACGGCATCTCCAACCGGCTCACCGGCGGGCCGACGATCAACTGCCTCACCGGCGACGAGCGGATGGGCGAGGGCTGGAGCGACTGGTTCGCCGTCACCATGCTGATGGACCCGCGGTTCGACACCGCGGACGGCCGGCGCGGCATGGGCCCGTACGTGCTGTTCCAGGACGACCGGAGCGGCAACGGAATCCGGCCGCGGCCGTACTCCCGCAACATGGAGACCCAGCCGTTCACCTACGACAGCATCAAGACCGGCGGCTGGCTCAACGGCACGTCCCTGGCCACGCCGCACGGCGTGGGTCACGGCTGGGCGGCCGTGCTCTGGGACATGACGTGGGACCTCATCGACCGGCACGGGTACAACCCCAACATCTACGACTCCTGGAACACCGGCGGTAACAACCTCGCCATGCAACTGGTCATGGACGGGTTGAAGTTCCAGGGCTGCGGGCCGGGCTTCGTCACCGGCCGCAACGCCATCATCGCCGCCGACGCGGCCCTGACCGGCGGCGCCAACGCCTGCACGCTGTGGGCCTCCTTCGCCCGCCGGGGCCTCGGCTACAGCGCCGTGCAGGGCACCACCAACCGCGACGACAACACCGAGGCCTTCGACACCCACCCCAGCTGCCGCGGCGACTTCACCGGTCGGGCCGCACAACCCGCCCTGAACACCGTCGACGCCGGGGACGCGGTGCCGATGAGGTTCGACCTCGGCACCAACCGGGGCCTGGACGTCCTCGCCAGCAACTCGCCGTACTCCCGCCTGGTGGACTGCGACACGCTGCAGACCGTCAACCCGGACGGCGGTATCACCCCCCGGCCCGCACCGGTCGCCGCGCAGACCCCCGGCGGCTCGGGGCTGTCCGCCACCGCCAACGGCCGGTACCTCTACCCGTGGAAGACCGACCCCGCCTGGGCCGGCACCTGCCGCGAGTTCGTGCTGACCCTCGACACCGGATTCCAGTACCGCGCCTACTTCAGGTTCACCGGGTAGGCGAGCAGTCGGAGGGAGCATCCCGTCCGGGGATGCTCCCTCCGTCGTCCGCCGCCACGGCGGTTCAGGGTCAGCGGCGGGTCACGCCGGCGGCTCGGGCGTCGCCTCGATGATGCGCAGGTCGCGTTCGGCGCCGTCGTCGAGCGCCCGCAGCGCCTCCTGGTAGGCGGGACTGCGGTACGCGGCGACCGCGGCCTCCACGCTGTCGAACTCGATCAGCGTCGTGCGCTCCACGATCCCGGACTCGAACGCGTGAGCCGGCAGGCCACGCGCCAGGAACCGACCCCCCGCCGCGCGCATCGCCGGCCCGGCCAGCTCGACGTACGCGGCGAGCTTCTCCTGGTCGGTGATGGACCGGAACGTGTTGATCCAGTAGGCCTTCGCCATCGTCGGTGTCTCCTGTACGGGTGAGTGATCAGGCCAGTTGGGAGGGGCACATCTCCAGGTGGTGAGGCCGGGCCCGGCCAGCCTAACGGGCACCCGACCGGCGGGCCGACGTATGCCGATCTTGAGTGTCGTACGCCCGGCGGGCAAGATTGCGGCATGACGACGCGCCGCCAGGTCCACGGCCACGGCTCCGATCCGACAGGTGGTTCGCGATGACCGTCATCGACAAGGTCGCCTGGATCCGGTTGGAGAACGGCGCGATCCTCAGCTCCCGCTCCCGGGGCAAGGACGTCTACTACCTCCCGGGCGGAAAGCGCGAACCCGGCGAGAGCGACCTCGACACGCTCACCCGCGAGATCCGCGAGGAACTGGCCGTCGGCATCGTCGCCGACAGCGCCGAACACCTCGGGACCTTCCATGCTCAGGCCCACGGGCACCCGGACGGCACCATCGTGCGGATGACCTGTTACACGGCCGACTACCGAGGCGCCCTCCAGCCGGACAACGAGATCGAAGAGATCGCCTGGCTCACCTACCGCGACCGCGACCGCGTCTCCCCGGTCGACCAGCTCATCTTCGACCATCTCCACGAATCGGCCCGGCTCACCTGAACGCCTTGTCGCCAGACCCCAGCGGCCCGTTCAGGGAGTAGGTGGGGGCGGCGACAGGGACGGCGACCCACTCCCTGGGCCACCGGTCGGCTCCGGCGTCGGATCGACCGTCGTCACGGCCGGCGCCGCTGAGGTGCGGGCCGTGGCCGACGGTGTTGCACCAGGTCGGTTGCTCGACGGTCCCGAGGCGGGTTCGGAGGCGCGGGCAGCGGGCGTGGTGCGGTCCGGATCGGGCCGGGCGCTTCGCGCCGCGCTGGGAGCGTTGACAGGGTCACCCCCGACGGAATCCGGCCGAGACGTGACCACGGAGGGCGTTGGCACACCGGACCGACCGGGAGACCATCCGGTGCGATCAGCGAACACCACGGCTGCCGCCGCGGTGGCCAGCAGGACGAGCACGACGGCGCCGATCCCACGCCAGGCGCCTCGGCCAGGCCGGCGTGCCGCTTCCGGTGACCCGGGAGTCGCGGGACGGGCGGCTTCCGGCGCGGCCGGGGCCACCGCCGCGAGCGCGGGGGCCGTCGGCGAGGCGGACGAGCCGGAGACTGCCTCTGCGGTGGCGGCCATGGCTGCGGCGGTCGGGAATCGATGATCGGGGTCCTTGGCCATCGCGGTGGCGACGAGGTCACGCACGGGCCCCGGGACATGGTCGGGCAGCGAGGGCGGCTCCTCGTCGAGGCGGCGCAGGGCCACGGCGACCGCGTTCTCGCCCTCGAACGGTGGATGGCCGGCGAGGCAGTGATAGGCCACCGCCCCCAGGGCATAGATGTCGGCGGCTGGAGTGATCGCATTCCGGGACAGTTGCTCCGGCGCCATGTAGAGGGCGGTGCCCACAACCTGGTTCGCCGCCGTCAGACTCGTCGCTTCCGGGGAGACCGCGATACCGAAGTCGACGAGAACGACGTGGCCATCCGGCTCGATGATCAGGTTGCCCGGCTTCACGTCCCGGTGGACCACGCCGACGTCGTGGGCGGCCTGCAGGGCGCGGGCGGTCTGCGCCACGATCGACAGCGTCTCGGCGGTGCCCAGCCGACCGAGCTCGGCGACGCGCTCCGACAACGGCTGGCCCTGCACGTACGCCATCACGATGTAGGCGAGCCCGGACGCGCCGGGCAGGGGCGCTTCGCCGTAGTCGTAGACCTCCGCGACATTCGGATGCCGCAGCGCGGCCATGGCCCGCGCCTCGCGCCGGAAACGCTCACCGGCGCTGGCCTCCTCGATGAACCGCGTGTGCAGCATCTTGACGGCCACGGTCCGGTTGAGCGTCTCGTCGACAGCTCGCCACACCTCGCCCATGCCGCCGGCAGCGATCCGATCGGCCAGGCGGTAGCGGTCTCCGATCAGGTCCCCTACGTCCGGCATCCGATTCCCGTACCCCCGGCGCCGGTTTCCTACGCGTAGGCAGGTAGGCGGGGCCGCTGGACGCGGCCCCGCCTCCGGATCGTTGTGCCGGGTGACGCTCAGCGCAGGCCGAAGGCCCGGGTGATCGTCTGCGACACGGTGTTGCCGGCGCTGTCCCCGGCGGTGGTGCGCAGCGTGACGAAGGACGCGAACTTCGGCGCCTTGAGGCTCGTCCGCCAGCCGTCCCCGTCCCGGGTCAGCGCGGTGCGCTGCCAGGTCGCCCCGTCGTCGTACGACACCTCGACGGTGACCGCGCGGATCCCGGCCGTCACACCGGGCAGGTGCGAGGCCGTGACCGTCAGCCTGCCGTTCCGGGCCGCCCGGCCCGCCACGTCGGTCTCCACCCCGTAGTCGAGCTGGATCAGCGGCAGCGTCTCGGCGGACTCGGCGCCCGTGGCCGCGGAGGTGAAGCTCCACTCGGTCAGCGTCCGTCGCGAGTACGGGTTCGCCCAGTCGGCCCGGTCGTTGTCGACGACCAGCCGGTACGGCAGCCGCTCGGCGGAAAGCCCGCTGACCGGCAGGAACTCGGCGTTCCCCCAGCGCAGCTCCCGCTCGCCCTGGTAGAGCGTCGCCCGGTTACGGACGTCCCAGTTGCCGTAGGCGTCCCCGACGTGGCCGGAGCCCGAGTCGCCCCAGCCGGGCACGGGGATGTAGACCGCGTCGAGGTACCGCACCGGCAGACCGTCGAGGGGTCCCATCCGGGGCCGGTGGATCGGACCGAACCAGCTCACCCGGCTGGTCTGCCGGGCCGGGTAGCGAAGGACGGTGATCGAGGCCTGCCCGGTCTCGCCGTTGATGCCGGCGCTTTCGTACCAGTCGACGCCGGCGGTGACCCAGTCGGTCCGCTCGCCCTGTGCGGGTGCCGTGAGCTCGTTCCCGACGATCCAGCCGTGCCAGACGTCGGCGCGGAACTCCCTCGCCTTGCCGGGCCGGTGGTTGCGGAAGGAGACATCCACCCGGGCCAGGTCGCGCTGGTCCACGCGCCAGGTCGGGTCGGTGGGGACCGCACCCTTCCAGTGCCGCACCACGTCGTAGAGGTACTCGGTGGTGGGGTTCGAGTCGACCGTCAGCTCGACCCGGCCCCGGTCGCGCGCCTCGATCAGCGAGGCGCCCTGGTCGGCGTTGAGGGTCGCCACCGTCAGCGGGGCCGGGCTCTCCGGGGTCCACGGTGTCTCGTCCCACGGCTGCAGCCGACCGATCCCGTCGCCGGCGACCAGGAGCAGCAGCGCGCCCGCCGCGGCTGCGGCCTCGGCCTGCTGGCGGATCTCGATGGTGTCGCTGCGGCGGACGACCACGGCCTTGCCGCGCACGTCGTGCCGAGCCAGTACTCCGGTCGAACCGTCGCCGGCGTAGACCGCCGTCAGCTTGCGGGTGCCCTTCGGCAGCGGCGCGGCACCGCGCTTGACCAGCAGGTCGTGATAGGTCTCCGAGCCGGTGCCCACGGTCAGTGCCGGCTGTTCCAGCCGGAAGCGGGCCCCGAACTCGAACTCGCCGTCGGTGACCTTGGTGCCGGTCGGCAGCGCCCACAGGCTGTCGTACGACTCGTTCGGGAGCGTCGAGCTCTCCACGAGGCTGTCGCCGTACGACCGGTGGACGTCCAACCGCATCCCGACGGGGCTGCCCTGCCGCGGCACGTGCGCCTTGATCTGCCGGGCCTGCCGGGCGTCCAGGGTGACGGTGCGGTCCCGGTCCAACTCGACGTCGGTGAAGCTGAGCAGCGCCATGCCGAGTGAGCGCGGACCGTTGGCACCCTGGACGTCGGCGTCGAGCCAGCCGCTGTAGCTGCCGGGGGGCAGCCGTAGGGTGGCGGTGCCGGCCTCGTCGAGGTGGATCGCGGTGAAGAGCTCCCGTGCGGTGATGAGGACCCTGCCGGAGGCGGGCCGACCGGAGCGGTCCTTGGCGACGATCGTCAGGTTCTGCCGCTGGCCTTCCTTGCCGGCGCCGATCAGCGTCCGGGCGCGGACCACACCTGCCGCGTCGGTGGCGGTGATCATGCCGCTGAACTCCTGGTCGGCCGCGAGCCGGTCCATCTGGGCGGTGAGCGTCACCGTGGCGGTGCCGTTCGCGGGCACGGTCACCCGGTCGGCGGAGAGGGTGAAGAGCCCGGCCGGGGCACCGGCGACGTCGACCGCCAGAGCCAGCTCCACCGGGGCGTCCCCGACGTTGGTGTACGTCACCTGCTTGGTGTCGATCTTGCCCGGCTCGTGCGGCCAGTACTGGAAGCCGGAGTACGCGCTGACGGTGGCGAAGACCGTCGCGTCCACCGCCGCGGCGACGTCGAGCCGTCCGGCACCCGCCTGGTAGGGGGTGTACTCCTTGGTGGCCTTGACGCTGCTGACCAGTGCCTCCTTGAGCCGCTGGCCGGTCCAGTCGGGATGCGCGGCGGCCAGCAGAGCGGCGGCGCCGGCCACGTGCGGGGTCGCCATCGATGTGCCGCTCATCAACCGGTAGTGGCCCGAGCCGCCCCGGCCGAGTTGCGAGCGGGCGGCGAGGATGTCGACACCGGGCGCGGTGATCTCCGGTTTCAACCCGCCGTCGGTTCGCGGGCCCTGGCTGGAGAAGTCGGCGAGCGCGTCGTTGCCGTCGACCGCGCCGACCGTCAGGGCGGCGTCCGCGGTGCCGGGCGTGCCGACGGTGCGCGGGCCGCTGTTGCCGGCGGCCACGACGAACAAGGCGCCGGTTTCGGCGCTGAGCGTGTTGACCGCCATGCTCATCGGGTCGGTGCCGTCGGTGCCGGCGCCGCCCAGGCTCATGTTGATGATTCTGGCCTTCTCCTGGCGGGCGGCCCACTCCATGCCGGCGAGGATGAAGGACTCCTGTCCGCGACCTTCCGAGTCGAGCACCTTGCCGATGTGCAGCCGGGCGCCGGGGGCCACGCCCCGCTCCTTGCCGTCCGAGGCGGCACCGGTGCCGGCGATCGTCGAGGCGACGTGCGTACCGTGGCCGTTGTAGTCGTCGACGTACTCCTCCCAGGGCACGAAACTGGTGGTGGCGTCGATCTGCCCGGCGAGATCGGGGTGGCCGGGGTCCACGCCGCTGTCCAGGACCGCGACCTTCACCCCGGTGGCGGTGTTCCCCCGCGCCCAGACCTCCGGTGCGCCGATCTGCGCCGTCGAGTCCGCCAGGGTGGCGGTCACCTTTCCGTCGAGCCAGATCCTGGCGATGCCGCCGGCGAAGGTCGGGGTGCCGGAGCGCCGGGCCACTGTGCCGGCAGGTGTCGCGGTCAGCGCCGACCAGAACGCCGGGGCCTGGTCGCGATCCTGGGTGACGGCCGCGCCCCGCACGCTCTCCAGCCGACGTACGAGGGTCGAGCCGGTCAGCGTCGCGGTGCTGCGGGAGCGGGCGGCGGCGTCGGTGTACTGGACGATCAGCGGCAACCGGTCGACGCGCGTGTCGTCGTAGCCGTCGGCGAGGAGCCGGGTCACGTTGAACAGGCGCTGGTCCAGCACTCCGGCCGTGACGTAGGGCAGGGCGGCATCGGGGTAGACGTACGTCGAGCCGTCCATGACCACGCGGTGGAAGCTGGCGCTGGTCCCGTTCGCACCCGTGACGGAGTGGACGGCGCGACCGCCGGTCGCGGCGACGGTGACCTTGTCACCGGTGATCAGGGTGACGGTGCGCGTACCGCCGTGTGACGGCGGCGGGACGGCGGTGCCGGAGGGCGGCACCGGGCCGGCCGGGCCGGTCGGCGCGGCACCCGTGGCCGGCGTGCCGGCCAGCGTCAGGGCGGTGACCACGCCGAGCGCGATCAGCCCCGACCTACGGTTGGGTAAAGGACGCAAGGAGGCCCCTTCCTGGGTCGGCGGAGCATGTCGATGTGACAGGATCTTGCGAGCCGGCACCGGTCACAGCAACGCGTTCGACTGGCGCAGTTGGGCCATGACCCACACGTGCCAGCGCAGACCCCGCCGGGAGGTCATCGAGAAGTACCGGGCGTACCTGCTCGGCCGCCCCGACCTCCTCGCCCTCCTCCCCGACCTGCGCGGACGCCGGCTCGACTGCTGGTGCGTGCCGGAGCGCTGCCACGCCGAGGTGGTCGCGGAACTCGCCGACTCACCGCCGCCGTCCATCCACCCGTAGCGACTCGAGGGATGGTCTACGCCGGTGACCCGACGATCTGGCGGACGACCGGTGGCCGGTCCCCGGTGACGGCGAGGTGCCCAGCGGTCACGACCGCTCAGCGGTCGCCGCCCGGACGATGCCGGACCAGCCCCCCAGCTCGGCGGAGAGCCGTCGGCGGATCAGCGCTTCGCTGGGACGACCGGTGGACCGAGCCCACGAGGCGTAGCCCTGAATGGTGACCCGGCCGACGGTGCGGGCGTACTCGGCGACGGCAGCCAGGAGGTCGTCAGCCGTGTACGCCGTGTCCCCGGCCCGGGTCGCGGCCGGGACGACGACATCGGTGGCTCGGCGGCGGAAGAGCTGAGCCGGTCGTCCCGGCCCACTCCGGTCGACGTGTTCGGTGCCCTCGATCTTGTCGTCGACGAATCGACGGAAGGCGTCCTTGTGGCTGGCCCGGCCGTCGACGGCGTCGTGGATCTGCTGCAGTTGGCGGATGGTGAAGTGCTCGTTCAGCAGCCGGTCCGGATCGGCCGCGTCGCGGTAGCGGGCCCGCAGGTCGTTTACGGCCCGGGCGAGGATCACCTCATGGTCGGCGGGCAGCGTGGCCTGGCCCTCGGGCAGTGGCGGGCGGTGGCCGTCCGGCGGGGCCACGGGCGCGAGGTGGAGATCGGGCCGCTCCTCGACCTGCCGACTGATCCGGTCGTACGGAACGGTGTCGGCGTGCGCGACCGAGATGACCCACCCCCGGGGGTCCCGGTCGGGGTCGTCGAAGACGTGCAGCTGTCGAGGGGCGAGCCCGGAGATGCCGCACTTGTCGTGCAGCAGCCGTAGCACGGTCTGGGCCAGCCGCTCCCGTTCGTGCACGAAGGTGCCGGGCAGCGCCCATCGGCTGCCGGCCAGGGGCTCGTCCCGCCGTACCAGCAGGGCCGCGAGCTGGCCGGTGTGCGGTGTCACCGTCATCAGCGCGACGTCCACCGCGAGCGACGGACGAGGGTAGTCGACGAGCCGGCGGCCCTGGCTGTCGCGCCATGCGGATTGAGCGTCGGTCTTCACGCCACCACCTTATCTTGCCTACCACGAAAACTCCTGTTAGCTTTACCGCGCCGAACGAGATAAGTACCAACAGGAGGCTTCGATGACTGCTCTCCCCGCCCTGCACCTGGCGCCCCTACCCAGGCCGGACCGCTCACCGTCTTCCCGGTGTGGACGGACGCCCCGATCGCACCGGCCGCCTGCCGCACCTCCCTGCCGGCGGACGCCCGGATCGACGAACTGCCGACCCCGGTGGTCGGGACGTTGCGGGTCAGCAACCCGGGCGGCACTCCCCTGCTGCTGCTGGAAGGCGCGCTGCTCGACGGTGGATGGCAGCACCGGGTGGTGACGCGCAGCGTGCTGGTCGACGCCCAGGGACAGCGGGACGTCCATGTCGCCTGCGTCGAACAGAACCGCTGGGCGGGCGGCAAGATCCAACGCCTGGCCCGACACCGCGCGCCGCTGGCCGTACGCGGTGCGTTGCACGGCCTGCGCGCGGAGACCCCCGGCCGCGGGACGGAGGTCGACCAGAGCGACGTGTGGCGGCGGGTGAGTCGCTACGAGCGCGATCTGGGCAACTCGCCAACCTCGTCCCTCGTGGACCTGCAGAACCGCCAGGCGGCGGAGTTGGCGGCGATCCTCAGCACGACCCGTCCGCTGTACGGGCAGCGTGGCGTGCTCATCGGTGCGGCCGGTCACCCGGTGCTGCTGGAGGTCTTCGACGACCCGCAGACGCTGGTCGAGCAGTGGGAAGCCCTACTGTCGGCGGTGGCCCTGGACGCGCGCCTGGCGCCGCCGCAGCCCACTCCCGGGCGCCGAGCGCGTGCGTTCGTGCAGCGGCTCACCGCGGCACCGGTCCGGTCGACCAGCATGGGCGGCAGGGCGGTCGCGCTCGACGCGGACGCGGACAAGCTGTTGTCGGCTCGGGGTATCGCCCTCGGCAACCGGCTGCTGCATCTCGCAGCCGTGAACGCGAAGCACCAGTTCGTGCTCGCCGCGTGAGCGTATGCCGTCCTCAGCCGGCTCGGCGCGGCGCTATGTGCCGGTCGTCAGGGGCTCTGCCTCCGCCTCCTCGGCGCCGATCGCGACCGGCCGGCGGCGGATCCGGCCGATGGATTGCGCGCCGGCGGACGCAACCGGCTCCTCCCTCCCCGTCGGCTCCGCGAGGCATCAGGGACGCCCCCAGCTCAGCTGCCGCTCCGACACATTGCGGCTCTGCCTGTTCTTTGTGCTGTCGCAGTGCAGGCAGCCATAACCGACGGTCGGCAGACCACGCCGGCCCACCTCGAACCGGACCAAGGTACGGGAGCAGCGACCGCAGTCATCGCCCAGCTGCCCGCTGCCGGGTGCGATGCCGGGCCGTCGCCGTTGCGCCCGGCGTACCGCGTCGGCGAAGGCGGCGTGCCGGGTCCGCAGCACCACGCCGGGATCGGGGCCGAGCAGTGAGCCGGTCGAGGTCCACACCACGTCGTCGATGACCGCGCTGGATTCCAGGATCGGTACGCACGGACGCATGTTCACGCCACCGCGCTTGGCTTCCATCGCCTCCGCCGAGAGGTAGCCGTCCGGGTCCGGCTCCACCCAGACCGTCACCGGCTCGGTGTCGACGTCCTGCTCGGCGACCAGCTTCAGCGACGGGATCAGCGGCCGCAGCCCGACGAGCGGCGCCCGGGGCAGCCACATCTCGACCGAACCTGCACCCGCCAGGTCGTCCCGGAGCAGCCCGGTGATGTCGCCGCTCACCTGGCGGGTTACCGGCGCGTGGTCGAGCCCCTCCTCCCACGGAACGATCCGGCCCCGTTCGAGCAGCTTCGCGAAGAACCGCCACACGGCGTCCCTGGCGGTGCGGTGCCGGTGCAGCTGGTCCAGGGCGGCGACAACCACAAGGTGGTCGCGGGCACGGCTGGCCGCGACGTTGAGCAGCCGGGCACCGTTACCGCCGGACTCGCCCTCGGTGAACCAGCGGTGCAGCGGGCGTACACCGATTCCGCTGTCGACGGTGTCGTAGACGACGATGTCCCGCTCACCACCCTGGAACCGATGCACGGTCGAGGCAGCCCAGCTCTCCAGCTCCGATTCTGGAAGCAGCGACTCCAGCAGCCGGGCCTGCGCCGCGAAGGGCGAGATGACGCCGAGGCTGGAGACGTCGCCGCCCGATTCGGAGAGGAGCCCGGCAACGAGCTGCGCGTGCATCAGGTTGTACCGCGAGGACACGCCCTGCTTCCGTGCGGTCCGCGCGCCCAGCCGAGAGGTATCGAGCAGGACGAGTTCTCCGTCGGCCCAGTCCGCCCTGCTGTTTCGCGCTCTGATGGAGACCTGTCGGGCGGTGACGAGCGGGCTCTCCGGATAGAACGCCTCGCTCACCACGTGGTTGATGTCGCGACGCATGCGGTACTGCTCGGTGAGCGCCGCGAGCCGACCCGGTGCCGCGCCGCGGCCCACCGCGACATCCACAGCGGCCTTCTCGAACGGACTGTTCAGCAGCCACTCCTGAACGGACGGGGTGTCGGCGACGACGACCGGCGGCAGCTGCCGGAAGTCACCCGCGACGATGGTGTGGCCGCTGCCCGCGCCCGCGACCAACAGCGCCAGCGCCGTCGTGGTCATGCTCGCTTCGTCGAGGATCACCACGTCGAAGGTGAGTTCGCGCAGCGTCCTGAGCACCACCTGGTGCGACGTCGCGGCGACCACCTCCGCCTCGCGGCACACCTGTCGGCGTACGTACTGCAGGGATTCGTCGAGTTCCCGGACCAAGGCGCTGGAGTCGGCCAGGTCTCGCTCCAAGGTCAGCCGCTGCTCCTGCTCCTCGTCGGTGAGGCTCGCATGCCGCCGTTCCAGGAGTTTGAGCCGCTCCCGCAGGCTGCGGGTCCGTTGTCCCTCGCGTACCCGCAGCTGCGCAAGGGCCTCGCCGCGCTTCGCGGCGATCTCGTCGATCAGGACGTGCCCGTCGGCGCGCCCGATGAGGGAGGTGTCAGCGGGCTGACCGAGCCGGACCAGCCCACCACCGGCGAGCTCGGGTATCTGCTTCAGGACCGCGTTGACGGCGACGTCGACGGCAGCGTTGGTGGGGGCGGTGAGCAGCACGCGCAGTCCGCGTACGCAGAGTTCCGCCACGAGGGTGCCGATGGTGGTGGTCTTCCCGGTTCCCGGTGGGCCCCACAGCCAGGTGACACCGGGGGTGAGCGCGAGCTGGACGGCGTACCGCTGGCCGTGGTTGAGGTCTTCGGCCGCGACGGCCGGCAGCTCCTGTGGCGCGCCGGCCCCGCCGGTGGCCAACAGGGCCGCGGCGGCCTCGGCGTTGAAACCCGGCCCACCGTTGACCAGCTCACGCAGGCGCTTGCTCTGCGAAGAGAGCAGCCAGGACAGGTCGCAGCGCAGCACGGCCTCTTCCGGCACGGTCGCCCCCGGCGGAACCGACAACGTCACCACGTTGCCGAAGACCGACACCACCTCGACGTCGATCGGCGTGCCGTCGACGACCAGCGTCGCCTGGGCCCCCTCGGACACCCCGAGATCGCCCTCAGCCTCGAACCGCATCAGCTTCCGGGACGTCGTTTCCGCGATCACGAAGCCACCGCTGACGGGTACGTCCTGCAGGGTGCGCTTGTCGGTGACAGCTCGGAGTTCCTCCTGCAGCGCCCGGGCGGCCTGTTCGGCGATCCGCGGCCAGGCAGCAGGCACCGGCCCGACCGGCGGGGTCGACTCGTCCATAGGGATGCCAATCGACGAGGCGAGCTGACGTACCTCGGCGGCTGCCCGCCGGGCGGCCGGCGGTTCCGGCGTGCGTCGACGAGGCGGCGCTGGTGCCGTCTCGGTCACCGGGATGGCCCAGCCTCGCGGCACCCAGCTGTCGCCTTGCAGATCGGCGAGACCGTGTGTCGCGCAGGCGATGTAGAGATCCGTGCTGTCTGTACGCACACCCGCCTGCCGGAGCGCCGCGAGCAGTGCCTCCTGGGACATCGGCCCGCCCGACAGCGCCTGTTGCACGACCTTGATGAGCTTGCGCTCGGCTCCAGCACCCACACTGACCCCCGTCACCCGCGGTTCCGGCGGCGGCCCCGCGTCGTGGCAGCACCGCCACTTGCCTACGCCTGACCTGGGCAGGTGCTCGCCGGGCTTTGTGCGGACCAGGCTAGGAGCGGAGGCACCGCGAGTGGCTGGTCCGACCGGACAAGATCGTTTGCCGGACCGCAGGCGAGCGTCACCCCTTTGTGATCATCTTCAAGCCGTCCGGCCGATGGGATCAGCAATTCCGCTCACGGTCGCCACATCATCACCTGATCTTGGATGTCGTACCTGCGCGGCACCATGTCGGCCATGACGACGCACCACCCGACCATCCGCCGCCTGGTCTACGGCCACGCCCAGCTGCACGACTGCCTGGCCTTCGCCGACGCGGACACCGCCGCCGAGGAGGCCGAGGAGATCAAGGCTCTCGCCGCCGCCCGCACCTGGGGAGAAGCCCGCCAGGTCCAGATGACCCACCTGTGGAACCCCGCCGGCCCGGAGTGCTACGAGCCGGAGGACGGGTACCCCGACGACCGACCCTTCAAGATCAACGACGTCGGTTCGGTCATGGAGGGCGACTGGCCCCGGATGGTCACCGAGCGCGCGTTCGAGCTGCTCCCCGAGGACCTCCAGGACCGGTTCGGCAAGCGCCACTTCACCGCGCACAACGGTGACTATCTCGAGATCCCGATCGACCACGAGAGCGAGCTGGTGGCGGAGCTGCGCGAGCACGGCTACGAGGTCACCCGCGACGACGAGCTCATCAACGTGCTCGACGGCCGCAGCTTCAACCCGCTCGCCGGCTGACCCTCGGCTCTCTCGCCGCAGTCGACCGCTGGCTCCAGCCGATGCGCCGGGGCCAGCGGCGGCACAGCCGGGGAATCAGGTGATGGCGAGGGACGCGGTCAGTAGCGGAAGGTCGTACGGAGCGACCAGACGCAGCGGCTTCTCCGTGCTGTTCCCGTTCTGGGTGATGATGAGCGCCGCGGTCAACTGCCCGGCCTGCCTGCCTCGGCTGAGCTTGTCGATCGCGTCCACCACCGTGATCGTCCTGGGAACCAGAATCGCGTCCTCCCCCGGCTCGGCGAACGCGAGCACCTGCGAGACCGGCTCTTCCTCCGCGATGCCGGTGTTCCTGGTCAACTGGTCGGCGAGCCATCGAGCGATGGCGTTGGTGGTCAGGACGCCGCGATAGCCGTCGCCGTCGTACACCGGCAGTTGCGAGTATCCAAAAGTCCGGACATGGTCCAGTGCGACGCTGATCGGGTCGTCCGGCTGCACCACGCAGACCTTGCCGGAACCGAGGACGGTCAGCGCCAGCGGTGGTTCGAGGATCTGCTGCCGGAGCCGCTCGATCTCCTGCACGACGGCCTCTACCGGCTCCGCGATCGGCCGACCGCCGTAGTAGGTACCGTGGCTGATCGCGTTCCGCAGCGAAGCAAACGCCACCAGGGCGCTCTTGTGGTGATTCGGCAGCCGCTTCTTGTCGGCGTACTCCCGGGCCAACTGCGCGAACCCGACGCTGACGTCCGCGCGCAGGCTCGCCCGGATGTGCTTCTCGATGTCGTTGAACGCCGCGAGGAACCGCGCACCTGCCGTCGTGATGATCACGGACGCAGACACTGCCACGGCGTCGCGACGACCCAACGGGAACCGGAGGCGGTGTTCACTAGCTCACATCTCTTGATCATGATGAGGGGCAGGAAGCTCACGCACGTGCCACGGCAGCAACGACGCCATCAAGGCGCGTCGACCTGCGCGCTGACGGCACCTGCGTAGGGCGCCCACCATGCCTCTCGCCTGGGTCCTCAACACCGACCCCGCGGACCACGACCTCGGTTGAGTCCCTATCGGGGATCCGGCTCGTCGTACGGAGGCTCCTCGTAGCCCTCGATGATCTCGGGGCCGTAGTCGGGCCCCCAGTCGGAGAACCTGCTCGGTTCACGCCGAGGCGCAGCCGGCTTGCCCATCGTCGGTTCGTCGTCCGGACGCGGTCGCTCAGTGGTCACGACCGCACGCTAGCGGATACGGAGACGCTGCCGGAATGGGCGTTTCTCCAGGTGACGGGGCCAGGAACAGCTGACCTGACGGTCACCCGACCGGAGGATCCGCCCCCGGCCGTCTGCCGATCTTGGAAGTCATACCCCTGAGGAAGGATGTGCGCCATGACGACGCACCACCCGACCACCCGGCGCCTGGTCTACGGCCACGCCACCCACCACGACTGCCTCGCCTTCGCCGACGCTGACACCGCGACCGAGGAGGGCGCGGAGATCACGGCGCTCGCCACCGCGCGTACGTGGGGCGAGGCTCGACAGGTCCAGATGACCCGCCTGTGGAACCCCGCCGGCCCCGAGTGCTACGAAGAGGACGACTACCCCGACGACAAGCCCTTCGACATCACCGAGGTGGGTTCCGTCGTGGACGGGAACTGGCCCCCGATGGTCACGACGCGGGCGTTCGACGTGCTGCCGGAGGACCTGCAGGACCAGTACGGCAAAGTCGTGTACACGACGCACAACGGCGAGTACCTCGAGATTCCGCTCGACCGCGAGGGTGAACTGGTCGCGGAGCTGCGGGAGCATGGCTACGAGGTGACCCGCGACGACGACCTCATCAACCTGCTCGACGGCTTCAGCCTGGGCTCGCTCGCCAAATGAAGAGGGACGGAGACGCCGGCGGCGCAATCCATGCGCGCCCGGCGTCTCCGTGGCTCAGGCTCACCGGCGGCGCTTGTTCAGGCTCGGCAGGCCGCCGAACACGGTCCGTACGGTGCCGTCCGGGTTGCTCCGGCCCGGCTTCTGCAGGGCCTCGGTGACCCGCCGCCCAGCCAGGTCGGAGGCGTTCAGGTTGACCACGGCCCGGTCGGCCGACCGCCAGCTTCGCAGGCGGGCCAGTGCCTGCCGGCTGTCGGCGAAACCGGTCAACACACGGATCGCCGGCATCGCCCTGGCCGGGTCAGCGAGCAGGAGCCGGGCGACATCGGCGGGGCTCAGCTTGCGCGGCGTGGTGTCGCCCACCGGGATGAGAGAGGGCGTGGATCTCCCCGTTCTGCAGCCACAGCCACACCGACCGCTTGCCGTCGCCGGCCCGCATCACCGGGGTTGTCGACGCCGTAGTCGCTGTCTGCGACGACGCTTTCCGGGTCGGACCAGCGGTGGCGGGCGCCGCCGGCTTGGCCGCCAGGTGGGCTTGCAGTGCGGCCGGCGGCTGCGCCCGTCGCCGCGACTGCGCTGGAACGTCGAAAGCCGGGCGGGGCGGGGCATCCGCTTGCGGCGGCGGTTCCGTCGGTGTCCCTTGGCGTTCCCGTACGAACCAGCCGGCGATCTCCCACTGCTCGGGCGCGAACCGGACCGGGATCACCTCGGTCAGGTGCGGTGCCGACGGGTCCTGAACGCTGAGTTGCGCGCGCCGCTTCGCATGGTCGGCCGCGGTGAGCGACCCGATGCTGAGGATCGAGCTCAGCGGTATCGACCTGACGTCCGCCTTCCGCCAGGGAAGCAACCGCCGACGCCGGACGACAAGCTGCCCGTTCTCGAACCAGGCGTCCCACCGTGCCATACCGACCACCTCCCGTGCTGCGCACGTTAGCGGCTTGATGATCACTACTGCATTCGGCGGGTCGGGCAGTTGGGATGACGGACCGTCCGGTTGTGTCAGCGGCGCAGGCGGCGGGAGCACTCGCCGTCGTGGCCGTCGCGGAGCACACAGCGCCGGCCACCCGGTAGCCGCAGGTCGCAGAAGACGCGGTGCCGGAGGAACTGCTTGTCCTCCTCGGAGACGGTCATCTCCCCCGGGTCCATCATCGGCAACACGGTGATCCAGCGGCCGACGATCCGAGCCAGGCGCTGCGATCGGGAAGCGCGGCGGCCGGTCGGGGGGATCGTCCGACCGCCGCGCTGTGGTCATCCTGTGACAGTCCGCAGTGGATGCGCAACGTTTGATACCGCGATTTCCCGGACATGCATTGACTTTCTTTCCTGGACGCATTAGGTGTTGCACGAGCAGGTCACGCATTGTTGCGTCATGGAATCAGGGAGTGTGCGGATGGCCGAGGAACTCGGATCGACCGTGCCGCGCCGGCAGCTCGGCCGGCTGCTACGGCAGTTCCGCAACGAGGCGGGGGTGACCCTCGACGCCGCCGCCGAGGCCTTGGAGTACAGCCGGCAGAAGATCTGGCGCATCGAGTGCGGCATGGGTCCCGTCCGGGTGCTCGACGTCAAGGCGATGTGCGACCTGTACGGGGTGTCGCCGGAGATGACCGAGGCAATGCGCGGCCTGGCCGCGGAGACGAAGTCGAAGGGCTGGTGGCATGCGTACGGGGACGCGGTACCGAGCTGGTTCGAGCTGTACGTCGGCCTGGAATCCGCCGCCGCGTACCTCCGCCGCTACGACGAATCGCTGATCCCCGGAATCCTCCAGACGAAGGAGTACGCCCACGCCCTCTACCGCCTCGGCGGGCGCTTGAGCGACGAAGAACGCGAGCGGGCGGTGCAGGTCCGACTTCAGCGGCAGGCCCTGCTGGTCCGACGGTTGCCGGCAGCTCCGCGGCTTGAGGCCGTCCTGTCAGAGGCGGTGCTCCGGCGAGGCGTTGGTGGCTCGGCGGTCATGGGTGCTCAGCTCGACCAACTCGTCAAGCTGTCCGACCTACCGAACGTGTCGGTCCGAGTGCTGCCGCTGGCGGCCGGTCCGCAGCCGGGTGCCGTCGCCGGGTCCTTCGTCATCCTCGACTTTCCGCCGACCAAGAATGGCCGCGCCGCCCCGGAACCGTCGGTCGTCTACAGCGAGTCCCTGACCGGTGCGCTCTACCTGGACAAGCCCGATGAGCTGGCCGCCTACGAACGCGTCTGGAGGGGGCTGGATGTGCTCACGCTCGGCGAGGCAGAATCGAAGGACATGATCAAGAGAATCATCGGGGAGATGCGGCATGACTGACCTGACCGGCACCATCTGGCGCAAGAGCACCCGCAGCGGCGACAACGGCGGCGACTGCGTCGAGGTCGCGACCAACCTCCCCGGCATCGTCGCCGTCCGCGACTCCAAGGACCCGAACGGCCCGGCGCTGACCTTTGCACCGGCCGCGTGGTCCGCCTTCACTGCCGCCACCAAGAGCGGACTACGCGCCCACCACGCCCAGTCGTGACTGCCACGACGATCGTCGCGTTCGCCGGGGTGATGGCGCTGGGCGCGCTGTCCCCCGGCCCCGACTTCGCCATCGTCGTACGCCAGGCCGCGGTTTCGGGCCGTACGCGCGGGATGGCGACGGCGGCCGGAATCGCGGCCGGCGTCTTCGTCTGGTCCGTCGCCGCCGCGACCGGTGTCGCGGCGCTGCTGGCGGCGTCGGCGACGGCCTTCACCGTGGTCAAGCTCGTCGGGGCCGGCTACCTCGCCTACCTGGGCATCCGGGCGCTGCTCGCGGCGGCCCGCGACAGCGGCGGACTCGTCGCCGACCAGGGCCGGCAGGAGCAGACGAGCGTGCTCGCGGCGTTCCGCCAGGGGCTGCTGTGCAACGTGCTCAACCCGAAGGCGGCGGTGTTCTTCGTCGCGCTGATGCCACAGTTCCTCGGAACCGACGCGTCGGTCGTCGACGCCGTGGTGCTCGCGGTGGTGGCCGTCACCGTCGCCCTGCTGTGGTTTCTGGGCGTGGCCAACGTGGTGGCCGCGCTGCGGCGGCTCCTCAACCGTCCCACGGTGCGGCGGGCGATCGACGCCGCGACGGGCGTCGCCCTCATCGGCCTCGGCGTCCGGCTGGCCGCGACCCGGCTCTGACCGACAGCCAGGGGCGAGAGGGTCCGGAATCCCTGGTCACTGCAGGTCATCGCATTGACCCGGCAGTCCCCTACCTCTTTTCGGCGGCCGGCGATTCTGGCACACTCCCCTGCCGTGACGATCTTGCCTACCCGAGCAGCGCTGACCGCGGCTGCGAGCGCCATACTGCCCGTCCTGCTGCTCAGCGGCTGTGCCGGCGGCGAGCAGCCGGCGGCCGGGCCGTCACCCAGCCCGATGCGCACTGTGCCGGCCGACCTCTGCGACCGCATCGACTACACGCTCGCCAACCCGGCCTTCCGCAAGGTGATGCCGATTCCACCCGTGGACGATGACCGGGGCCCCGGCTTCCGCTGCAGCCAGGGATTCTTCGGCGGAGACGGGTACGCGGGCGGGTTTGTCCTGGTGCGCGTGCAGACGTTCGACAGCCCGGGCGCTGCCCGCACCGGCTTCGACCGTGCCGCCCGGACGAGTACGGCTCAACCCTTCCAGGGCGGCTCCGAGATCGCGGCGGATGCCGTCCGCTACCAGGAGGTCTCGGGCGACACCAGGCTCGAGGTCCTGGACTCAAACGTGATCATGGAGGTTCGGTTGGCTGCGCCAAACCCCGTCAGCGACGAGCAGGCGCCGAAGCTTGGGCCGGCATCAGTACAGATCGCGCTTCAGGCATTGGAGCTGGTCCGCGCGTCGTGACGACGTGGCAAGAGCCAAACACGCGAGGTGCAGTACCCAGTGCGGCATCCCCTTGTTGATCATTACCCGTCAGTCGGCATCCTCCCCGCCTGGGCTGCGATCGCGCATTCGGGAAAGGAAGAGCGGCAGAACGTCGTCGTGGATCTGGAAGCCGGCAGCGACTCCGAAGCTGGGTGACTCGTCGTTGTAGACCGCCCAGAAGACGTCGACGGCCTCCTCTGGGAGGACGCCTTCCTCGCGCATCAACTGCACGATGCGGTTGAAGGGTCGGGTGAACCCACGCAGGCTGCGCTCCTGGGGGAAGTGGGTCAGTTCGTAGACCTGACTCCTGCTGACGTACCCGCCCTGCTGCGCGGCTTTGAGGAGCACGATGGCCTGCCGGGGTGCCTCCCGGGCGAGGCGATCGAGCAGATAGGTGACGGCGTCCGGATCCCAGCCGCCGTTGGCGAGTTCCGGCTCCGCCTCGGAGAGGAAGGCGTCGACCTTGTCCGCATCCTCGACGGACCGGTCCCGGACCGTGACGGCGAGCGCACCGCGGGCGTAGTTCAGCAGTTGTGGTGGGCGAACCATGAACAGTCGCGTGCCGGCCCGCTGCCGTAGTTCCTCGACGAGTTCGATGCGAGGGCCGCGCCGCTCACCCCCCTCCTCCCGCCACCAGTCCTCCTTGACATCGCCGGTTACGAACAGGACGTCGCAGCGTCGCGTCTCGGCCTCGCGGAGCACCTGCTCCCAGACGAGGTAGTCACCTGCTCCCTCGGCGCCTTCCTTCTTGCGATCCATGTAGCCCGGCGGAATCTTCTCGTCGAGACGCCGTTGCGCCTCGACGAGCGCGGCCGCCAATGCTTGTTCGTCCAACGGATGCCCGACCCTGCCCTGCAGGATCGAACGGAGTGAGCGAAGCACGACGTCTGTGTTCGTGTCGCGGGCGGCGTCCATCGCCGTGGCGTCCTTGAAGTCGTCTACGTATCGCATGACTGCGTCGAAACCAGCGCTGAGCTGGCCGAGCACCTCCGATGCACGGTCGGGGGGCAGCGACACTCGGTTGACCCACGTCTGGAACGCGCGAGCCGCACGGCCCCGCAGCTCTTCCAGCTCACGAACGGTCTTGCCGGTGTCCCGAGGATCACGCAGTACCCGGTCGCGATTCCGCCAGAACTCGACCAGCACACGGTGGGGCACCCAGAGGCGGTCAGACAGCTTCTCCATCACCGCGAGCAGGTCGTCGCGGGCACCAGCGGTGTAGCGGTAGAGGTTCAGCAGCACGTTGGCGTCGAGCACCACCATTCCGGTGGCGAGGACGCGGCTGTACTCCTCAGCCGTCGGCGTGACGTAACCCTCGAAGCCGTCGATGATGCCGCGGCTGCCCGAGGAGGCAGTGCCGCCGTTCACGAGACTGTCTGCCGTCGTCACGGCAGCAGGCTAGCGGCTTACCACCATGGCGGCTGTCTCGATCACGACACATCGGACGCGAGCAGTCCTCTATGGATATCGCGGCCCAGGGATGTCCAGATTTCACACCCCAGGTGGGCGGGTGAGCACGAACGGCTGATGTCTACGGCCGGCGAGGCAACGGGAAGCGAGCTAACGGATCAAGGGTGGCTCGTGGCTCTGGTCGACTGGCCCAACTCGAGCCGGCAGGCCATCGCTTGTTGCCGGCACTTTTCGGCAAGATCCGGCTCGTCCGCTGACTGGTCCAGGTCACGTGCCAGTGCCTCGAAGGCCTCGCATGCCTGCCGGAAATCCCCAGCCAGCACGTACAGGTTGGCGATATCCATCCGCAGAGCGACGATCTCTGCTGCGGGCGGCTCCGCATCGGACACTGCGTGGAGGGCGCGCTCCAACACGTCGGCCGCTTGCACGAACCGCTCGTGCTCGGCCAGCTCATGCGCCTGCGCCCGCAGCTCGGTCAGCTCCTGTGGAGTCCTCTGAGCAGGTACGGCGCCGACTGCGGACAGAGAATCATGGGTGGCCGACGTGGCTACGGACCTGACGTAGTCGTCGCGGAAGGGTGCAAGGAGCTGCTCGACTTCGAGGGCCGATGCCGGCCGCTCCAACGGTTCCTTGGCAAGGAGGCAAAACACGAGATGCGCCAGGTCGTCGGGCACGTCCGACCGGTACTCGGTAGTGATGGGAATCGGTGAGCGCAGGTGCCGGCGCAACATGTCGGGTGCGTTCGCCGCCTCGTACGGGGGTTGTCCGGCGATCATCTCGAAGAGGATGCAGCCCAGGGCGTAGAGGTCGGCGGCAGGTCCGACCGGGCCGCCGGTGGCCTGCTCAGGCGCGATGTAGGCTGGCGTGCCGAGGGTGCTGCCGGTGGCAGTGAGGCGCGACGCCTCGGCCGGGCCGACCAGGGCGGCAACACCGAAGTCCAGAACCTTCACCGCTCCGGACGGGGTGATCATGAGGTTCTGGGGCTTCAGGTCACGGTGCACGAGCGATGCGGCGTGGGCGGCAGCAAGCACGGAACAGATCTGCGCGGCGATCGATGCCGCCTCGCTCACCGGTAGTTGCTCCTGCTCGGCGATGTGATCAGCGAGGACGACACCCCGGATGAGCTGCATCACGAGATAAAGGTCCTCGCCGTGCTCCCCGAGATCGTGCACCGTGGGAACGCCGGGGTGGTCGAGGCGAGCGGTCGCTCTCGCCTCGCGCCGGAACCGTTTGACCGCGATTTCCCGCTCGTCCTCCGGCACCTCCAGCTGGCGGAGGAACTTGATCGCCACCGGCCGGTCGAGTCGCTCGTCGAAGCCGCCCCACACCTGCCCCATCCCGCCGCGCCCGATCGGGTAGGTCAACTCGTACCTGCCCCCGATGCGGTCCCCCGCCTGCACGCCTGACCTCCCGAAATGTTCGAGCCGTCCCCCGCTGGTGCGGGGGCCGGTGCTCACGGTAGCTGTCGCTGGACGAGCCGGCTGGTGAGGAACGGGCTGGGTGTTCCATGCCAGAACACCGCCAGCTCGTCGCGGGGACGGGTGGCGGCGACGAAGAGCAGCGACCGGTCCCGCTGGCGTTCGCGCTGGTACCGCTTCGGGTCGGTGTCGCGGTACCGGCTGATCATCTGCCGGGGCACGAGTCCGTCGCTGACCGCGGCGATAATCATGCGCTGGTATTCGAGGCCCTTGAACCGGTGCATGGTGCCGACGTGGACACCGTCGGGCTGCTTCGGTCCATCGGGGCCGATCTCCACGACCGGCAGTCCGTCGGCCTCCAAGCGGCTGATCACGTCAGCAGCGAGTTCTCTGGTCGGCACACAGATCGCCACCGACCCGTCGGTCGGGTTGCCCCAGGACCGCAGTTGCTCGGCGATCAGGTCCCGCTCCTGAGCCCAGGTTGGTGCCCCACGGAAGACCGGTCGATCGCCGCGCAGCAGGGAGCGGTAGCCGGCCAGGTCCTCCTCGCCGCCGTCGAGGTCGTCGTACACCTCGCCGGTCATGATCTGCAGGGCGTCGGCGAGGATCTGCCGGGTCGTGCGGTAGCTCAAGGTGAGCCGGGACGAGCGGCCCCGGATGTTGATGCCGAGGCTGCTCAGTGTCACGTGGTTGTCGTAGATGCGCTGGTGGGTGTCGCCGGTGAGGAACATGTCGTCCGGTCCGGCGGCGACCATGGCGCGCAGCATCTTCCAGTGGGCGGCGCTGAGGTCCTGCGCCTCGTCGACCACGACGTGCCGGTAGCGCGGGCGGTAGACACCACCGGACGACTCACCGGGGGCCACGCGGTCCATCTCCAGGCGCGCTGCCCGCTGGGCCACCTGACGCCAGGTCCAGACACCGCGTCCGTCGAGCCAGGTGGTGAACCGCTCGGTCAGTTGCCAGATCTGGTCGCGCTCGGCCCGGGTCAGGCTCCGGCCGCGGTTGGGACGGCGTGCCTTGAAGTACTCGGTCCGCGAGTTGAGCACCTGGCCGAGGATCACCTGGGTCCACTCGGCCGCGAGGAACTCCGCGTCCCACGCGGACTCCCCGATCTCGATGAGGAACTCGCTCCACAGCTCGGAGACGCGGTTGTCGTCGACGACCCGCCGGCTGCCGCCTGCCTTCGCCTCGGCCACTACCCGGCTGGCCAGCCGGTCGATGTTGACGATGTCGACGCGCGCCACCAGCTCCTGGCCACCGACGGCCAGCAGTCGGGTCCGCAGGTCGGCGGCGAGGTTCCGGTTGAAGGTGGTGAGCAGGATCGGCTTGTCCGTCCCGGCGGGCAACTGCCGGGCGAGGTGCGCCACCCGGTGCAGGGCGACGATGGTCTTGCCGGTGCCCGGCCCGCCGCCGACCCGAGCCGGGCCGTTGTACTTCCGCTCGACCAGCTTCCGCTGGGTGGGGTGCAGGAAGATCTGCCACCGCTCGAACGCCTCGCCGAGCATCGCCTGCAGCGCCTCGTCGTCGGACGTCACCTGCGTGGCCGGGCGTTCCGCCGCCGCCTCGAAGTCCTCCGGGTCGACCGGGTCGTCGGCCCGTACCGGGTCGGTGACCTGCTTGAGAACGTCGTCGTAGGGGGTGCCGTCGAAGAGCGCGAAGAGCACGTCGGTGGTGAGCTGCGGCGCCCGGTCCAGCAGTGCCAGCAGCTCCGCCTCGGTGGTGAGCTCACGGATCTGCGGCAGCAGCGGCTCGGAGACGCCCAGCTCCAGGAGTTGAGTGTCGGTGTACGCGTCGAAGAGCGGCTTCTGCGCGGGTTCCGGCTCGGGGTCGGGCGCTACGACCCGCCCGACGATGCTGTCGCCGACCGGTGCCAGGTCGACGACCTCGATGCCGCCGGTGACCCGGTTGATCCGGTACGCGTACCGGGTGAGGTCGTCGTACACCTCGCTTCGGTGCTTGACCGCGACGAGCAGGTAGTCACGGTCGGCGATGTGGAGAAGCAGCGCCCGGTAGTCCTTGTTGACGCGGGCGGACATCAGCCGGGCGTCGCCGTTGAGCGACTTCAGGTTGAGCCCCGGGTTCTCCGGGTTGTGCCGGAACTTGTGCATGAACTCGTAGACCGCGCCGATGTCGGCGCGGGTGAGCTTCATGACCTCCTTGTCGGCCCGGTCCAGCATCCGCAGGATGGCTCCGGTGCTCATCAGCTCTCTCCCCCACTCGTCACCTCGAGCTGTGCCGCCAATTCGTCGACCGACCAGTCCCGGGCGGTCCGTGCGTGCCAGCCGGCCTCGGCGTACGCCCGGTCGCGGTCCTCCGTCTCGGGATCACCGGGCGGCCCGGTGAGCACGATGGCGATCCGTCGATCGGGCCAGGCAAGCTCGGCGGGCCACGCCTGGTCGCCCAGCTCGTAGCCGACGACCGGTGCGGGCAGGTTCTGCCGGGCGAGCTGCTGCACCAGCAGCTCCAGGGTGCTCTCGTCGCGGTCCAGGTACCGCAGCACCTCACGCCAGGGCGACTCGTCGTCGACCGTCTCCGGCTCGACTGGCACCGGCTGCGGTGCGACACCGAGCCAGGTCGCGGTCTCCTCGTCCAGCGGCAGCGCGCGCTGGGTCAGGACCAGTCCGGTGCCCTCGGTGACCGCCATCGACGCCGGTTCGAAGGCGTCAAGGGTGGAGACCGCGAGCTGGCCGGCGTCACCACCACCGTTGGTGAGGAACTGGATGACGTTGCCCCAGGCCAGCCAGGCGGCCCAGCGCTCCTTGTGCCCCTCGGAGGCCACGGCGGCCGGCAGGTCGTCGAGAACCGCGAGCGCCGACATGGTCGGCAACGGCTTGCTGCGCGCGTCGAGGACGATCGTCACCGGGCAGTCCGCGTTGTCCCGGGCACGGGCGACCATGATGTGCCGTGCGGTCGGCGCGGGCAGGGGCTCTCCACGCAGAGCGGCGATCAACCGTTCCGCGACGCCGGCGGAGTCGGTCGCGCTGTTGTCCCGAGCCTGCTTGAGCATGCCCCACAGAGCGGCTTCCGCCCGCCGCTGCCAGCGGGTGAGATCAGGATCGGCGAGGAAGCGCATGAGCTGGTCGATGGGGTTGACCCAGATCGTCTCCTCCAGCTCGACGGGATCCGCGCCAGGAAGCATGCCGCGGAACTTGTCCCTGGCGGTCTGCTTGCTCAGTCCGCCGTACGGCATCCACTGCCCTTGCCCTTCGGCACTCCCCCAGGTCTTGACGTCGTCCCAGGTGGCGGCGAAGACCAGGTAGCCGTGGGCACGGAGCCGCGCTCGCTTCTCGGCATCGTCCGCCAAGCGGTTGTACTGCGGCGAGGCGTGGTACTTGAACCCGTCGAGGTAGACCGCCACGTCGGGAGAGGATCCGTCGAGGCGCTCGAAGTGCACGTCCGGCCGGGTGCCCTTGACCGTGTTCTGCAGCTTCATCTGCCAGTGGGTGACGTTCTGCCCGCCGTCCCGGATGAACCTCAGGTCGGCGATGCGGGCGCCGTCGTGATCCGTCCGCCGGTCGATGCGCAGCCCGGAGTTCGGGGTCTCGCCGAGGGCCAGTAGCTTGGTGAGGAACTGCAGCTCCAGCTCGCTCTCCACCTGGTGGATCAGCGAGATCTCATCGGTACGGGTGCCCTCCACGACGTCCCAGGTGTCGAGGAGCTTGTCGAGCATGCCCAGCGCCTCGTTGCGGCTCATCAGGGCGAAATGCTCGTTGCGGGCGTACCGCAGCAGGCAACGGTGACAGACGTCCCGGCCTTCCTGGCGGCAGACGCAGTCGGCGATCTGCTGCCGGGCCAGCTTCAGGATGCCGCGGAACTCCTCCGGGTCGGCGAGCCGGTGCAGATAGCCGGTGCCCTGCGGCTGCGTGTCGAAGACGACGACGAAGTTGCGGGTGCCGTCGCTCTGCCCGTCCGGCATGGTGGCCGCGACGGCCTGCAGGTGGGCGGGGTCGCCGCCGTACTGGGCCGCGATTCCGAGCCGGACCGCGGCGGCGAAGGACAGCAGCCGCTCCTGCACCAGGGCGGTCGCCGCCGGGATCAGGATGCGCAGCGCCTCGGTCTCCAGCTCGTGGGCGAGAATCAGGTCGACGTGCGTACCCGGCGCAGCCGGCGAGCGCCGGTACGGGCACCAGGGGCGGTGGTGCTCCGCGCCCTGTATGACGGTCGCCCCGGAGGCCTGCGCGGCGAGTTGCTGGCTGACCGCCGGCAGGCCGTCGACGGTGGTGCCGCCGCACGAGGTGCAGGTATGGAACCGGTTGATGCGCACCTCGTCGCCGGCGAAAGCCTCGGCGGCGCGGTCGTAGCGCTGGGCGCCGAGGTTGAAATGCCGGATCGTGGCGTGCCGGCTGTAGTCGACGCCGAACGTGTCGTGCGCGTGCCGCCACGACGAGTCGACCTTGGCCGGGTCGATGTCGACCGCGACGGTAGTGGCGTAGAAGCGCCGGTCCCGGTCGTCACTGTCGTCCCGGATGCGGGCGTCGTCGCGCTTGTCCCGGCTGTACACGCGGGTCGGCTGCAGCACCTGGAACAGTCGGCCGTGGTCGGCGATGCCCTTGTCCGCGCAGCGCGGGCAGGGGCTGGTGTCCTCCTTGGCGAGGTGGGTGCGGACGTAGCCGCACTGGGCGCAGATCCGCCACTGCTCGTACGCGGGCCGGTCGGCCGGGCCGACGTCGAGTCCGGAGATCTCGTGCTTGTAGCCCCGCACGTAGTAGCTGTTTCCGGGTGCGATCTCGACGAGGGCCTGACGGGCCGGGCGGGCGTACTCGCGCAGTTCGCTGTGGAAGCGGCGGTCGCCGTCGGTCTTCTCCTCCCAGGTCAGGGTGGCTTCCAGGTCGGTGCGACTGTCGATGAGCGCGTAGTTCGGCAGCAGCCCGAACTCGACCAGGGTGCCGTGCGCGGCGGCGGCGCTGACCTCCCGCAGCCGACGCCGGACGGCGCCCTCCTCCGCCTTCAGCATCTTGATCTCGCGGGCGTGGTCCGGGTCGCTCTGCACGAGCGTGCCGCGCGCGGTGGCGATTTCCTGGAGCCGGCGCCGCAGGTCGGCCAGCCGGGCCTCCCACGTCTCGTCGGCCTCCTTGACCCGGTGGACGACGCCGTCCACCGCGAACTCCCGCAGTTGGTCGGCGGCGGCCCGCAGAACCTTGTCGCCGAAGAGCGCCAGGAACTCCTCCACCACTCGGGGGCCGTCGCGGCGGCCCGCCTCGGCCAGGTTGGTGAGCCAGCCGCTCGGGCCGAAGAGAACGTGCGCCCGCCGGGGCATCGGCAGCACACCAGGCAGCCGACCGCGGGCGGCCAGGTCGATGAGGTGGGCGAGGTACTGCCGGCGCAGGATCTCCACGGCGGAGAGGAAGCAGCCGGGCGGCACGATCTGCCCGGCGATCATGTCCCGCGGGTCGGTGAGGTAGTAGCGGTCCCGCTCGCTGCGGCCGACCAGGGTGAGCACGAGCGCGTTGCCGCTCTTGCGGCCGGCACGGCCGGCCCGCTGGACGTAGTTGGCCGGCCCGTGCGGCAGCGACGCCAGCACCACCGCGGAGAGCGCCCCGATGTCGATGCCCATCTCCAGGGTCGGCGTGCAGGAGAGCACGTTCGGGTCGGTGTAGCGGGCGCCGTCGCGGAACTCCTTCTCCACGGTCTCCCGCTGGGCGCGGGTCAGCATGCCGGTGTGCTCACCGGTGACCACCCGGAAGACCGGGCTCTCCAGGTAGAGCCGCCGGTAGTAGTCGTCCGGCGCGGTGTCGTCGGTGGCGGCCTGGAGCCGGCCGCGGCAGCGGTACTGCCGGCAGGGCTGGCCGGTCCAGTCGGCGACCCTGTCGGGGTTCTCGGTGGCCTGCCAGTGGCAGGTGTCGCACCCGACCCCGGCCAGCGTGGCGGCGGTGTCGTCGAGCCGGGTGACCCGCAGGTGGCCGGGCATCAGCCCGTACACCGTGTTGCCGTCCTCGGTGTCGCCGGCGGCGACGATGTCGGCGGCGGCCAGGGCGGGCAGCAGCCGGGACAGGTAGCCGGCGGCGTCGCCGAGGTCCATGCCCAGGCAGCGGGAGGTCCAGTCCTGGTACCAGTTGCCGCGCGCGGTGATCGCGTCGAACTCGGAGCGGGTCTTCGGCGTGGCCAGCAGGAACGCGGGCGCCGACACGCCCTTCGGGAAGGCGGGCATGCCGGCCGGGCGACCACCCCAGACCTGCCACCGGGTGCCGCCCCGCTTCAGGTACGGCACCAGCCACTCGTGGTAGACCGCGCCCCGGGTCCGCAGCCGTTCCAGAAGGCCGCGGAGGAAGGCGAGGTAGCGGGCGTCGTCCGGGGCCGTGCCGCCGAGCTGGCCGGGGCCGGTGACGTGCACGTCCCGGCAGATCGCGGCGGCCTTGGCGGGGTCGTCGAGGGCGACCTCGACGGCGATGCTGCGGGTCAGTTCCAGGGTGCGGCCCTGACGGGAGCGCAGCCCGGTCTCCATCACGGTGGCGAAGACGAGCCGCTCACTGATCAGCGACCAGGTCTCCCGGCTGCCGGTGTGCTCACCGGCGAGCAGGCCGTCGACCCCCGGTTGGTCGTGCAGGTCCGGCGGGACGACGGTGGAGAGGATCTCCGGCTGCGCTGCCGCCTCCACCATCTTCGCGACCAGGTCGTCCAGCCCGACGGACTCGCCGGCCGACAGCTGGTCGGCCAGCAGGGAGCGGAGGGAGAAGGCGTACGACCGGTTGGCGACGAAGCCGGCGCGGTGGGCGGCGTCCTGGACGGAGTCGTTGAAGAGCAGCGTCTTCTGCTCGGCCTCGTCGAGCTCGCCGCCGGTGAAGAGCTGCGTGATCGCGACCGAGGCGAGGGTGGCGAGGCCGGCACCGAGGAAGCGGATGCCGTGGTCCATCTCGCAGGACGGGCAGCGGTCCTTCTCGGCCGCGTCGATCCCGAGAATGTCACCGAGCACGACGACCGCGTCGTCGGTCGGCTCCCGGTCCCGCTCCCCGTCGAAGGGGCGCACCCGTCGGCCGTACTCCAGCACCAGCAGGCCGCCGGGCCGCTGCCGTACCTCGTCCTCGGTCGCGGCGATCAGCGCGCGGACCCGGCGCTTGTCCCGGCCGACGCTGGCCCGATAGATCTTGTCCGGGTCGGTCTCCAGTTCCTGCGGGTCCTTCTCCGGCGACAGCGCCATCCAGCCCGATCGGCCGCAGTGCCGGCAGTAGATGGCCGGCAGTCGGGGGTAGCGGTTGTCGGCGACCACCGCGTCGGTCTCGGTGGCGTAGAGGTCCAGCTCGCGCGGGGCTTCGCCGTACCAGCCGAAGGTGGCCTGGTGGGAGGTGCCGCGCAGCAGCCGGGAGACGGACCGCACCCAGAGGTGGGTCTCGATGTTGAGCAGCGGCCGGCGCGGATCGTCCGGGTTGCGCGCGACGGAGAGCAGCCCGATGAACCGGGCGAGGGCCTTCGCGGTGAGCTCGGGGCGGGTCTTCATCGCGCTGCCCCAGCCGGTGGCGTTCTTGCGCGGCAGCACGTCGATGATCTCGTCGAGGGTGCGCGGCGTCGGGCCGAGCGAGTCGAGCACCGCCTTGGTGAGCGGGTGCTGACGCAGCAGGTCACCGAGGCGGGTCGGGTTGTCGAGGCAGCGCTCGCCGAGCACCAGTTCGGCGACCTGGGCCATCATCAGCCCGGGGTCGCGGTCCTCGACGGCGGCGAGCTGCTCCGGGCTGGGTAGCGGCAGGCTGAAGTCCTGGCGGGCCATGAACTCGCCCGGCTCGTAGCGGTCCTCCCCGACCAGCGACCCGGCGTCGAAGGCGACGCCGAAGACCTGCTCGGCGACCTCCCGGATCGCGGTGCGGCCGTCCCGGCCACCGCCCTCACCCAGCGTCGCAGAGGTGGCGACCGGGCAGATCGGCCCGAGCGGGCGGTCCGGCTTGTCGAGGCCCAGCGCGGCGGCGAGCCGCCGCAGCAGCATCGCCACGTCGGTGCCCTGCGCGCCGTCGTAGGTGTGGAACTCGTCGAGGACGACGTACGCCGGCTCGGCGCCCTCCCACAGCGGCAGGTCGTCGGCGCGCTGGAGCAGCAGGTCCAGCATCTTGTAGTTGGTGATCAGGATGTCCGGCGGGGTGCGACGCATCTCCGACCGCTTGGTGAACACGTGCGGGTACTCGATGGCGGCGACGTCGCCGATGTAGAGGCCGGCGGTGACTCCGCTGAGCGCCGGGTCGGAGAGCAGCTCGTTGATGCGCTGCGTCTGGTCGGTCGCGAGGGCGTTCATCGGGTACAGCAGGATCGCCTTGATGCCGGCCTGCCCCTGCTGCTTCCGCCGGCGGCAGTGGTCGAGCACCGGGATCAGGAACGACTCGGTCTTGCCGGAGCCAGTGCCGGTGGTGATCAGCGTCGGTTCGGCCGCCTTGCCCTTCGTCGACAGCCGGGCGAACGCCTTCGCCTGGTGCAGGTAGGGGGTGAAGTCGGCCGGGGCCCAGTCCAGGCACGCCCGCCAGTCCCCCTCCGCCGGGCGGAAGGGGGTCCGGATCCGCAGGTACGGGCCACGGAAGATGCCCTGCTCCGGGTGGGAGAGGAAGCCCTCCAGGCCCTGACGTACGCCCTCCTCGGTCAGGCCGAAGGTGGTCGTCAGGTACTGCGTCAGGGTCCGGCGCAGGGTGTCGGCGGCGATCGTCGGTCTCATGAGCGGATCACCGCCGCATGCTACTTCACTCCTTACCGGCGCTGACCTGGCCAACAGGCCAGGACGACAGGGTGAGTCGGATTCGCGACAGCAATTTCGGCTGGCGGCGTCCATGCTCGGCTCGTAATGGAGCCGGTAATCGCCTCGTAACAGTTGCCACTGACGCTGGACGTGACAAGCGACTTGTGCATGAAACACGAGAGGGGTTGCGAGACCATGAACAAGGATCAAGCGATCGAGGCCGCCAGGCAGATCGGCGTAGCGCCCGGAGACCACATCACTCTCCAGAACGAGGGTCAAATCTCGAACCCGCACCAGCACAGCAGGACGGATACCGGACCGGCCCATGTCGACGCGTGGTACGTGGAGAACATCGGCGGCCAGTACCACGCTTCGAAGATCCACTCCGACGACCGCTGACAGCGGGGCCGGTCTCCGCCTCAGCGGAGACCGGCTCTCCGGCGGCCACGCCACGCGGATGGCGCGATCCCCTGGAGCTGGCCCTTGCCCGGCATCGACACCGCGAAGGAAGCATCCTGGCACCAGTGCGTACGACCGCGCTGTCGCGGTATTCGCATAGCAGGCGTCGATGAGTGCGCCGCGCACGCCGGTCCCGCCGCCGTCGCGTCCTTCGTCGAGGCCGTAAAAGCGGGTGCGTGGTGCGACATTCGCGGCACTCGGGTAGACCGACGCCTCCTCAGGGAACTGACAGCAGGCCGCGAGGCGGTCTTTGAGCAGTTCATCGCAAATGGTGCGGTTTTTTTGGATGATTCCGACTTTTCGCACTGTCGGTTCACCGGTGAGGCGAACTTCGACGGAGCGATCTTCCGGGCATCCGCACGCTTCGACGAGGCGCTGTTCGACGGACCGGCGCGGTTCGCTCGGGCACGGTTCTACAAGCGGGCGACATTTGACCGGGCCACGTTCACCGAGGACGCCCGGTTCGCCGGCGCGCGATTCCGCAGTTCGGCCAGCTTCGACGGGGCCGAGTTCCGGCAGACGTCCTGGTTCGAGCGGATAAGAGTGAACGGCAACCTGTCCATGGCCGGCACGACCTTCCGCCGCCTTGCGTGGTTCAACTCGACCGTAATCGACGGAAGTTCCACGCTTGAGGGCTCCTCGATCGAGCATGATTCGTCGTTCGAAGGGTGCAAGTTCAATCGTCGCGCCAGCTTCGCCGGCACCACCTTCGGTGGGGTGCTGCTGTTCACGGAAGCCCTGTTCGGCCAGGACGCCTCCTTCGAACGCTGCTCCTTCGCGCGAGAAGCAAAGTTCAGCCGAGCTTCATTTGGCGCCGACGTCCACTTCGACGAGGCCACGTTCTCGGGATCGATCTGGCTGGAAGGCATGAGATGCGCCGGCCGGGCGATGTTCGACAGCACGTCATTCGGGGAGCAGTGCTACACCGAGGATGCGGTCTTCGCCAGCGGGATCTGGTTCACCGGCGCGGAGTTCTCCGCCTCCACGCAATTCGGCCCCATGGACGCCGGTCCGTCGCTGGTGCTGAACCGTGCCACCTTTGAGCGTCGCACCCGCTTGCAGGTTTCGGCTGATCGTCTCGTGTCGATCGGCGCGCGTTTCCTGGACGGCGCGGTGATCTACGCCTCCGGGGCCGACATGGCCTTTGACGGGTCGATCTTCGCTGGACCCACGACCCTGGCAGCGATCGCCCCAGGCGATGATTCACGACAAGAAGCCCGGGTGGTTTCGCTCAGGCGGGTGGATGTCGCGAACGTCACCATCTTGGATCTCGACGCCTCCGCTTGTCTCTTCGCGGGTGCCTACAACCTCGACAAGCTGAAGATCGAGAGTCCGCATGCCTTCAGCCTGTCGCCCGTTTCCCCGACCGTGACCGTCGGCTCGAAAAAAGTGCCGATCCTTCTGTTCTGGACCAGGAGACGCGTAATCGCCGAGGAGTGCCTCTGGCGCGCCGCCGGTGCTCGCACTCCAAGGTTCGTGCGACGTCGGTGGACGACCGCAGCCACTCAGCCTCCCCCATGGCTCGGCGAACTCACGGACCATGAACCCGAGTCGTTGTCCGCCGACCGGATATCGAACGCGTACCGCGCCCTGCGCAAGTCGTATGAGGACGCCAAGAACGAGCCGGGCGCTGCGGACTTCTACTACGGCGAGATGGAGATGAGGCGAAAGGACCCGACGACATCTCGGGTAGATCGCTTCATCCTGACCTGTTACTGGCTCATCTCCGGATATGGGATGCGAGCCTGGCGTGCAGTCCTCGCCCTCCTGTTCGTGGTGGGCACCCACGGCGTGCTGTTCACTCACCACGGTTTCGCCGGACGCCCACCGAAGGCACAACCTGACCATGTGAAAGGGCAGCTTTTCGCGCTCGACTCGTTGCTGTTCAATCCCGACCGAAATGTGAAACTGACGACCACCGGCGTCACACTGCGGCTGACCATCAAGACGCTGGGACCAATTCTGCTGGGTCTGGCCGTGCTTGCGGTCCGCAACCGGGTGAAACGCTAGTCCGTCCGACTGGCGTCCACACCGCCGGTGTGGACGACGATGATTCGGCTTCCGCGCTGGAAGAATCCCTTACGGGTAAGGTCGAACAAGCCGTACATCATCTTGCCAGTGTAAACGAAATCCAGCCCTATCCCGTGGGTCACGCCGAACTTCTCGATGAACTCCAAGAGCTCGGGTTTCCGCTTCGCGAAGCCGCCGAAGTGGTAGCCGAGCATGACCGTCCAGTTCCCTTGGTCCACGACCCCGCAGTTGGAGAGCAGCGAGCGGACGTCCCCCTCTAGGAAGGTCGCGCCCTTGAGTGAGCTGAAGCCGAGTGCGTGTGCTCTTCCTGCAAGGCCGGCGATCAGCCCGGTCAGGGTGCCACCGGTACCCATGGGACAGCAGATGTAGTCGAACGGCACGTCAATCTCGTCGATGATTTCCGCACACCCGCGTACGGCATGGCAGTTCGTCCCACCCTCGGGTAGCAGGTAGAAGGCGCCGTGACGGTCTCGAAGGTAGGTCAGCACGTCCGCGTCGTACTTACGTCGATACGTGTCCCGATCGAGGTAGTCCAGCTCCATGCCGCATCCCACGGCATGCCGCAGTACGTCATTCAGAGGCAGATGCTCCTCTCCCCGGATGACGCCGATCGCCTTGAATCCGAACAGCTTACCCGCAGACGCTGCGGCATAGATGTGGTTCGAATAGGCGCCACCGAAGGTGAGAATGGTATCCGCGCCCGACTCGCGAGCGGCACCAAGATTATGCTTGAGTTTGCGCCACTTGTTGCCGGGAATCGAGGGGTGGATGAGATCGTCGCGTTTCATCAGGAGGGTGATGCCGGCCGAGGCGAGGACGGGATCGGCAACCTCGTGCAGCGGTGTAGGCGTCTGCGGCTCCTGCATGGTCACGAGCGTAAAGCTTCGCGCAGCGAACGTACATGGCGATTGTTCGGCGCACGGGTGGCCAGCAACCGGTACAGGCCCCGGATTCGACCAAGAGCCGCTTCGGCATCGACCGCACGGACGAGCAGCACCGCACGCACCGCCTCATCGGCCGCCGCGTCAACGTGACCACCTTGACCCAACACCTCGGCGAGACCGGCGCGGAGGAAGGGCAACTCCCGGACATCTTCGTGGGCGGCAGTTACCACAGCCGCATGAAAGGCCGGCACGGCGAGGTGCGGCATCACCAGCGACCGGAGGACTTCCGACTCCCAGGTCTTGACGAAGCCCTCATCATGCTGCCACCAAACCCAGTCTGGTCGGGCATTCGTCGTCCTGCCCAGCATCAGCGCTTCGCGGGCCACATCCAGCGACTTCAGCGCTAGTGCTGCGTGCTTGCGGTCGCACTCTCCCCCGTCACGAGCAAGGGCCAGGGCGCGGTGGACCTCGAGTCGGGCACGTCCGTAATGCGAGAGCTTCGCCGCGTCGACCTTCCTCAGCGTGATCACCGCGCGCGTTGGCTCCTTCAACGAGAGGAACGTGCGGCTGACACGGGTCAGGGCATGCGCCCGAAGGTCGTGGTCACGCACATCACGGGCCAGCCGCGCCGCCCGCTTACCCCAATCGAGGCTCTGCCGATCGTCGCCGTTGTCGGAATGGGCGTTCGCCGCGAGCCAGGCCACCTCGGAGGCCATCCGACCGACCTCGTGCCGGTAGGCCGCGGGTGCGGTCGCGAACACGCGGGCCAGCAACTCTCCGTGCGACTCCAGGGAAGGGATGAGCGGGTGGACGATCTCCGTCGCACTCAGCCGCAAACGTTGCGTACGGTCTCGGAGAAGGTCGACAACTTCGGCGTCGATCGAATCGAACTCCTCGGGAAAACCGGTCATCAGCCCGCCGCCCAATGTGAAGACCAGTCTCAGGAAGACCCGCCTCGACACCATCCGGGCTCCATCGATCTTCGGCACGTACACCGTCCGAACAGGAGCTTACCTGCTTGTGCGGCCACTACGGCCTGCACCACATCGGTAATCCTGATCCCGAAAGCCACGCAGAGTGACGATCCTGAGCTTGGCGAAGTACGGCGACCTGGCTGGGTGGTGGTGCCGGACCGGCCAGCTGCAGCGAACATTTCGGCTGAGGCGAGCGAACAAGCAGCCAGCCGCGCTTCTCGCGCGGTGAAGGTTGTACTACCCTTTGCGATCCGTCTTCTGATCACGTGCCGGTACGGATGAGGTGACAGCTTTCCGATGGTCGCAGCGGCAGAGACCACCCTGCAAGGCCTGCTCGAAGGTACGAAGCAATACCAGGTGCCTCTCTACCAGCGCACGTACTCCTGGCAGGACCATCAACTGGAACGCCTCTGGGAGGACATCGTCCGGCTCGCCGAAGACCGGGCCGAGAACCCGAAGACGACCCATTTCATCGGCTCGCTGGTGCTGGCGCCCAGTCCCGACAACGGTCCCGCCGGCGTCGTCGAGTTCCTGGTGGTCGACGGCCAGCAGCGGTTGACAACCCTCTCCATCCTGCTGTGCGCGATCCGGGATCACCGGGTGGCCAACGAAGGCGACGAGCACCGTGACCGTCTCACCGACCAGTATCTAATCAACAAGTGGACGCCCGCGCGGCGGTTGAAGCTCGTCCCCACCCAGGCCGACCTCGACGCGTACCTGGCCTGTGTGGACTCCTCGGTGCAAGCCGGCGGGGGCGAGGTCGGCGCCGCCTACCAGTTCTTCCGAGACCGGCTGGCGGAACCGGCCGTCGCGGCGCAGGTGCAGCGCCTGGAAGAAGCCGTGATCTTCGGGTTGGCGGTGGTCTCGGTCATTGCGCATGCCGACGACAACGTCTACCGAATCTTCGAGTCGCTGAACAACACCGGCCTCAAGCTCACCCAGGCCGACCTGCTGCGCAACTACCTGTTCATGCGCCTGCCGAACCGCAGCAAAGCCGTCTACGACGCGCACTGGCTGCCGTTGCAGAAGCGGCTCAGCTCGGTCGAAATGGAAACCCTGTTCTGGCTGGACCTGGTACACAGGGACGCGCGAATCACGCAGGGCGACACGTACGCGCGGCAGCAGGCGCGGCTCGACCGGCTGGGCACAGAGGACGAGATCGAGGCCGAGGTGCGCCGGTTCGCCCGCCTCGGCGCGCTGCTGGAGGTCATCCTGCATCCCGAGAAGGAGCAGGACCCGGACGTACGGTTCCGGCTGGAACGGTTGCACGCCTGGGGCACCACTACCGTCTACCCCGTCCTGCTACACCTGCTGGATCGGCGCAGCCTGGGGACCGCGACCAGTGTGCAGGTGGCGTCCGCGATGCGTTACGTCGAGAGTTTCCTCGTCCGGCGGCTGCTGATCGGCCGCGCCACCGCAAACATCAACCGCAATCTGCTGTCCATCGTCACCGAGATGGACAAGGATCTGCCGGTCGACCAGGCGGTACACGCCTACCTCTCAGCCGGCCGTAAGTACTACGCGACGGACGCTGACGTACGCCACGCTGTCCGGTCGCTGCCGTTCTACACCAACGGGCGGGCGTCGCAGCGCACGCTGGTGCTGCGCTGGCTCGAGGAGTCGTACGACAGCAAGGAGCCGGTCTCGCTGGCGAAGTTGACCATCGAGCACGTGCTGCCGCAGAGCATGAGCCCAGAGTGGCAGCGCATGCTCGCCGCAGACCTCAAACCACACGAGAATGTCGTCGAGGTGCATGACGCCCTGAAACACACCTTGGGCAACCTCACCCTGACCGGGTATAACGTGGAGCTGGGCAACAGCCCGTTCGCGGTCAAGCGGGTTCAGCTCGCCAAGAGCGGCCTGCGTCTTACTCGGGACATCGTCGCCTGCGAACGCTGGGGACGGCCGCAGATCTACGACCGCGCCGACGCCCTCGCCGAACGGATCATCAATCAATGGCCGGGCCCCACCGCGCAGGCGGTCGATCAGTCCGAGGTGCGATGGGACCTCATGGAGGCGGCACTCGCCGCTCTGCCGGCCGGGTCCTGGACCACCTACGGGGATCTCGCCGCCCTAATCGGCAATGCGCCCCAGCCGGTCGGCAATCGCCTGCGCACCGTCCCGGTGCCCAACGCCCACCGAGTGTTGCAGGCTGAGGGAACAATAGCCGCCGGTTTCCGGTGGCCCGACGGGCGCACGGACGACCCGGTCGCGGTGCTGCGGGCCGAAGGGGTCTTGTTTGACCAGCACGGCCGCGCCGACCAGACCCAGCGCATCGACCTCGACGAGCTGGCGCAACTGACCGGACTGGCGCCCGACGAGGTGCCCCGGCGGCTGCCCCGGCCACGACCCGGTGAGGGGCAGTCCCGCGCCGACCGCTTCGCCGAGCAGCTTGGAGTGCTACAGGACAAGGCCGTCGCCGAGGCAACGCTGACGCTGCTCGACCGATGGAGCGAGATGGGAGGCACACTTCTCCACGGCGGCGGAGCGGAGACGTCCTGCTTCCTCATGGCCCGCGAGCGCGGCCACCGCGACGGCGACATCTGGCCAATGACGCTCTACCCCAGCGGAAAGGTCGAGGTTGTCTTCCAACACCTGGCCAGTCGCTTGCCATTCGACGATGTCGCGCTGCGGGAGCAGTTCCGGCAACGACTGAACCAGCTCCCGGGCGTGAGCATCGCCGCCGCCAAGCTCGCTCTGCGCCCCGGCTTCCCACTGACCGTCCTCGCCGACAGCACCGCCGCTGCGGCCCTTGTGGAGCACCTGCAGTGGTTCTACGAGCAAGCGCATCTGTCCGAGGGAACAGATGAGCAGCTCACGGTTTAGTGTCCTGAGTCGTTCAATCGGCCACAGTTCGGGTCGGATCAGGGTGATCTGACGAGGCGCCCCGGCTCGCGAGTGAGCGCTACTGTAGCGGCGGTCCGGACACCAGCGTTGGCCCGGTTGCCTCAGACCGAAGTGCCCCCGCGGCAGCTAGCGGGGGCACTTCCCCTGCGGGTCAGGGGTGAAGCCATTTCCAGCCGCTGGCGCAGTTGCGGGTGCTGAAGATGGCACCCTTGGTGACCTGCACTTCGGTGTAGCTGTTGGCGTAGCCACCGTCGTCGAGGCCGTACTCCGGTGGCTTCGACAGCCCCCACATGCAGTCCGACGGCCCGGACCCGCCGTCTGTGGCCCACCGGCCCGGCTCGACCAGGTCCGACTTCTTGCACCACTCCACGTTCTTGCAGCTGGCCCCGGCCACGTAGTAGCCGCAGCGGCTCGCGCTGACACAGTTGCCACCCTCGTCGGTCATGACGATGGGCAAGGTCGGATTGTGCGACGGCGACGAGCTGGCTGACGGGCTCAGGAACGGAGTCGGGGACGTGCTGGGTGAGGCCGGCTCAGTGGTGCTCGGTGTGGCGGTGGTAGGTGCTGCGGCCGGCGGGTCATCGCTGCCGCAGCCCGTCAGGAGGACCGCTGCGACGGCGACGCCCGCGATGAGGTGACGACTGCGATTCATGCGGGGCACCCTACCGGCCAACATCAACACGCACTCGCCCGCAGCTCCATCTCCAGGGCGGCGTGAAGTCGTTCCAGTCGAGCAGCCACTCCGTCTAGCACGCAGGCAATCAAGCTCTGAGCCCCAGGCCGCGGCCGACCGAAATCCTGGCGCCGGACATGTTGGCCGCCTGCGACGAGGGCGGCTGGTTTTGGCCAGAACGAACTCCAAGCGATCCGTCTCTAACCTGCTCCTTCCCGAGCGGCCCAGATAACGTGGGTTCTGGCATCGCTCACTAACCTCGACGGGATCGGCAGACTTTCGGCTCACACCGCGTTACGGGCGATGGCGAGTCCGCAGGTGGCGAGGATGCCGGCGGCGACGAGTCCGATGCGGAGCCAGGGGACGTCCCGGGTGGGTCTGATGCCGATGGACAGGGACAGTCCGACGCAGGCGGCGACGACGAGGCAGATGGCGACCGTCAGCGTCCGGTAGACCGGCCCGTTGGTGGACCACCAGGCCCATGCTCCGAAGACGGCCGGGACGAGCATGAGCAGGCTTAGTCCGGTGAGGGGGATGGCGATCTTCCACCGCGTCCACGCGTTCATTCCTGGCTCTCCCTGGTGCCGGTCGATCCGTCTGACTGGTCTTCCACGTCGAGTAGCTCCTGGTCGTCGATGCCGCGTAACTGCTGGGCCTGGCGTTCGAATTCGCCCCGCTGCTCAGGCGACAGAGTGTCACGCTGGGCCAGCGCTTCGGTGAAGGCGGCGTCGAGTGCGGCGCCGTGCCAGGACATGGACACTGCAGTGCGAAGGTCGGCTTCTCCGCCGAGCACGGTACGGGCCAGTGAGCCGAGCGGGTCGTTGGGGCCGCGGGTGCGCGCGAGGGTGGCGAGGACCGCGCGGGCGAGGGGTTCGCGGGTGATGTCGTCGGTCATGGTGTCCTACTGGCCGGGGTGGGTGTAGGGCTTGAGGTCGGGCAGTGCGGCGACGGCCATGCCCGCTTTGACCATGGCGATGGAGCCGGCGATGGCTTTGAAGGTGGCTTCGGCGTTGCCGTAGAAGGTGGAGATTTCGTTGTACAGGTCGTACGCCTGCCAGGCGTAGTAGGCGGCGACGCCGTAGCCGGCGACGGCTCCGACGCCGGTTTCGATGGTGGCGGTGCCGACCGCTGCGGCGGCGTTAATGATGATGAGTACGTCGATGAGCTTGCCGATCAGCCCGGTGACCACTGAGTACAGGTGTTTGGCCGCCTCTGCCGCCTGGCTGTAGAGGGTGCCGTACTGGTCGCAGAGCGGGTGCAGCGCGCAGGTGGCACTGCCGAGGGTGAGTTGGTATTCCTGTTCGGCTTCGGCCGCGTTGCCTCGCCAGACGGTGGGCACATCGGCGGTGCCCGCGATGAGGTTGCGTCCGATGTCGTCCAGGGCGTTGCCGATGATGCGCCAGGCGGCGGCGCAGTAGATGTAGGAGTCCCAGTCGCCGCTGAAGGCTTGGCCCCAGCCCTCGAACGGGTCGTGCCCGAACAGCCACACGCTGACCTGTCGCACCCAGGCCGCCGGGCTGACCAGGTCGGCGAGCGGGTTGATTTTGAACATCTCGATGCCGGTCGCGTAGTTCGGCGGCACGAGCCGGGCGGCGGGCTCGGCGACGTCAGCGAAGGGCGCGCGGGCAACCGCCGGCCACAGGTCCGGCCGGCCGGTGGTGAGAGTGCCGCGGAGGCGGGCCGCGTCCGAGGCGCCCGGGTAGCTCGCGTCCAGGCGCGCTGCGGCCGTCGCGTCGGCCGTGGCGTACTCGCGCTGGGCGAGGTTGACCTGGGTGGCCGCCGTCTGGGTCAGGGTGGCGAGTCGTTCCAGCCCGTGAGTCATCTGCCGGTACGCCTCGCGGTGCGGGCCGGCCAACAGGAACAGCAGGCCCTGCTGGTCGAAGCTCAGGTCGCAGTGACGGGTCGTGTAACCCAGCACGTCCTTGGCATCACCCGACGCGCGATGAAGGAGGTTGTACAGGCCGTCCATGCCGGCAGGGTCGACGTAGAAGCCGCTCATGATCCCCCGTTGATCGTTCGGCTGCCATCAATCAGCAGGGTAGGGACAGCGATCATGGGGAGGCAACGTCCGGTGACGGCATGTAACGAGTCCAACAGTGGCTGGGCAGTCGCTGGTCCTCCTCACCCTCATCGGTCGCCGACGCAGATTGCGATCGAGCAGGCGGGTGGCACCCTTCCCCTCAGCACGCCATTACCGATTACGGGATTTGCGCGGCTGCTCCGCAACATCGGCGGACGGGCGGCAATGGTCGAACAGCTCAACCACCTCCTCGAGCTGGCCAAACTGCCCAACGTCTCGATCCGGGTGCTGCCGCTGGCCGCCGGTGCTCTCGACAGTTGACCAAACAGGTACGTCCATACATCAGCGACCGGAGCTTCCGTACGCGCCCTGCGCCGCCACCGCGGGTTTGGCCGGGAACTGTGCCAGCGCAATCCAGTCCTCCATGGCGGCGAGGAGGATCTTCTTGACCTGGGTCTTGGCTTCCTCCAGAGCGAGGTCGATGAAGCACTGACATCTGGTCAGGTCATCGCCGTTGACCAGGCACAACAGCACCCCGGTCACCTGCAGGCCCCGCGCCGCAGCCACCATCTTGGCGTCCGGGGGCAGCGGAATGTTCGACGCGAGTTGGCGGGCAAAGGTCTGCACGATCCGGTCTCCGCCGAGGAGTGCGGCGAGCCAGGCCGCGATGGCGCCAACCAAGTCGTGCAGCATCTTCTTACCGGTCAGGATCGCCGCCGCCATCTGCGCCAGACGCTTGCATCGCCTCCGCCGCCGACGGTTGAACAACTTGTCCCAGGTTTCCTCGGTTACATACTCGGCGGCGCGCTCGGAGACGACGGCGGTCCACCCTTCGTTGAGGACCGCGACGCAGTACTCGGCGGCCTTCTCGACGCGCTCTTGACGGCGGCGCTCCTGCGTCGCCGTCATACCGCCTCCGCCTCGTGAAGTGCCTCGCCGAGCAGCCCGGGGGCGCGAAGACGTCGATCGTCGAGGGGCTCTTCGATCCTTGGGGTGCCGCGGACCCGCCTCCGGCATCCCGACATGGTGGCGGCAGCGCGTTCCAGGCTCCTTCACCCGCCTCTTGCAGAGCCTGTTGTTCGTACGCCGAGCACGACATCGAGGCATAGCGTCATCATCTCGTCACGCAGAGATTAAGACTGTCGGATATTTGCTTTTGACGATGCCTGCGCTGTCATGCCTCATCACCGTTCGCCCGCAGCCGAAGCGCCGACGTGCACGCGCCTACAGGTCGGGCCGGGGCGGGCGAAATTTCCGGGCATCTATGGTTTACTGCCACCCGTGACGCCGGAGATCGCGACAGGCCTTTTCGGCCTGCTGGGTGCCCTCGTCGGAGGCGGCGCCACGTTCGGCGTGGGGTACCTGAGTTCCCGCGTCCAACGCGCCCATGCCGAACAGGCTCGCGTCAATGAGGTCGCAGACGCCGAACAAGCCCGGCGCAGCCAGCTCGCTGACGCGCGGAACGCGGCCTACATCGTGTTTCTCAGCCGGGTAGACAGCTTCCTTGATCAAGCCCGAGAGCTCGAAGAGCTGCTCGACCTAGTGTCCACCGAGGAACGACCGACGGATCAGTACCGGCAGTATGTGGCCGAGTGGAACGAGCTGGTCACCGCGAACGCGACCGTGCAGCTGGCTGGGCCCGAGCCGACGGCGCATCGTGCGCAGGATCTGCTTGACGCGGTCGGCACCTACTCGGAGATGATCGACAAGCGGTACCGCGGCCAGCGATGGCCACCTGGCCTCGCCACCGCCTGGGATCGCGCGCGCGAGAACCGACTCGCCTTTCTGCAATCCGCCCGGCAGACGTACGCAGCCGGATTCGGCGTGGAGACCACGCCCGCCTGAGCGGGCGTGACGAAGAGCTCCTCCGGCAGCACGGCCTCGACCGGCCGTTCGTAGATGCGCGCGCCGTCGCAGCGCGAGGTTTCCCGCAATTCGGGTACGACGTGCTCGACCACCGGCCGCCGGAACCGCCCCGGCACGTCCCCGTCCGGCACCGCCTGCCCGGTCAGATCCAGCCCGGCCGTCCGAGGCTGCGTCAGCGGCGCAGGCGGCGGGAGCACTCGCCGTCGTGGCCGTCGCGGAGCACACAGCGCCGACCGCCCGGCATCCGCGCGTCGCAGAAGACCCGGTGCCGGAGGAACTGCTTGTCCTCCTCGGAGACGGTCATCTACCCCGGGTCCATCATCGGCAGCACGGTGATCCACCGGCCGACGACCCGGGCCAGGCGCTGCGCGGCCGGCAGGTCGGCGGCGACGACGGGCAGGTGGATCACATACCGTCCGCTCACCGGCGGCCGCCCTCGGCCTGCTCGGACTGCCACCGACGCAGCGCGACCTTGATCCGCAGAGTCTCCCGCCGGCTCTGCGCCAGCGCGTCGTAGACGGCGGCCATGTCGACGGCGACCCGGGGTCGAGGAAGGCGTACACCTCATCGGGGTTGAGGCCGCGGCGTCCGAGCCGGGCGTGTGGGAAGCGGCGCTCACGCACCTGCCACGGCAGCAGACTGGGGTACGCGCGGGAGCGGTACGTCGTCCCAACGCCCTCGGGGAACGGCCTCTGGTTGCGGACGCTCATCGGTGCCTGCCTTCCTGCTCGTGGATGGGGTGGGTCCACCCCCCCTCCCCGCACGGACGGACCCACCCCGCCCGAACACCGCAGCTTCGCTCAGCGGTACGGCATCCGGGCTGGTCGGCGAAGGGTTGCCTGGAGAGTGCGGCGGCCGATCCGGGGGTCACCTCGGCCGCCGCACTGGTCATCCTGGGACAGTTTCCGGTGGACGAGCAACATCTGCCGCCACGATTTCCCTGACCTGCGTCGCTTTTCTTTCCCGGAGCCGCAGGACGTTCCACGGGAAGGCCCGGCAGTGTTGCGCAATGGAAGAGGCAAGCACCCTCATGAGGTTCGCCGCCACCGCGCTGACCTCGGCAGACACGAGCGCGCATGTCGATTCATTGTGCGCCGGCGCACGCCAGTAGCCGCCCATGGGAATTGCGTGATGATGACCGTTGTCGGGGGCGTCTTGTATGGTCAGACGCGTAAGTCGCTTTGTCAGAACGAAGCGCGAGGCAACAAATTCTTAGGCAACCGTTCCACGTTTCACCGATGGCGTCCGGATGTAACAAAACGCAACACGAGAGGGGTGGCCGATGGCCGACGACATGGGCTCGACAGTCCCCAGGCGACAGCTCGGGCGAGCACTACGCGACCTGCGCACCGAAGCCCGCATGACCCTCGACGGTGCGGCCGAGGCCATGCAGTGCAGCCGCCAGAAGATGTGGCGCATCGAGACCGGCCTCGGCCCTACCCGCGCCGTCGACGTCAAGGCCATGTGCGAGCTGTACGCCGCCACCCCCGAGCTGACCACCGCCCTCGTCGCCCTCGCCAACGAGACCAAGGCCAAGGGCTGGTGGCACTCCTACGGCGACGCCATCCCAGACTGGTTCGAGCTGTACGTCGGCCTCGAATCCGCCGCGTCCCGTCTACGTGAACACGACGACACCTTGGTCCCTGGGCTTCTCCAGACTCCGGGCTACACGCGAGGCGTCTACCAGAACCGTCCGAACATGCCGCCCGATGAGTTAGAAGAGGTTCTCGAGGTACGCCGGCGACGGCAGGAGATCCTGGTTCGACGCCTTCCGAAAGCACCCAGACTGGAGTGGGTGCTTTCGGAGGCGGTGCTGCTCCGTTGCGTCGGCGGTTCGGCGGTGATGGCTGAGCAGTGTGATCGGCTCCTTGAGCGCACGATCCTGCCCAACGTGTCGATCCGCATCCTGCCGCTGTCCGCCGGTGTCCACTACGGCGCGCTGGCCGGTGCCTTCGTCATGCTGGACTTCCCGCTCGGCAACCGGGTGACCCCCGATCCGTCCGTCGTCTACAGCGAATCGGTCACCGGGGCGCTCTACCTCGACAGGCCTCATGAGTTCGCGGTCTACGAGAAGGTCTGGGCGAGCCTTCTCAGCCTCGCACTTGATAAGGAACAATCGAGAAGGACGATCAGCAAGATCAAGGAAGAGGTCCATCATGGCTGACGACCTGCTCGGCGCTCGGTGGCGCAAGAGCACCCGCAGCGGCGACAACAACGGTAACTGCATCGAGGTAGCCGACAACCTCCCCGGCATCGTCGCTGTACGCGACAGCAAGGACCTGGCCGGGCCGACCCTCACCTTCTCCCGCACCGCCTGGACCACCTTCATCCAAGTAACCACAGCCGAGGGCTGAGACGTAACCCAAAGACAGCGCATCCAGGGACGCTCGGAATGAACTCTCCCCGCCGGGCCAAACCCCAGCGTCAAGCCCGACGGACCTGCGGATGCCTCAACCCCGCTCAACTTCGAAGAGCCTCTATAAGTACCCTGGGCGGATGACGGAGTGGTCTGAGGCTCTGAGCGACGAGTATGCCCGACGGGCGAGACGAGAAGTCTGCGCGCATCTGGCAATGAGTATGGCGACATTCGGCTCGGAGGCGAGGAGGTTTGCCACTGGGCCGAGCAGCACAGCCGACCAGGCTCCATGTATGGTCGCCGCCGGTCTAGTCGGAGCGATTGGCTGCGAGTTAGTATCAGGTGTCGTCGCGCTCGCTTCCGGCCGCTGGGCATATGGCGCTGCTGCACTCGTGCGCCAACTGGTCGAAGTAGAGTATCTGGCTTGGGCCGTAGGAAATGACCCTAGTGATGCTATTGATTGGCTTACGTCAACGAAGCAGCAACGCCTAGCGAAATGGCAGCCAGGGAAGATACGTGGACGGGCCGATAAGCGCTTCCCGAACACCGACTACGGCCATCACTGTGAGGCAGGAGGGCATCCGACACCAGACGCCGGCCGAATCATACTCGACCACCGGGATGCATGGGTGGAGATAGCCCTATACGAGGCTGCCCATCATGGATCAAACGCATGGCACTATCTAATAGAATCCCTTGGCACCTTTAAGATTTCCATGCCCGATTCCCTGGCCGCCACTCACAGTTCGCTAGATGCTGCCATTATAGGATGGCAACAATTGGATCGGTTGACAGGACTACCCAATTTGTGATGTTACTGTTGGAACCGATCAAGAACTCTCCGCCAACGGCCCGCACTATAGTCAGACATCCAACCAGTGCCATCAAGATCAGCAGCGATACGAGCCAGCCGCCCAGATCGATGCCCTTGTCGTTCACCAATTCTGCCAATCTCGAAGAGGTGCGCGCTATGACGGCTCCCAGCCCGCGTCGATTGCATCCTGAAGCCGTTTGCTGAACACGGCATGCGCCTGCGTGTACTCGTTCTCCCGATCCGCCTTGTAGAACGGCGCCGTATACCCATCAGGTACCGGATTCCGGCCAGGATCTACCAGGTGCGCCATTAGTTGCTCATAATGCCGTTTCTCCTGGCCAAAACCGAATGTGTAGGAGTCAGCTGCGATTTTCCGCCCAGTGCCGTCGAACCACGTCTGATCTTCTCGCTCGATCAGGGTAAAATATCGGGAACGAAGCATTGCAAGTAGCTCTTCTAAGCCAATCCCAAGCCAGACCGCCACAAGAGCGTCAATCTCTACTAGGGCCCGCCGCCGTTCACACTCCGCTCGAAAGGGCGTCTCATCTTCCCACACGGGCCCAACATCCCCGAGAGATCGCCCATCCGATCGGCCACACACCCATCGCTCCTGAACCCAGTCCGGATCGAAGAGTTCGCTCCACAAATCTCCGTAGGCATTTGTCATGCAATTAAGCCGGAGCGTTCTTAGCAGAAGGCTAGAGGCCAGAGGATGATCACCATGAGGCATAGGCATCGACCGGCAGTCCAATGCCGTAAGGTCCGCTCTGCCAGTTATGCGAAGCAGGTAATCGAGCGGCAGTGCCGCAAAGAAGCCGCTAGCCAATGCCGTGGACTTGTTGGTGTCAAATGCCAGGCTTTGCACCGCGTGAACGTGCGTTGGGCCGGGCGGAAGTAGGGACGCGAATAGCGATCTCTCCATGTTGAAGGCGATCATGCGGCGCCACGCCAGACGGTAGTAGTCCGTATAACGTTTGCCATTCCACAAATCCTGGCCCGCCCGGCTCTCAAATTCGTCAGGAGTCAGCGCGTAATTCGCCGCAGGAACGAAGTCCCTCGGCATTACAGACAGACTAAGCAAGTCCCAGTCGTGGTTGTTCCTGTAGGGAACCTTGGGCTGCTTGGCGAACGGAGTTGCGATACCGAAGTGGGGGCCTTGAACTACGAGGCCAGCAAGGCAATTGGGCGTCCCTGGTGCCCAGTAAATCAACCCTTCCTTTTTGGCGTTCGCCTCATCGTAACCCCGACTAATAAAGTAGCTATCATCCCCCATTCGCTGGTTGACCAGCGACAACGCGGTGATGGCTCTCTCCTCCGCGACCGTGATCGGCTGGAGAAGAGGCGCGCGGCAGGGCGGCTCGTTCGTGCCAGTCCCCCGTAGACGCTGCCAAACTCTCAAGGTCTCCTCATCAACATGCACAACACGGGCCCTGTGCGGCCGGTTGTCCCACGATCCGCGGTAGCGCTGGCTGGGCATCGGCCCGTCGCCCGAATGCTCAAGCGATTCGACCAAGACTGAGGCTGTATAGAGTCTGCTCAGGTGACTAAACCCGATAGGCTTTTGTTCACCATAAATGTGCAGTCCAAACTCAACGTTTCTATTTGCGTCGGCGAAGGCCCAGTTGGCGCCGTTGACGAAGCCGGCATGGACCCGCAAATGACGATATGAGACTTCACGCAGTGCTGCTTCCTTCGCGCCCGCTAGGTGTGTATCGGGATGCACCAAGCCGGCGATGCCGCCCAAACCGAGATGTGCCCAAACCTGACACATCATCGCACGATAAAGATTTGGGCGAGTTCCGGCAAGCAATGGATAGACGGAAACGTGCGCAAGCACCTCTGCCGTTGCAGCGTTCGAAACGAGTTCCGACAAGAACGCTGACTCGACCAAGAACGACTTGAGTAACTCATTCTTGCGGAGCCGCCATTGCTCCACTGGAGCCCGTTCTTCAAGCCGGAACCACGGATCGTATTCCGCTAGAACTTCGTCTTCTTTCCAGTCCGGACGCACCCAAGGAGGGTTGCCGACCTGGAGGTCGAAGCCGCCCTTCGCGAACGCCTGGGCGAACGTCAGTTCCCAGTGGAAGAAGCCCTGTTGCTCGGCGATCCGCTCGGCAGCGAGCAACCAGGGGAAGCGGTCGGCCAGCATCCACGGCGAGTCCACCCCGATCACGCCGTCGAGCTTCTGCTCAAAGTCGCTTATCTCGGCCAGGCTGTCGAGCTTGCGGCCGTAGAAGCGTTCGGTGTTCTCGTCCACGTCGCTGCGCCCGATCAGCGCCTCCGCGAACGTCAGCCAGTCGTCCAGGTTGGTCAGCGGGACCTGCTTGCGGAGCTGTTCGGCAACGGTCATCCGCCGGGTGCCGGTCGCCTTGGTCGGCAGGGCCATCTGCCGCGGCTCCACGTTGCCGAAGATGTCCGGCGTCTCGTAGACCACCTGCTCCTCATACTCCGGAACGTCCTTGACGTGCGACACCTGGACGGGCGCGGTCGGGTACGCCGCCGGGTCTGAGCCGTCGAGCAGGCCGACCTTGTCCAGCGGCCAGAACCACAGCGCGCACCAGACGTCCATCAGGGTCTTGAGCCGCCAGTACGGCGTGCCGGGCGCGGTCAGGTCGGCGAGGATCTTCTCCCGGGGCACCGCCCCGGTCACCGGCGGCAGGTCGTCGGCGCCCCATACAGCGATGTCGCGGCGGATCTCCCGCTCGGAGATGGCGAGCCGCTGCTGCACCAGCCCCCACAGGAACTCGACCCGCCCGGCGAGCGCCTGCAACCGTTTGACCTGCGAGTTCTTCCCCTTGGCGGACGGCACCCGCTTCATGGCCGTACGCCAGGCTTTGAGCTTGGCGGTCTCGGCCGGCGCCAGCTCGCGGGCCTCCTTTTCCCCCGCGACCGCGCCCCAGCCGTCGGCGGGGAGCAGGAAGTGGTGGATGGTGCCCTCGTCGATCGGCCCGTCCCGGAACGGCTTCTCCGCCGGGGCGGTGGTCAGCCAGGACTTGTCGGCGAGTTGCTTCGGGTCGTAGGTCTTGCGGCCGCAGCCGATGAGCGAGTTGCCGCGTTGCAGGTGCAGGCCGAACCAGGGCGCTTGCAGGCCGGCGTGCATGACGTTGAGCCAGAGCGACACCTCGGCCAGTTCGACGGCGGTGCGGTTGAGGTCGACGCCGTAGCTGTTGTGCAGCGCGATGTACGCCTTCACCCGCTGGAGTTCGAGGTGGTACTGCTCCGGGTCCAGATCGATCTTCAGCTCGTGGGCGCGGCGGCGCAGGTACTCGGCGGCGACCTGGTTGATCGCCTCGTTGAGGAACGCGCCGGAGCCGAGCGCCGGCTCGCAGATCGTCCAGTCCAGCAGCTCCCGGGCCGGTGTGGTGGTGCCGTCCTGGTCGAGGCGGTACTTCAGGGCGAGCTGGACGGTGACCTCGGTCAGCGACTGCGGGGTGTAGTAGGAGGCGCTGGTCTGCCGGTCCCGGCCGGCGAGCCGGTAGACGAACGCGCCGGGGGTGTAGCTGACCCGGCTGCGCACGCCCGTGTACGGGTCCTCCTTGTAGACGAAGAGGCTGTCGTCGTACTCGTCGGCCTTGGAGGCCGGGATCATCCACGAGCCGTCCTTCGGGTCACCGCCCTTGGCGACCTCGTAGAGCTGCTCAGTGGCGACAAAACCGGTGTACGACATCAGGCCCTCGTAGACCGCGCCGAGCTGGTTGATGCCGAGCTGGGCGTACGAGATGAAGCCGCCGCGGCGCTTCCTGCCGCCCTTGGTGAGCATCAGCCGGCGCAGCACCTCGTAGAGGACCTTGTTGCGCAGCCGGGTGTCGATCTTCGGGCCGTCTGGATCGTCGGGGTCGCTGCCAGGGCGCGGAATCATGTCCTCGCCGATGAGCTTGGTCTTCTCCGGCAGGAACAGATCGGACTTCATCGGCTCGAAGCGCAGGCCCTCGGACTCGCTCGCCTTCTCCTCGATCTCCGCGCCGCCGCGCGGCCGGTGGCCCTCGTTGACCATGCGGAACAGCAGGTCCAGCGACTCGTACAGGTGGAAGCCGCCCTCGGCGGAGGGGGCGAGCCGGCGGGCGACCAGGTCGCCGATGCGGGCGAGGCTGTAGCCCTCGACGTACTGCGGGTCGTTGACCGGGAGTACGCCCAGCTCGGGGCGGGCCTCGGCGTAGAGCAGGAAGAGGATCCGGTACAGGTAGCGCAGTGCCTCCCGGCCGAGTTCCTTGGCCAGCTCGTCGAGCTCCATCACCTGCTGCGGCTGGTAGCCGGCCTGGCGGATCCGGTCGAGGACCTCGTTGGCGATGAGTTCGACGGAGACCTTGAGGCCCTCGCGGAGTTCGCTGGATACGCCGACGGCGTGCTGGCGGGAGCCGGCGACCAGGTCGGCGAGGGGTTCGGTGCCGCCCTCGGCGGGCGGGCGCAGCGAGTCGGCCCCGAAGAGGGCGGCGACGACGTCGTACTCCTTGTCGTCGTTGCGGGCGTACGCGGTGTCGAGGCTGACGGCCAGGTAGCGACCCTCGCCCCAGGCGGCCCGGTCGGCGAGGGTGACCACGCCGCCGCTGAGGATGAGCACGTAGCGGGGCGGGCTATCGGCGGCGAAGAGCCAGGAGGCGAGTTTCGCGCCGGTCTCGATGGTCTCGTTGCCGGGCAGGGTGACCGGGTCGAGCAGCCGGCCGGCGCCGTCCGGATCCTGGGCGGCTTCGGTGTCGACGGCCCAGCCGCAGTCGAGCGCGACGATGCCGTGTGCGCTGTCCAGCTCGGCGTGGGCGACCTTGATCTCCTGCTCGTGGCCGGCCCGCTCGACGGTGATGGTCTGCGGCTGCGGCTCGAAGCCGAGCGCTTTCAGCACCTCCTGGTGCAGCTTGCGCAGCCGCTCCGGATCGAAGAACTCGTCGTCTGCCAGCTCGGTCTTGCGCTCGAAGTAGGGTCGCCGGAGGCCGCGCAGTCCGGTACGCGGCGTCTGCCCACCGGACTTCTCGGTCTCCGCCCACTGCTTGAGCAGGCCGACCTTGAGGGTGGTGGGCAGGATCTCGGCCAGGTAGTGCGCGGAGAGGTACTCGCCGCGGTTGGTCAGCGACTCGAAACTCATGCTGCACTCTCCGGGGACGGGACGAGGACGGCGAGCACTCGCAGCAGCGGGTCGCCGGCGGTTTCCAAGCGGTCGAGCAGGTCCTTCTGCTCCTGGACGGTCGCGTCTACGCGCTGGCGGCGCTTCTCGCGGTGCGCACCCGATAGCTCGTCGAAGAGGCTGGCCTGCTGGAAGTGGGTGAGCTGCTCGCGGTATCTCCGTAGCGGCTCGGCGTTGGCCTCGGCCCACTCGTCGCGCTTGCCCTCCAGGTACTGGCGGGCGGCATCGACGGCCTGCGGCAGGAGTTGCGTGAGCGGTTCGAGCGCCACAGCGTCCGCGCGGTTGACCATCGTCGGGCCGACGTTGGCTTCGCGGAGGACCTCGTCCATGGGCCGGATCTCCGGCGACGCGGGCAGGCCGGAGACGGCCATCCACTGGACCACGGTGGGTTGGCCGAGGCGATTGGCGTAGACGCCCTGGATCAGGAAGACCGGGGCGGTCACGTCGGCGGTGAGGACCGGGGCCTGCTGGCGGCCCAGCCGGATGAGCACCTTGTCGACCAGCCAGTCGACTATCGGGTGCACGTCGCTGAGGAACGCGATCTCCGGCCACATCGGAGTCTTGCTCTGCCGGGCCTGGTCGAGCTTCCGCTGCGCGAGCTTGCGGTCGAAGGTGACCTTCAGGCGCAGGTCCTCGCCCTCGCGGTGGGCGCGCAGGTAGGTGCGGGGCAGGTCGGTGAGCCGGTGCACCAGGTCGTCAGGGGCGAGGAAGGTCAGCAGTTCGTCCTCGCGGCGCAGGTCGATGTGGTCCTCGGGCCGGTCGTCGTAGATCTCATGCAGGGCGGCGTCGACGAATTCGCGGGTGGAATCGAACAGCTTCGGCACCCGGGCCTGCGCGACGTCGGCGGCGACGGGTGCGGTGCCGACCTCGCCGAAGAGGTCGGCCATCACGTCGATCTCGGCATGGGCGGCCTCGTAGGACTCGTCCACGGTCCTGCCGGCGAGCAGGTCGCGGACCAGCCGGTCCTCCTCGGCCTTGGCGTCGTACAGTCCGGTAGCGGCCTCGACGCTGCCGAGGCTGCGGTGGGCGTTCTCCTCCCGCTTGAGCAGCTTCTCGGAGACCGTGCGGTCGTCCTTCGCGTCCTCGCGGTCGGAGGTGAGGATCAGCGCGCGGAACTGCGGCTGGTGCTTCTGCCCGTACCGGTCGATACGGCCGTTGCGCTGCTCGATGCGGATCAGGCTCCACGGGATGTCGTAGTGGATCAGGTGGTGGCACTGCTGGTGCAGGTTGACGCCCTCAGAGGCGACGTCGCCGGTGAAGAGCAGCCGCACCTCGCTGCCGGCCAGCTCGAACTCCTGCAGGATCCGCTGCTCGTCCTGGTCGGCGACACCACCGTGCAGCACCCGGACGGCGTTCGGCTTGAGGCCGAGCAGGCCGGGCACGACTTCGGCGAGCCACTTGATGGTCGGCACCCGTTCGGAGAAGACCACCGCCCGGGTGTCGCTGCCCTTGCCGACACCGATCTTCTTCAGCTCTTCAATGAGGGTTTGGAGCTTGCTGGAGTCCCGGTCGGTCATCGCCGAGGTCAGCTCCGCGAGCCGGTCCAGCGCCGCACGCTCGGTGCCAGTGGCCTTCTTCTGCCGGGTCTTCACGGTCTCGTGCAGTGCGCGGTGGGAGGAGAGGAAGGACTTCAACAGCGTGTACGGGAAGAGCCGGTGCTGGCCGGTGATCGCCTCGTCGCTCCACTTGCCGGCCAGCCACACGTCGGTCAGCTCGTCGAAGATCTGCTCCTCAAGGTGACTGGCCGCGCAGTGCACCGCCTTGGACGGGCCGCGGTCGGCCCAGCGGTCGCCCATCTGGTCGCGCACCTCGGGGCTGATCTTCGTGCGGCGCAGGTAGAGGTGGGCGATGTCCTTGGCCTCGTACTCCTTCTCGTTGGCGATGGCCGCCGGGTCGAGCAGCGAGATCAGCTGGGCGAAGGACTCCCGGTTGCCGTTGTGGGGGGTGGCGCTGGCCAGCAGCAGCGCGTCGGTCTTCGCGGCGAGCCGGCGGGCCAACTCGTTGCGCTTTGTGCCCTTGTTGATGAGGTTGTGGGACTCGTCGATGACGACGACGTCCCAGGTGGTCGCGTCGAGGTGGTGGCCGAACTGGCCGGCGTCCTTCAGGGTGTCGACCGAGATGATGGCCCGCTTGAAGTAGGTGAACGGGTTCCGCCCGGCGGGGATCTCCTGCTGGATGCGCTGGATGCCGGTCGAGTCGAGCCGGACGAGGGGGATGGCGAACCGGGTCCAGAGTTCCCGCTGGAACTGTTCGAGGACCTGCTGCGGCGAGACGACCAGGATGCGGTCGCCCCGGCCCCGGCGGATCAGCTCGGCGAGGATCAGCCCGATCTCCAGGGTCTTGCCCAGGCCGACCACGTCGGCGAGCAGGATCCGCGGCCGCAGCCCGGACAGCGCCAGCTCGACCGGGCGCTGCTGGTAGGTCAGCGGGTCGAGCAGAAACCGGTCGACCAGGGCAAGACCGCGCTCGGTGCGCGGCAGCGGGGTACGCCGCAGCACGGCCTCCAGGAACAGCCGGCTCTGCCGGAAGCGCGACGAGGTGTCCCGGACCAGGACAGTGTCCTCGGGGCGCATCGCCTGGATGTCTTCCAGGTCGGTGAAGAAGGTGGCCTCGACGTCCTGCACGAACTCGGAGACGCCGACGGCCTTGATCATGGCGCCGTCCGCGGTGCCGGTCTTGACGCTGCGGACCAGCCACTCCTCGTCCCGGACGACGATGCGGGAGCCCGGGGCGAAGGTGGCGTCCTGGGAGGTGGTCATCGGTGGTGCCTTCCTACAGGGTCGAGCGGCGGGCGTACTGGCGGCGAACCTTGTCGACCAGCCACTTCACGTCGGCGCGCGGGCTGGTAGGCCGCTCGGAGTCGACCTTCGTTGGCGTCGTCTCGGGCACCTCTGCGGTGCTCTCCTCCTCGACGACGGGCAGGTCTTCCGGGTCCTGCTTCGGATCATCCAGATCCGGCGGGACCAACAGCTCGGTGTCGCCGTCGTAGGTAAGAGCGGCGACCTCCTGGCGCAGGTCGTGGACGGTCTTGCCGCTGCTGGCGGTGGCGACCGCCAGCAGCCGGGTCTGGACATCGCCGAGCCCGGGCCGGGCGGTCGGGTCGAACGCCAGCATCGCGCCCAGCAACTGCACCAGCTCGGCCGGCACGCCGGAGAGGTCCGGCAGGTCGCTCGGCTCGGTGATCCGCAGCAGCAGGTTCCAGGAGTTCGTCGGCGGATAGAGACCGTGCCCGGTGAGGGCGAAGACCAGCGCCGCGGCAAGGCCGTAGATGTCGACGGCGGCGGTCAGCTCCCGCTCCCCCCGGACCTGCTCCGGCGACATGTAGGCGGGCGTGCCGACGAGCGCTCCGGCTTCGGTCAGGTAATGCTCGCGATCGATCAGCACCGCCAAGCCGAAGTCGATCAGCTTCGGGCCGTCCGGGCCGAGGATGATGTTCTGCGGCTTGAGGTCGCGGTGCAGGAGCCCGACCTGGTGCACCTTGGCCAGGCCGTCGGCGAGCATGGCCCCGACCATCGCGGCCATCGGTAGAGAGAGCGGACCCTTGGCGTCGACGTGCTGGCGCAGCGTCGCACCGGGCACATATTCGACTGCCAGCCAGGCCGGCTCACCCGTGGTGTCGGCGTCTTCCAGACGCGCCACCCGGGACCCGAACACCAGCTTGAGGCTCTCCACCTCGGCGGCGAACCGCTCCCGCACGGTCGGCGCTCCGAGAAGCTCCTGCTTGATCACCTTGAGCGCGACCCGGTCGGCGGTGGGCGAGACCGCGAAGTACACCGTCCCCATGCCGCCCGAGCCGAGCGGCCGGAGCACCTCGTACCCGCCGACCTTCTCCAGCGCCATCAGACCCCCCACGCAGTGACACTCACCTGCACCGATGCGCCCGCCGCCGGCCCCACGCCCGGCGGACGCATGACCGTACAACGTTGGACGATCACGATGCCAGCAGCCGAACGGCGGTTCTTCCGCACCGCAAGTTTCATGCTCCGTCTTGCGGGCGCAGACTGCCCTGGGCCAGGCCATCGGCGGTGAGCTGCACCAGCTCAGCACCCAACACGGCGGCCTGTCGGATTGCCGACTCGAACGCATCGAGGCGCCGGAACGCCTCCCCGTGCGCCCGCTGCTCCTCCAGCGGCAGTCGCCGTACCAGCGCCCGCCGGATGTCGAACCGCAGCGTGCCGGACAGGCTCGACGCCTGCTTCTCGTTTGCCGTGTTGCGCAGCTGCCCGGCCAGGAACCACGGGTCCAGCGCGGCCGGGTTGGGCCGCAGCAGGTACATGTTCGCCCCGAGCACCGCCTTCTCGTCGGTGATAACGCGAGCGGTGATGCGGCGGGCGACCACCGGCACGACGACGTCCCCCGGTGCGAGCTGGATCGGCTCCCCCGCCGGCCGGTCGCCTCGTGATGACGGCGCGGTCCCCTCGATGACGTCTCGCGCGTGCAGCACCGGAAGCTCCGACTGACCATCGCTGTCGCGGGCCGCCCGTACCGGCCCGATCAGTTGCAACGCCCCCATCCGGGCCAGCTCGGCGACCGGCACGGCCGGTGACGCCGCCCCGTCGGGCGTGGGCGCGACCTGCGGGATCAGCGCCGGCAGGTCCCGCACGACGGCGGCGAGCCGCTCTCTCGTGCGCACCATCTGCTCCCCCGTCCGCTCGCCCCCGCCGGCGGGCTGGCGGCGCGCGGGCGTGAGGTCGACCTCCTCGTCGAGCAGCTCGATGACGGGGACCGCGCGGGCGAAGCCGGCCTCCTCGACGTCCGCGTCGGGTGCGGCGGTGAAGGCCTGCCAGGTGGCGAGGATCCGCGGGGCCAGCTCCGCGAGGTCGCCGTCGGCCGCGTCGACCAGCAGGGTCCGCGCCGGTGGCGGTGCGTCCGGGGCGGGGCGCCGCAGCACCCACAGATGCAGGGGTACGCCGTGCGGCGCGGCCACCCCGCTGGGCAGCGCGATGACGGCGCGAAGTGCGCCGCGGCGCAGCAGTTCGGCGCGGATCCGCCGGCCGGTGCGGCGGCCCGCCGCGGTGGGTGGCATGAGGAGTACGGCGTGTCCGCCGGCGTTCAGGTGTGCCAGGCAGTGCTGCGCCCAGGCCAGCTCCGGTTCGGTACGTGGTGGCACGCCGCCGTACTGCCAGCGTGGGTCGTAGCTGAGTTCCTCGTGCCCCCAGGTGGTGACGCCGAACGGCGGGTGGCAGACGGCTGCGTCGAAGGTGCGGCCGGGGAAGGCGTCGGCGCGTAACGAATCACCGGGGCGGACCTCGCCGGGGACCTCACGTAGCGCGAGCCACAGCCCGGCGAGGGTGGCGAGGTCCTGGTCGAGCTCCTGCCCGTACGCCTCGGTGCAGCCGGCGCGGACCGCGGCCCGCAGGGTGGCGCCGGAGCCGGCGGCCGGGTCGAAGATGGTGCCGCCCTCGGCGGCGGTGAGCCGGACCATGAGGTCGGCCAGCTCGTCCGGGGTGGCCCAGGGGCGGCCGGGGGCGGGCGCGGAGAAGCGTTGCCACAGCTCGTCGAAGGCGGCCGGTGGCGTGAGCTCGTCGGCGAGGGCGTCGACGTCCGGCAGCAGCGGCTTCACGGCCGGGTCGATCGCCACACCGCTGGGGCGTTTCCCGCCGCGCTGTCGACTGAGGAGCTGGGCGCCAACGCCGGCGAGCGCCGCCGCTGGGCTCTCGGTGACCGCGGCGAGGTGCCGCCAGAGCCGCTCGGCGCGGGACAGCTCGGGAAGTTTGCCCTGCTCGCGTAGCCACGTCTCGACCTCGCCGAGGTCGAACTCGGGGCTGGCCGCCGTGCCGCCGACCGGGCTCGGGAAGTCCGGGTGGCGTTTGCGCCAGTTGCTGACGGCGGCGCGGCCGACCCCGGCGAGCCGGGCGATCTCCGCCGCCGTGATAGTCGGGTTCACCTGCACCTCCGCAGTGTGTCACACATGTCAAGCATTATGCTTGTTGACAGTGTTCACGGCTCATGCTCTTATTGACGCCGCAACGTTCACACCAGGAGGACAACGATGCGCAAGACCACCACGTTCGCCCTGTTCGCCACCGCCCTCATCGCGCTGGGCTGCGGCGCCGGCGCCACCGACGAGGCCGGCAGCTCCGGCGGCAGCGACACCGCCGCCAAGGGCGAGGACAAGCCCAAGACGGCGAAGATCGGCCAGGCCGTCCGGGACGGGAAGTTCGAGTTCACCGTGAAGTCGAACAAGTGCGGCGTCGCCAAGGTCGGCTCCGACCTGATCGGCGACAAGGCCCAGGGCCAGTTCTGCCTCGTCACCGTCAACGTGAAGAACATCGGCAAGGAGGCTCAGACGCTGGACGGCAGCAGCCAGAAGGCCTACTCGGCGGACGGCACCGAGTACTCCTCCGACACCGAGGCGGGCCTCTACGCCAACAAGGACGGCAGCACCTTCTTCGAGGAGATCAACCCCGGCAACCAGGTGACCGGAGTGTTCGTCTTCGACATCCCGAAGAACGTCAAGCTCACCAAGCTCGAGCTGCACGACTCGGCCTTCTCCGGCGGCGTCGAGGTCGCCCTCAGCTGACCCCTCCCCCTGTCGGGGCGGGCCCCTCCCCGCCCGCCCCGACTGTTCACAGCTCGCCGTTCACACCAGGAGTACGCCATGACCGACCCGACCGCGCCCGTTCCGCCCGACCAGCCCGCAACCCCGCCAACCTCGGTCGATCCGGAAGAGGCGGCGACTCCAGCCGTCGCGCCGACGAGTGGGAAGCGCAACGGAAAGCTCCTGCTGGCTGTGGCGGCGACCGCCTTGCTGTTCATCGGCGTCGGAGGTGCTGCCGCTTTGATGAGCGGCGACTCCGAGGCCGAAGGCGAGGCGGAGAAGAAGCAGTCCGAACTCGCCGCGGCCCGGGAAGAGTGCAGCCCCGGCAACACCCTCTACGCCGAGCTTGGCGACGAGGGTAGGACGTTGACCCTCCACGGCGCCGGCGAGGAAGACGCAGGCCTCTCTTACAGCGTTCTCCTGTGCTACTGGCAGGCACTCGATGTCCCGGACGCGATCGTCTCGGAGATCGGTGCCACCCGCGCGCTCGACGGTCGACAGAGCGGCGAGTGGGACAAGATGCGCGCTTCCTGGAGCTACCACCCGGACCACGGGCTCCAGATGGTCCTCACCACCGCCGACTGATCACGCGGGCTCGCCCGATCCACTTCGCCGTTCCTCGACCTCGGGACAGGAGAACTCGCCATGAGCGATCAGCACAAGTTCGGGCACGAGCACCCCGCCGAGCGGACCGTCCCCGCGCCGCAACTCCCCCATCCCCCGGTCAACCCTGCCGTACCGCCCGCAGCTACGGCCCCTCCGCTCGGGGCCACCCTTCCGGGAGCTGCCCTGCCGGGCAAGGGCTCCAACGCGCGCGCCTGGCTGGTCGGCGGCCTCGCTCTCGTCGTCGCCCTGTGCTGCGGTGGCGCCGTCATCGGTGCGATCAGTGCCGGCGACCCCGAGGAGACCACCGGCGCTAGCAGCTCGCAGTCGGCGACTCCGACCAGCAGCGCCCCCACCACCGCTGCGCCGACGTCCGCCGCCCCCACCACGGCCGCTCCCGCGACGACCGCCCCGGAACCGACGATGCCTCCGCCGGCTCCGAAGCCGAAGGTGATCAAGGGCCGCGGCGACGACGTGGTGCGCATCCCCGACCTCACCGACCTGGCGGTCATCAAGTTCGCCTGCAAGTGTTCCAGCAACACCGTCCTGCGCAGCGATGGTGACGGCCTGCTCGTCAACGAGATCGGCTCCTACACGGGCAAGCGGTGGATCAATCTCGAGGACGGCTCGCTCACCACCCAGTTCGAGATCGAGGCGTCCGGGTCCTGGACCCTGACGATCGGCACGGTGGACCAGATGGCCACCAAGGCTCCCACCGGGAAGGCCGCCGGCAAGGGCGACGACGTGATCGTGATGGACGGCGCGGCGACCGCCGCGAAGATCACCCACTCGCGAGGCGACTCGAACTTCGTCGTCCATGCCTACTCCCTGGAGACCGGTGAGGGCGGCCTGCTGGTCAACGAGATCGGCGGCTACTCCGGTGTCCGGCCGCTGGAGGCGCCCGCCCTCGTCCAGATCACCGCCGACGGCAACTGGACCATCACGCCGGCCTGATCCGTCTGCGACATCAGCTCCACAGCGCCGAGGCGAGCACCATCGTCCGGCTCCCCTCCCCCATCCTCGCGAGACGTCAGGAGGCGTCGTGCGTACCGATGAGTTCCTGCGCGCCCTGGACCACCTCCCCGCTCCCCTGCACGACCGGGCCGTCGCCCTCCGGTCCTACGCCCGGCCGACCCGCTGCGCGGACTGTCAGCGCATCGGCGACGCCGTGCGGCTGGCCCTGACCGCCGTGCACTGGGACGAGCTCGACTCGGCGCGGCACCTGCTCGACGGGGCGGAGCAGCAGGCCGCGGTGCATGGCGCGTCGTGCCGGCCGCGCCCGGACGACCAGCACGGTCGCGGCCGGGTCGGCCGCTGGGCGGGGACGTCCGCGCCGCTGGTCGCCGCGACCGACGCGAGCTGGAAGGGGCGCGCCGGCGGCATCGCGTACGTCGTCAGCGACGGCCACTACGGCCTACGTGGCCGGGGCACCGGCCCGATGGACCCCACCGGTCGCTCCCGGGTGCTGATCAACGAGCTGCGCGCGGTCGACTTCCTGCTCGGCGGGTACGACGAGGTGCCCGCGGGGATGGCCGTGCTCCTGGACAGCCTGGCCGCCCTGCGCTACCTGCGCCGCTGGCAGACCGGTGAGACCGGCGTGATGCCGAGCGGGTACAGCCTGCGGCCGCGCCGGTGGTCGCCCCAGCCCACCCTCGTCCGCCTGGCGGAGCTGGTGAGCCGGCGACCCGATCTGTCCTTCGCCCACGTGAAGGGACACACCGGCCACGCGCTCAACGAGGCCGCCGACGCCCTGTCGCACATGGCGCGCCGCCGGCTCGGCGAAACCTTCGACGTCCGTCCGCGGGCACACGCCCTGGTCGACGCGTTCTTGCGCGACTGGCACGCCGCCCGCTGACCACACGGGAGTCAAGCACCCATGAACCAGAGCCCGAACGCCCAGCCGCCGGCAGCGCCCGGCCCCGACAACGAGACGCACCGCGCGGTGGCGCACCAGATCGTCACCCGGCGGTACGTGGAGCGGCGGATCGCCGAGCTGCCCACCGGCCCCGAAGCGGCGGACGCCCGGCTGCGCGGCCTGCTGGCCATCTTCGACGACATCACCGCCAAGGGTCACCCCGAGCCGTTGACGTTGCTGGCCGCCGTCCTGGGCATCCCCGTCGGGACGCTCGTGACCCACCTGCGGGCCGCCGGCCGTCCGTGGGGTGAGAACCGATGACCTACCTGCCAAACCACGAGCCCGGCCGGCCGTACCCGGCTGGCCCGCCCGGCCCGTACCCCTCGCTGCCCGCCGGACCGGCGCCCTACGCGGCGCCGCCGCTGCGACCGCCGCTGACGTCGGGCCTCGCGACCGCCGGGACACCGTCTCGTCATCACCGAGCGCGGGCACGCCGACCCGCTCAACGCGTTGGCGACCGCCACCGGACGGTCGCATGAAGCGCTTGAAGATCTGCTCGCCACGGCCCGGCGTCACCGACGCGACAGACACGCACCGTAGCGATCCTGAACGCCCCCCGTGGACAATGACGGGGTGAGCCAGGCCAGCCTCCGCGACGCGCCGGTGGTGGGCCGCGAGCGGGAGTCTTCGCTGGTCGCGGCCTGGTCGACCACGGTGGCCGACGGTGCGCGCGCCCTGCTGCTGCGGGGCGATCCCGGCATCGGCAAGACCACGCTCTGGCGTCAGGCGCTGTCCGCCTGGCGGTCGGCCGGCGGCACGGTCCTGGTGACCCGGCCGGTCGCGGAGGAGTTGGCGCACGCGTACTCCGGGCTGGTCGACCTGCTCGAGCACCACATACCGGATCCGGTCGCCTTGACCGGCGCGGCCGACCCGATCGCGCGCGGCCGGACCGTGCTGGGCGTCCTGCGCGACGTCGCCGCCGAACGGCCGGCGCTGATCGCGATCGACGATCTGCAGTGGCTGGACGCCGCGTCGGCCCGCGCGCTGCGGTACGCGCTGCGTCGCCTGGACAGCGAGCGGGTGGGGATCCTCGCCACCATGCGGACCGGTTCGCCGGCTCCGGACCTGCTGGACCTGCGCAACCTGCTGCCGCCCGGGCGGCTCGACACCGTCGACATCGGCCCGCTCGACCCGCCCGCCGTCCGGCGGCTGGTCGGCGGGGTGCTGTCCACGGTCTCCCCCCGTACGTTGCGCCGGCTCTACGAGGTGTCCGGCGGGAACCCGATGTTCGCCCTCGAACTGGCGCGCGGCCTGGCCGCCGGCGGCGGCACCCAGCGCGGCCTGACCGACGGCCGTGACGCACCGCCGAACCTGCGGATGCCGGAGTCGCTGCAGACGGCGATCGGCCTGCGGCTGGACGGCCTACCGGCGGATCTGCTGGCGCTGCTGGAGACGGTCTCGGCGCTCGCCCGCGGATCGGTGGCGCAGGTCCGCCGGGCGCTGCCGGAGCAGGACGTGGACCGGTTGCTCGACGTGGCGGCCCGGTCGGGCCTGCTGACCGTCGACGCGGACCTGACGGTCCGATTCTCGCATCCGATGATCGGCTCGGTCCTCTACGACCGGGTGGGGCCGCTCACCCGGCGGCGCCTGCACGCGCGCCTCGCCGATCTCACCGACGACGCCGATCTGCGTGCGCGGCACCTCGCGCGGTGCACGGAGGAGCCGGACCCGGCGGTCGCCACCGCGCTGGAGGAGGCCGCCGGCCGGGCGAGTGCGCGGGGTGCCCTCGGGACGGCCGCCGAGTTCGCCGAGCAGAGCCTTCGGCTGACCCCGCCGTCCGATACCGACGCGGAACGCCGGCGCACGCTGGAGCTGATCCGGCACCTGGCCGCCGCGGGCGACATGGGTCAGGCGCTCGACATCGCCGACCGGGCGATCGCCCGGTTGCCGAGTGGACCGGCCCGGGCCGAGGCGCTGGTCGCCCGCGCCCAGCTGGAGGACGACGACATCGACACCGGCGAGGCGCTGCTGGAGCGGGCCCTGGACGAGGCCGGTGACGACGAGGCGCTGCGGGGCCGGCTCCTCGACCAGCTGGGTTGGCTGCGCGGTGTGTTCCGGGGCGACCTGCCCGGCGGCATCCGGTACGCGCGGGAGGCCCTCCGGTACGCCGAGCGCAGCGGCGACCGGGAGTTCCAGATGTCGGCGGCCGCAGGCCTGTCCAACATGGAGACCCTCGCCGGCACGCCCCGGCCGGATCTGATGGACCGGGCCGTCGCGCTGGAGGACGAGATAGGGCGTCCGCCGCTGTGGGCCGGCCCGCGGGTTCTCCGCGCCGAGCAGCTGATGTGGGCGGGTGACCTGGCCCGGGCGAGGGATCTGCTGGAGGCCGCCGTCGCGCACGCCGAGCGGCAGAACCACGAGCGGTGGAAGCCGTACAGTCTCTACGACCTGGCCGCCGTCGAGGGAGCGGCCGGCAACCTGGCTCGGGCCGACCGGCTGCTCGGGCAGGCGGTGGAGTCCGCGCGGGACTGCGAGGACGCCCACGTCGAGTCCTGGATCTTCTACCGGCTCGCCCTGGTGGCCGCCTGGCTGGGCCGTGCCGATGAGGCCCGCGTTGTCGCCGGGCGGCGCATCGCCCAGGCCACCCGGCGCGGTGAGCGGCCCGGCATCGCCCGGGCGCGGAGCGTCCTCGGGCTGCTGGCGCTCTCCGAGGGCGATCCGCGGGCTGCCGCCGCGGAGCTGCTGGACGCTGTCCACCTCTTGGACGAGATGGGGCTGCGCCATCCGGGCGCGGTGCCGGCACTGCCCGACGCGATCGAGGCGACGGTCCTGGCCGGGCAGTACGACACCGCCGAGGCGCTGCTGGAACGACTGACGGGCCAGGTGCCGGGGTGCGGCGCCTGGGCGGACGCGGCTCTCGATCGGGCATCGGGCACGGTGGCCCTGGCGCGCGACGCCGGACAGGCGGCCGTGGCGTTGTGCCGCTCGGCCGCCACGTTCAGCGCACTCGGATACCGGCCGGACGCGGCGCGCGCCGTCCTGCTGGCCGCTCGCGCGCACCAGCGGGCCGGGCAGCGCACGCTGGCCGCCGACGCGTACGCCGAGGCGCGCGGGGAGTTCGCCGCCATGGGTGCCCGGCTGTGGGCGCAGCGCGCGGCCGAGGGACTCGAGCGGGTCGCCCCGGGCCGAGCGTCCGGGGAGTTGACGGCGGCCGAGACCCGCGTCGCGGCGCTGGTCGCCGAGGGGCGTACGAACCGGGAGATCGCCCGGGAGCTGTTCATGAGCGTGGCCACGGTGGAGGCCCACCTGACGCGCACGTACCGCAAGCTGCGGATCCGGTCCCGCAGTGACCTCACCCGCCTGGTGATGGACGGCAGCCTCACCGTACGCCGCGCCGCGGCGGCGACACGGCGGGGCGGCGCGGCAGCGGTACCCGCTGACCGCCACCGGAAGGTGTAGGGGAATCCCGCTACTGCCCGCCGTGGCCGGCGCCGATGCTCGGTGTATCCGCAGGCAGGGCCCGTTCGGGGCCCACGAGCAAAGGAATCGGATCATGGCCGAGACAAGGGTCGGCAAGCACACGTTCGTCTACAACGGGGAGCGGTACTTCCGGGACAAGGCCGAGGACGTGCTGATCTGCTCCTACGGCGAGAAGGAGGACCCGCTGGGGTCGAAGGCGAGCCTCAACGTCACCAACCACATCCAGCGGGACCTGCTGAAGGGCAAGGTCCGCTACGTCACCACCGTCGACATCGACTGGAACCGCCAGACCCGGGTGGACGTCGAGACCGACGGCGGGCTGAAGTACTTCACCCTCGGCGCCTCCGGCACCGCGACGTTCACGTACGAGCGGGCGAGGAGCGCCGACCTGAAGCTGGCGAAGTTCGTCATCGACGAGGGCCCGCTGCGGGCGCTGCTGAACAACGAGGCCTCCGGGGCGCGGCGCTTCCTCGCCCAGGAGGGCCGCGACGGCCGCGTCGTCTCGACGGTGTTCGTCGTGGTCGAGGGGAAGATCGCCGAGTCGTTCGCCGCCGCCGGGACGTCGACCGGCGCGATCGAGGCCGAGGTCACCGGCGCGGCGAAGCTGGAGCTGACCGCCAAGCACTCCGGTAGCACGAGCGGCGGGGCGACGATCGTGCTCGAGGAGAAGACGACATTCGCGTACCTGATGCACCGGGTGAGCAAGTGGAACAAGGACAAGACCCGCATCGAGGAACTCGACATCGACGCCAAGGGCCTCAACTGACCCCTTCGTCGGATCGCGGCGCCGGGCCTTCGGGCCCGGCGCCGCACTGCGTTGAGCAGCCGGGAAACTTTCGTCGACACGAGAAAAAGTTGCGCTGCCGATGACGAAAGCTATGGACATATGTGTACGTCTTTTGTAGCGTCGGCCCGTGTCGATGTATCTGGTCGAGGTGAACCGGCCGGAGGTTGAGCAGCGCGCTCGCCGCGGCCCGCTCGCGACCGAGGCATCGGCACGGAACTGGCAGCCGTCCCCCACCTGACCCGGTCCCCACCCCCACAGCCCGGAACGTTCGCCCGTCGCCCCAGCCCGTCGACGGGCGGCTTCGCACTGCCCGAAATCAGTCCACAAGAGAGGAATCAGCGCACCTGCCCCGACCAGTCCCCAGAACAAGGAGAGGCAGATGAAGAGACGACTCGTGCTCGCCGTAGCGGGCCTGACCACCCTGGCGCTCGTCGCCACCCCCACCGCCGCGACCGCCGAGCCCGGCACGACAGCCGCGCCGCCGGAGAGCGACTTCCAGAAGGTGACCCTCAACGACAGCCCGGGCGAGCCGATGGACCTCGCCGTGCTGCCCGACAGCCGGGTGCTGCACGTGACCCGCCCCGGCGAGGTCTGGCTGCACGACCCCCGGTCCGGCCGCAACACCCTCGCCGCGACCCTCGACGTTTACCGGCACGACGAGGAGGGCCTGCAGAACGTCGCGATCGACCCGAACTTCGGCAAGGCCGGCAACAACTGGGTCTACCTGTACTACTCCCCGCCGATGGACACCCCGGTTGACGACCCGTCGACACCGGGCGTCAACGAGGGCGACGCGCCGGCCTGGGGCACGGCGGAGGACTTCGCGCCGTTCAAGGGCGTCATCCGGCTCTCCCGGTTCCGGTTCGTCAAGGACAAGCTTGACCTGGCCACCGAGCAGCAGATCCTCGACGTCCCGGTCGATCGGGGGATCTGCTGCCACGTCGGCGGCGACATCGTCTTCGACTCCGAGGGCAACCTGTACCTGTCCACCGGTGACGACACCAACCCGTTCGAGTCCGGCGGCTACGCGCCGATCGACGAGCGCCCCGGCCGCAACCCGGCGTACGACGCGCAGCGCACCTCCGCCAACACCAACGACCTGCGCGGCAAGATCCTGCGCATCACGGTGGGCGCGAACGGGTCGTACACGATCCCGGAGGGGAACCTCTTCCCGGCGGGCACGGCCGGCACCCGGCCCGAGATCTACCTGATGGGCCTGCGCAACCCGTTCCGGATCGAGCTGAACCGCGAGACCGACGAGCTGTACGTCGCGGACTACTCACCGGACGCCGGAGAGCCCGACCCGTCGCGGGGACCGGCCGGGCACGGCAAGTGGCTCGCCGCCCGCGAGGCGGGCAACTACGGCTGGCCGTACTGCGCCACCGCGCAGCTGCCGTACGTGGACTACGACTTCGCCACCGGGACGTCCGGGGCGCCGTTCGACTGCGCCGCGCCGGTCAACGAGTCGCCGAACAACACCGGTCTGCGGCAGCTGCCGCCGGTGGAGCAGCCGCAGGTGTGGTACCGCTACGGCCCGTCGGCGCAGTTCCCCGAGCTGGGCACCGGCGGCATCGGCCCGATGGCCGGCCCGGCGTACCAGTACTCCCGCCCGACCACCAAGGGACGAGCCCCGGTGGCGTGGCCGGCGTACTACGACGGCATCCCGCTGTTCCACGAGTGGACCCGGGACTACGTGAAGGGCTTCCGGCAGAACGCCGCCGGCGCCGTGACCGCGATCGAGCCGGTGCTCCCCTCGTTCGTCTTCGACAACCCGATGGACCTGGAGTTCGGCCCGGACGGCGCGCTCTACGTGCTCGAGTACGGCGACGGCTTCTTCAGCGAGAACCCGGACGCGCAGCTGGCCCGGATCGACTACACCGGCTGGACCGGCAACCACACGCCGGTACCGCAGGTGTCGGCGACGCCCACCGACGGGGTCACGCCGCTGACGGTCACGTTCTCCAGCGAGGGCACCACCGACTACGACGGCGACCGGCTGAGGTACGCGTGGGACTTCGACAACGACGGCAAGGTCGACTCGCGGGCGGCGAACCCCACGTTCACCTACCGGGAGAACGGCCTCTACAACGCCACCCTCCAGGTGCGCGACCGCGGCGGCCTGTCGGCCTCCGCGTCGGTCCGGATCGTGGTCGGCAACGCCACGCCGGTGGTGGAGCTGGTCCGGCCGGCCGACGGGCAGGCCTTCTCGTTCGGTGACACCGTGCAGTTCGAGGTACGGGTGGCCGACGACCAGCCGGTGGACTGCTCACGGGTCAGCGTCACGTACATCCTCGGCCACGACGACCACGGGCACCCGCAGACCACCGCCAACGGCTGCACCGGCTCGATCCAGACCACCGTGCCGTCCGGCCACGACCCGAGCGAAGACGACCTGACCGGCGTGTTCGTCGCCTCCTACACCGACGCGGGTGGCGACGGTCTGCCCGCCCTGACCGGAACGGACCAGGTGGTCCTGGTCCCCACCGCGTAAGACCACGAAGGAGTCATCATGTGTTACGGATACGACGGGACAGCGGCGCTGCAGCGCTCCCTTGACCGGCGGAGCCTGCTGGGCGGATCACTGGCGGTGCTCGCCGGTGTGGGCCTCGGGGCGGGGCTCGGCGCGACGGACGCCGAAGCGACCATCAAGCCGACCGGCCGGCGCCACGTGCCGCCGGGCCTGATCAGCATCCAGCTGTGGACGGTACGCGACGCGCTGTGGGGCGCTCCCGGGTACGACGCCACCCTGACCCACCTCGCCCGGATCGGGTACCCGCGCGTGGAGCTGGCGCTCGGATACTTCGGGCGGACCGCCGCGCAGCTGCGCCAGTTCCTGGACGGCATCGGCATCCGGTCGACGTCCAGCCACGACGGGATCAGCGCCGACGCCGCCGGTCTGGAGCAGAAGATCGAGAACGCGGTCACCCTGGGCCAGTCGTTCATGGTGGTGCCGTACCTGAACTCCGACAAGGCGGACGACTGGAAGCGCTGGGCGGAGCAGATGAACGTGGAGGCGGCCGCGGCCCGGGCGGCCGGCCTGCGGTACGGCTACCACAACCACGCCCACGAGTTCACCATCGACCTCGGCGGCGGCAAGCGGCCGTGGGACATCCTGACCGCGGAGCTGGACCCGAAGCTCGTCCACCTGGAGATTGACATCTACTGGGCGGTCACCGGCGGCATCGAGTCCGGCGACGGCGCGGCGGACCCGGAGGGCTTCACGCTCGACGTGATCCGCTCGGCGCCGCAGCGCGTCCTTCAGTACCACGTGAAGGACCGGCACGAGTCCACCGGCGACATGGCCGACCTGGGCACCGGGATGATCGACTTCGGGAGGATCTTCCGGAAGCACTCGGTGCTCGAGTACATCGTCGAGAACGACACCCCCGACGTGACGCCGCAGCAGACGGCCGAGGTCGGCTACCGCTACCTGCGCAGGCTGCGGTTCTGACCAACCGCGGGTACTGATTGGGAGCCAGGGCCGGCAGTGCGCAACTGCCGGCCCTGGCACGTCAACGGGACGGCGGCGCGGGAATGCCGCCAATGGGGATTGCCCACCGGTGGTTGACGGGGCAAGAATCGACACTGTTCGTGCGATCATCCTCGATGACCGCCGCCGTGCGGCGGTTCACGGCCACGGAGGTGCGGATGCAGGTTCCGGCACCATTCGCCTACGAGCGAGCAACCAGCGTCGAGAACGCGATCGAGCTACTGACGAGACACGGCCCCGAGGCGCGCGTGGTCGCCGGCGGGCACAGCCTGATTCCGATGATGAAGCTGCGGCTGGCGCGGCCGGACGCGCTGGTCGACATCAACGACCTCCGCGAGTTGTCGTACGTGCGCGTCCAGGGGGACGAGCTGTGCATCGGCGCGCTGACCCGGCACAGCGAGCTGCTCGAGTCCGCCGTCGCCGGTGAGCACTTCCCGATCTTCCACGACGCGGAGCGGGTGATCGCCGACCCGGTGGTCCGCAACTTCGGCACGGTCGGCGGCTCGCTGTGCCAGGCCGACCCGTCGGAGGATCTGTCCGCCGTGTTCGCCGCGGTGCACGCCACCGCCGTGCTGCGCGGGCCCGACGGCACCCGTACGGTTCCCGTCCGGCAACTCCACCGTGGACCGTATGAGACGGTGCTCGCGCCGCAGGAACTGCTGGTTGAGCTGTGTGTGCCGATCCGGGGTGGCGGCGGGAGCGCGTACGAGAAGGTGGAGCGCCGGGTCGGCGACTACCCGGTCGCGGCCGCCGGCGCGGTGCTGTGGCTCTCCGGCGACTCCATCGCCGATGCGGGCGTCGGCCTGACCGCCGTCGGCGCCCCGCACTTCGTGTCGCCGCAGGCGGAGGCGGTGCTGCGCGGCGCGTCGGCGACCGAGGAGACCTTCGTCGCGGCCGGCCGGGCCGCGGCGGCGGAGTGCAGCCCGGTCGCCGACCAGCGCGGCCCGGAGGACTACAAGCGGCACCTGGCGGCGGAACTGACCACGCGCGCGCTGCGCCGGGCAGCCGCCCGCGCCCGGGGCGAGGAGGGCTGACGTGCGGATCACGGTCAACGTCAACGGGGTCGACGAGACCCGCGAGGTGGAGCCGCGCCTACTGCTCGTGCACTTCCTGCGCGAGACGTTGGGCCTGACCGGCACCCACTGGGGTTGCGACACGTCCAACTGCGGCACCTGCGTGGTGCTGCTGGACGGTCGGCCGGTCAAGTCGTGCACGGTGCTGGCCGTGATGGCGGCCGGGCACGAGGTGCGTACGGTCGAGAGCCTGGAGCGCGACGGGCAGCTCGACCCGGTGCAGCAGGGCTTCATGGAGTGTCACGGGCTGCAGTGCGGCTTCTGCACGCCGGGCATGCTGATGACCTCCCGGGCGCTGCTCGACCGTGACCCGGACCCGTCGGAGCAGCGGATCCGCGAGGCGATCTCCGGCCAGCTGTGCCGGTGCACCGGGTACGAGAACATCGTGCGCTCGGTCCGCTGGGCCGCCGCGCACCAAGCCACGGCGGGCACGGGCCAGGCCACGGCGGGCTCGGTGCCCACCCCGCGGGACGCCGCCGACGAGAGCGCCCAGGAGGTGCCGGCATGACGGTCACGGAGGAACGCGCGACGGTCGGCTTCGGCCGGACGCTGCGCAAGGAGGACGCCCGGTTCCTGCGCGGCCGGGGCACGTACGTCGACGACGTGCGGCTGCCGGGCATGCTGCACGGCGCGATGCTGCGCAGCCCGTTCGCGCACGCGCGCATCGTGTCGATCGACACCTCCGCCGCGGAGGCGCACCCGAAGGTGAAGGCGGTCGTCACCGGGGAGACCCTGAAGGGTCTCAACCTGGCCTGGATGCCCACCCTGTCGTACGACGTGCAGGCCGTGCTCGCCACCGACAAGGTGCGCTACCAGGGTCAGGAGGTCGCGTTCGTCATCGCGGAGGACCACTACTCGGCGCGGGACGCGGTCGAGCTGATCGAGGTGGAGTACGAGCCGCTGACCCCGGTCGTGGACGCGAAGCGGGCGCTGGACCCGGACGCGCCGGTGATCCGCGACGACCTCGAGGACCGCACGACGAACCACATCTTCGACTGGGAGGCCGGCGACCGGGCCAGGACCGACGACGTGTTCGCCCGCGCCGACGTGGTGGTGGCGCAGGACATCCTCTACCCGCGGGTGCACCCGGCGCCGCTCGAGACGTGCGGCGCGGTGGCCGACTTCGACAAGGTCACCGGGAAGCTGACGATGTGGACGACCACGCAGGCGCCGCACGCGCACCGCACCGTGTACGCGCTCGTCGCCGGACTGCCCGAACACAAGATCCGGATCATCTCGCCGGACATCGGCGGCGGCTTCGGCGGCAAGGTCGGCATCTACCCGGGATACGTGCTGGCGGTCGTCGGCTCGATCGTCAGCGGGAAGCCGGTGAAGTGGGTGGAGGACCGCTCCGAACACCTGATGAGCACGGCCTTCGCCCGTGACTACCACATGCGTGGCGAGATCGCGGCCACCCGGGACGGCAGGATCCTCGGCGTACGCGTGAACGTGCTGGCCGACCACGGCGCGTTCAACGCGACCGCGCAGCCGACCAAGTTCCCGGCCGGGTTCTTCCACGTCTTCACCGGCTCCTACGACCTGGAGGCGGCGCACTGCAAGGTCACCGGCGTCTACACGAACAAGGCGCCGGGCGGCGTGGCGTACGCCTGCTCGTTCCGCATCACCGAGGCGGTCTACCTGGTCGAGCGGATCGTCGACGTGCTCGCGTACGAGCTGGACATGGACCCGGCCGAACTGCGCATGAAGAACCTGATCCGGCCGGAGCAGTTCCCGTACACCTGCGCCACCGGGTGGGAGTACGACTCCGGCGACTACCCGAAGGCGCTGCGGCTGGCCATGGACATGGCCGGGTACGACGAGCTGCGGCGCGAGCAGGCGGCGAAGCTGGCCCACCGGGAGGCGCACGGGCGCGGCTCGCTGACCGGCATCGGCGTCGCCTTCTTCACCGAGGCGGTCGGCGCGGGGCCGCGCAAGCACATGGACATCCTCGGGCTGGGCATGGCCGACGGCGCCGAACTGCGGGTGCACCCGACCGGCAAGGCGGTGCTGCGCATCTCGGTGCAGACCCAGGGGCAGGGCCACGAGACGACGTTCGCGCAGATCGTCGGGCACGAGCTGGGACTGCCGACCGAGGACATCGAGGTGGTGCACGGCGACACCGACCAGACCCCGTTCGGCCTGGGCACGTACGGCTCGCGATCGACGCCGGTGTCCGGCGCCGCCACCGCGATCGTGGCCCGCAAGGTCCGTGAACGCGCGAAGATCGTCGCCTCGGCGATGCTGGAGGTCTCCCCCGACGACCTCGAGTGGGAATCCGGCCGCTGGCAGGTGCGCGGCGACCCGGAGCAGGGCAAGACGATGCAGGAGATCGCGATGGCCGCGCACTCCAACCTGGAGCTGCCGGAGGGCATCGAGGGCCACCTCGACGCGACCACCGTCTACAACCCGCCCAACCTGACCTACCCGTTCGGGGCGTACATCTGCGTGGTGGACGTCGACCCGGACACCGGGCAGGTCAAGGTGCGCCGATTCGTCGCGGTCGACGACTGCGGCGTACGGATCAACCCCATGATCGTCGAGGGCCAGGTGCACGGTGGCCTCGCCGACGGCGTCGGCATGGCGCTGATGCAGGTGATGGCGTTCGACCCGGACGGCAACCACCTCGGCGCGTCGTTCATGGACTACCTGCTGCCCACCGCGATGGAGTGCCCGTCCTGGGAGCTCGGCGAGACGGTCACGCCGTCGCCGCACCACCCGATCGGGGCGAAGGGCGTGGGCGAGTCCGCGACCGTCGGTTCGCCCTGCGCGGTGGTGAACGCGGTCCTGGACGCGCTCAAGCCGTTCGGGGTCCGGCACGCCGACATGCCGCTCACCCCGGCCAACGTGTGGTCGACGATCCAGGGCCGGCCGCTGCGGACGGACCTGGCGCTCACATGACACCGGTCGACCTGTTCGCGAGGGCGGACGGGCTGCGCGCCCAGCGCACCCCGTTCGTCCTCGCGACCGTTGTCCGGGCCGAGCGACCGACCAGCGCGAAGCCGGGCTACCGGGCGATCGTCCTGCCGGACGGGACGATCGAGGGCTTCGTGGGCGGGGCCTGCGCCGAGTCGACCGTCCGGCTGCAGAGCCTGAGACTGCTGCGGACGGGCGAGTCGACCCTGCTGCGGGTCACCCCGGGGGCCGCCGCCGAGCAGGCGCCCGCCGAGGGCATGGTCGTCGTGGACAACCCGTGCCTGTCCGGTGGCACGCTGGACATCTTCCTGGAGGCGGTCGTGCCCGCGCCGCTCGTACACGTCTTCGGCGACACCCCCATCGCGCGAGCGGTCGCGGAGGTCGGGGCGGCCGCCGGGTACGCCGTCACACGGAGCACGGACCCGGCCGCGCCGATCCCGCCGGACACGGTCGGCGTCGTCGTCGCCGCCCATGGGCACGACGAGGAGGCGGTGCTCCGCGCCGCGGTGCACGCCGACGTGCCGTACGTCGCGCTCGTGGCGAGTCGTCAGCGTGGCCCCACGGTGCTGGCCGGGGCCGACCTGCCGGCCGACCTCGCCGCCCGCGTGCGGAGCCCGGCGGGATTGGACATCGGCGCCCGCACGCCCGGCGACGTCGCGCTGTCGGTACTGGCGGAGCTCGTGCAGGTGCGGGCGTCGACGCCCGGGGAGGCGACGGTGCCGGCGCAACGCCACGGCGACGACCACGACGACCACGAGCAGGCCGCCGGACCCGGGAACAGGGCACTGCTCACGGTGCTCGACCCGGCCACGGCGGTCGATCCCGTCTGCGGCATGAGTGTGGCGGTCGGCCCGGCCAGCCTTCATCTGGAGCGCGCCGGGCGGACTTGGTACTTCTGCGCCGCCGGGTGCCGCAGAGCCTTCGCCGCCGATCCGGGCCGGTACGACGGATGACGCGGCCAACCGACGTCGACGCGTTGCGCACCGGTCTCGACTCCGTCGGCTACCTCGCCGACGAGTCACTCGCCACCGCCCTGTTCCTCGCCGTCCGGATGAGCCAGCCCATCCTGCTCGAGGGCGAACCCGGGGTCGGCAAGACCGAAGCGGCCAAGGCGCTCGCGGCCGCGCTGGACACCCGGCTCGTCCGGCTCCAGTGTTACGAGGGGCTGACCGCCGCCGAGGCGCTGTACGAGTGGAACTACCCGCGCCAGCTCCTCGCGATCCGCCTCGCCGAGGCGGGCGGTGCGGCGCTGCGCGAGGCCGACCTCTTCACCGACGAGTACCTACTGGCCCGGCCGCTGCTCACCGCGCTCGACCACCCCGGGCCCCGCCCCGCCGTGCTGCTCATCGACGAGGTGGACCGCGCCGACGACGAGTTCGAGGCATTCCTGCTCGAACTGCTGGCCGAGTCGACCGTGACGATCCCGGAACTGGGCACCCGTCGCGCCGCCGTTCCCCCGGTCGCCGTTCTCACCTCCAACCGCACCCGCGACCTGCACGACGCGCTCAAGCGCCGCTGCCTCTACCACTGGATCGCCTACCCCGATCCCCAACGGGTCGCGGAGATCGTCCGCCGGCGGGTGCCCGGCGTGGGCGATCCGCTGGCCGACCAGGTGGCGGCGGCGGTCCGCCGGATGCGCGCGCTCGACCTGTACAAGCCGCCCGGCGTCGCCGAGGCGATCAGCTGGGCCGCCGCGTTGCAGGTGCTCGGCATCGGCACGCTCGACGCGACCGCCGCCGCGCGGACGCTCGCCACCGTCGTCAAGTACGACGAGGACCTGGCGACCGTACGCCAGGCGGGGCTCGCCGGGCTGGTCGGCGATGCCTGACCTGGCCGCTCGCGGACCGGCCGACCTCGCGCTCCTGGTGGCCCGGTTCGGCGCGGCGCTGCACGCCGCCGGGTTGCCCGTCGGGCCGGACCGGAGTGAGCGCTTCGCTCGCGCGGTCCTGCTGGTCCGGCCCACGACGACCCGTGCACTCTACTGGTGCGCCACGGCCACGCTGGTGGGCGATCGGGGCGACCTGCCGGTCTTCGACCGCGTCTTCGACCTCGTCTTCGGCGGCCTCGCCGACCCCGGAGAGCAGCGCGGGGACGCCGGCAACGCCGAGCCCCCGGTGCCCGGCACGGCACCGACCCCGCCCGCACCGGCCCGGCAGCCCCGCCCACCCGGCGGCCAGCCGTGGTTCGCCGATCGCGGTCACCAGGGCGACCGCGCGGCCAGCGAAATCCCCCACCCCGCGCTCGCCGCCGCCACCGAGCGGCTGGCCGAGCGGGACTTCGCCGACCTCTCCCCCGACGAACTGGTCCGGCTGGTCGAGCTGATGCGCCGGCTGCGGGTGGCCACGCCGCTCCGGCGCACCCGGCGCCGGTCGCCGGCCGCCCGCGGCTCCACCGTCGACCTGCGGGCAACGCTGCGGCACGCCCGCCGAACGGCCGGGCACCCGGTAAGGCTGCACCGCCGACGACCCCACCGCCGGCCGCGCCGCCTCGTGGTGCTCTGCGACATCTCCGGCTCGATGGCGCCGTACGCCCGGGCCATGCTCCAACTGCTCTACTGCGCGGCCGGGGGCGCCAGCGCCGAGGTGTTCACGTTCGCCACCCGGCTGACCCGACTGACCCGGCTGCTCGGCCGCACCAGCGCGGCGCAAGCGCTCGACCGGGCCGGGCGGGCGGCGCCCGACTGGTCCGGCGGCACGCGCATCGGCGCGACGCTGAAGGAGTTCAACGACCGGTACGGGGCGCGCGGCGTCGCCCGTGGCGCCGTCGTGCTGGTCGTCTCCGACGGCTGGGACACCGGCGACCCCGCGCAGCTCCGCCGGGAGATGGCCCGGCTCTCGCGGCTCGCGTACCGGATCGTGTGGGCCAATCCCCGCACGAAGAGCGCGCGGTACCAGCCGCTCGTCGGTGGGATGGCCGCGGCCTGGCCGTACTGCGATGCGGTGGTCAGCGCCCACGACATCGCGGCCCTGGACGACCTGCTCGACGCACTCGCCGAGCCCGCCGCCCGGCGGTCGCGGTGAGCGGCGTCGGGGGTCTCGTGCTGGCCGCCGGCGCCGGACGTCGCATCGGTGGGCCGAAGGCACTGCTGCGCCTGCGCGGCACGCCACTCGCGGAGCGTGCGGTGCAGGTCGCCCGCGACGGCGGCTGCGCCCCGGTCGTGGTCGTCCTCGGCGCAGCGGCCGACCGGGTACGCGCCGCCGCCGACCTGACCGCGGCGACCGTGGTCGTGAACCCGGCCTGGGAGAGCGGACTCGCCTCCTCGCTTCGCGCGGGACTGGCCGCGCTCGCCGATACCGACGCCGCGGCGGCGCTGGTCCTGCTCGTCGATACCCCGGGCATCGGCCCGGAGGCGGTGCGACGCGTCGCGGCGCACGGCGACGAGCGGGCCCTCGCGTGCGCGACGTACGGCGGTCGCCGCAGTCATCCCATGCTGCTCGGCCGGGCGCACTGGGCCGGCATCGCCGCGGGCGCGGCCGGCGACGTGGGCGCCCGCCGGTACCTGCGCGCCGCCGGTACGGCGGTGATGGAGGTGCCCTGCGACGGCGTCGCCGACCCGACCGATGTGGACACCGCCGAGGACGCCCGGCGGTACGGCATCGCCCCTGGTGGCGCGGCGCCGTGGGGGCCATAGTGATACTTGTGTCGTCAACTACCGCCGGAGGGCGATGAGCATGCGCGACGTGCTCGGTGATCTCCTGGACTGGTGGCGCGCGGACCAGCCGGTCGCGATGGCGACCGTCGTCGGCACCTGGCACAGCGCACCCCGACCACCCGGGGCGGCGATGCTCGTCGGCCCCGACGGCACAGCGGTCGGCAGCGTCTCCGGCGGCTGCGTCGAGGCCGCCGTCTACGACCTCGGCCTTGCGGTGACCGAGTCCGGCGCGCCGCGGCTCGCCCGGTACGGCGTGAGCGACGACGACGCGTTCGAGGTGGGACTGACCTGCGGCGGCACCATCGAGATCTTCGTCGAACGCGTCGACCGCGCGTCGTACCCGGAGCTCGACCAGGTGGCGGAGGCGATCGCGGCGGGCCGACCGGTCGCGGTGGCCACGCTGGTCCGCGGCGACGCGGACCGGCTCGGCCGGCGGCTGGTCGTCTGGCCCGACCGGGTCGCCGGCGGCCTCGGCTCGCGCCGGCTCGACGACGCCGTGACCGACGACGTCCGCGGCATGGTGGCCGCCGGACGGACCGGTCCGCTGCGGTACGGCTCCGACGGCGAGCGCCTCGGCGACGAGCTGACGGTGTTCGTCGCCTCGTTCACACCGCCCCCGCGGATGATCGTCTTCGGGGCGATCGACTTCGCGGCGGCGCTCGCCCGCACCGGCGACTTCCTCGGGTACCGGGTCACGGTGTGCGACGCCCGGCCGGTCTTCGCCACCGCCCGCCGGTTCCCCGGTGCCGAGGTCGTGGTCGACTGGCCGCACCGCTACCTGACCGGCGAGATCGACGCGGGACGGGTCGATCCGCGCACCGTCGTGTGCGTGCTCACCCACGACCCGAAGTTCGACGTCCCGGCGCTGCGCGTCGCCCTCGGGCATCCCTTCGCGTACGTCGGTGCGATGGGCTCGCGACGCACGCACACGGACCGCGTCGCCCGGCTCCGGGCCGAAGGGGTGTCGCCGGAGCAGCTTGCCCGGCTCGCCTCGCCGATCGGGCTGGACCTGGGGGCGCGCACACCTGAGGAGACCGCGGTGAGCATCGCCGCGGAGATCATCGGCGCCCGATGGGGCGGCACCGGCCACCGACTGTCCGAGCTGGACGGTTCCATTCACGAGAACCTGGATCGGTACTGATGCAACTCGAACACCACTTCGTCGTGGCAGCACCCGTCGACCGCGCCTGGGAGGTGCTGCAGGATCTGGAACGGATCGTTCCGTGCATGCCGGGCGCGGCGCTCACCTCCTACGAGGGCGACGAGTTCACCGGCACCGTCCGCGTGAAGCTCGGCCCGATGGTCATGACGTTCGCCGGCCGGGGCCGTTTCGTCGAGCGCGACGACGCGGCGCGCCGGATGGTGATCGAGGCGTCCGGCCGCGACACCAAGGGGGCCGGATCGGCGTCGGCGACGGTCGCCGCCACCCTGCGCGCCGACGGCGACGCCACCGCCGTCGCCGTGCTCACCGACCTGACGATCAGCGGTCGGGTGGCCCAGCTCGGTCGCGGGATGATCGCGGACGTGAGCAGCCGGCTGCTCGACGAGTTCACCGCCTGCCTCGCCGGACAACTCGCGCCGACGCCGGCCCCCGTCGCCTCGGCCGCCGCGCCGTCGGCCGCCGCCTCCGCCGATCCGTCGGCGGATGTCGCCGAGGCCCCGCCCGCACAGGCCGCCGGCCAGCCGGCCATGCCGACCGCCCACCCCGTTGCAGCCGCCGGCCAGCCGGCCGCGCCAGCCGCCTCGCCGGTGGCGTCCGCCGGTGCCCGGCCGGCCGCGGCCCTCGACCCTCCGGGACCCGGCGCGGTGGTCCCCGCCCCGCGCGGTCCCGTCGAACCGATCGACCTGCTCGGCGTCACCGGCGTACGGGCGACGGCTCGCCGCCTCGCGCCGCACGTCGTGACGTTCCTGCTCGGCGGGGCCGTGGGCGCGGTGCTGGGAGTGTGGCTGGCTCGACAGTGAGGCGCGGCAAACCACCGGAGGCGGCCGTCCGGACCGGGCCGGACGGCCGCCGTGTGGTTCGTCAGCGGTTGCCGCGGACCCGACGGACGGTGTCGCGGTACCAGAGCGCGCTGCGCTTCGGCGTGCGCCGCTGGGTGTCGTAGTCGACCCGGACGATGCCGAACCGCTTGTCGTAGCCGTACGCCCACTCGAAGTTGTCCAGCAGCGACCAGGCGAAGTAGCCCCGCACGTCCGCCCCGGCCTGGCGGGCCCGGGCCACCGCGCGCAGGTGCTCGGCCAGGTAGGCCACCCGGTCGTCGTCGGCCACGAAGCCGTCGGCGTCCGGCTGGTCGTCGAAGGCGGCGCCGTTCTCGGTGATCACCAGCGGCACGCCCGGGTAGTCGCGGCCGAGCCGGACCAGCAGGTCGGTGAACGAGTCCGGCACGATCTCCCAGTCCATCGCGGTGCGGGGCAGGTCCCGGCGGACCACCCGCCGCACCGGCCGGCCCTCGTCGTCCCGCTCGCGCCCCTGCTCGTCCACGCCGGAGAAGAGCTGCCCGAAGTAGAAGTTGACGCCGAGCACGTCGATCGGGCTGGAGATGACGTCCAGGTCGCCCTCCCGCACCGGGATGCGTACCCCGTCGCGGGCCAGGTCGGCCACCACGTCCTCCGGGTACCGGCCGTGGATCAGCGGGTCGAGGTAGAGCCGGTTACCGAGGCCGTCGGCGGCGCGGGCGGCGTCCCGGTCCGCCGCGCTGTCGGTGACCGGGTCGGCCGTGGCCAGGTTGACGGTGATGCCGAGTTCCAGCGGCCGGGTGGCCGCCGCCCGCAGCCGCCCCGCCGCCAGCCCGTGGCCGAGCAGCAGGTGGTGGGCGGCGGCGATCGCGTCGCCCAGGTCGCGCCGGCCGGGCGCGTGCAGGCCGTACGCGTACCCGAGCATGGCCGAGCACCACGGCTCGTTCAGCGTGGTCCACGTCCGTACCCGGTCGCCGAGCGCGTCGAAGACCAGCTCCGCGTAGTCGGCGAACCGGTAGGCGGTGTCCCGGGCCGGCCAGCCGCCGGCGTCCTCCAGCTCCTGCGGCAGGTCCCAGTGGTACAGCGTCACCCACGGGTCGACTCCCCGGCCGAGCAGCTCGTCGACGAGCCGGTCGTAGAAGGCGAGCCCGGCGGCGTTTGCCGGCCCCCGCCCGCCGGGCTGCACCCGCGGCCAGGCCACCGAGAAGCGGTACGTGTCCAGGCCGAGGTCGGCGATGAGCGCCACGTCCTGCGGCATCCGGTGGTAGTGGTCGCAGGCCACGTCGCCGTTGTCACCGTTCACCACCGCGCCGGGGATCCGGCAGAAGGTGTCCCAGATGGACGCCGTGCGACCGTCCTCGGCGACCGCGCCCTCGATCTGGTACGACGAGGTCGCCACACCCCACCGGAACGTCGGTGGCAGCGTGTCGATCGGGTCGGCCTCGGTCGACGTCGCCGGGCTGGTGGGGTTGCTGTCCATGGTTCTCCTCGCGGTCGCGGACGGTGAGTCGGAATCAGGGGTGCGGGCGTCCGCCGGGCCGGGGTGGCTCACCGGGTCACCACGTCGGCGGCCGGGTGCAGCCAGCAGGCGACGGTGCGGCCCGGGTGGTCGTCGACGGGTGCGCCGAGGACGGGAAGCGCGTTGTCGCAGGGGGTGAACGCCCGGGGGCACCGCGGGTGGAAGGCGCAACCGGCCGGCATGGCGCGCAGGTCCGGCGGGGAGCCGGGGATGCCGGCGAGCTCGCGCCGCGGCCCGCGCAGCGCGGGGAAGGAGTGCAGCAACCCCTCGGTGTACGGGTGCAGGGCGGCCCGGTACAGCTGCGCCGCCGGTGCCTCCTCGACGATCCGTCCGCCGTACATGATGGCGATCCGGTCGGAGAACTCGACCAGCAGGGACAGGTCGTGGGTGATGAACAGCACCGCGAAGCCGAGCCGCTCGCGCAGCTCGGCGAGCTGACCGAGGATCTGCCGCTGCATGACGACGTCGAGCGCCGTCGTCGGCTCGTCCATGATGACGATCTGGGGTTCCAGCGCCAGCGCCATACCGATCATGACGCGCTGGCGCATGCCGCCGGAGAGCTGGTGCGGGTAGCTGTCCATCCGGTCGGCCGAGATGCCGACCAGCTTGAGCAGTTCGCGGGCGCGGGCGAGCCGGGCCGGAGCGCTCATGCTCGGCTCGTGCGCCTTGATGACGTCGAGTAGCTGGGTGGAGATCCGGTGGACCGGGTTGAGCGAGTTCATCGCCCCCTGGAACACGATCGACGTCTCCGCCCAGCGGAAGCGGCGCAGTTCGGCGGGGGAGAGCGCCATGATGTCGATCGGTTCGCCGTCGGTCGGGTGGTAGCGGACGGATCCGCCGCGGATCACGCCGGGCGGCGGCAGCAGCCGGGTGATCCCGTACGCCAGGGTGGACTTGCCGCTGCCGCTCTCGCCGGCCAGCCCCAGCACCTCGCCGCGGCGCAGGGTGAGGTCGACGTCCCGGACGGCGCGCACGGCCTGGTCGCCGATCCCGTAGTCGACGTTGAGGCCCTTGATCTCCAGGACCGGTCGCGTCATCGAGGACCACCCTTCCGGTCGGTGCTGCTGAGGACGACCGCGTCGACCGGGACCGGCGGCGGGGCCGCCGCCGGCGGGTCGAGTACGGGGGTGAATCCGACCCGCATCTTCACGGTGTGCCCGGACGCGGTGCGGATCCGGGTCCGGCCGCTGCTGCGCAGGCGGGGACTGACGAACTCGTCGATGCCGAAGTTGATCAGAGCGAGCGCGGTGCCCAGCAGCGCGATGGCCAGGCCGGCGGGCACGAACCACCACCACGCCCCCTGCGCGAGGGCCTGCTGGCCCTGCGCCCAGAACAGGATGGTGCCCCAGTTCCACGACGTGATCGACGAGATGCCGATGAACGCCAGGGTGATCTCCGACATCACCGCGAAGATGACGGTGCCGACGAAGCCGGACGCGATGATCGCGGTGAGGTTCGGCAGGATCTCGAAGAGGATGATCCGCCAGGTCCGCTCGCCGGTGGCACGGGCCGCCTCGACGTAGTCGCGGCGGCGCAGCGACAGCGTCTGCGCGCGGAGCACCCGGGCCCCCCACGCCCACGAGGTGAGGCCGATGATGAGCGCGACCAGGGTGTCGCTGGCCCGCTCCACGATCGACGTGATGATGATGATCAGCGGCAGTGCCGGGATCACCAGGAACACGTTGGACAGGGCCGACAGGCCCTCGTCGGCCACCCCGGAGAGGTAGCCGGAGGTCACGCCGATGAGGATGGACAGGAGCGTCGCGATCACGCCGGCGATCAGGCCCACGACGACGACGCTTCGGGTGCCGACCAGGATCTGGCTGAAGATGTCCTGGCCGAGGTGGGTGGTGCCGAACCAGTGCTCCGCCGACGGCGCCTGCAGGACGTCGCTGCTCCGGGCGCTCGGGTCGTACGGCGCCACCCACGGCCCGATGATCGCGAAGAGGCCGTACACGGCCAGGACGACCAGGCCGGTCGCGACCTTGGCGTTGGCGATGAACCGGAACCGGCGCCGCTTCGCCCGGCCCGGCGCGGCCGACGGCTGGGCCATGGCTCCCTGGCCGGGGATGACCTGCTCGATGCTCGACGGTGAGAATGTCATCGCTCAGCTCTTTCGGGTCCGCGGGTCGAGGAGCAGGTACGCGACGTCGGCGAGCAGGTTCGCGACCAGCACGGAGATCGTGATGATCAGGAAGATCCCCTGCATCAGCGGGTAGTCCTTGGCGCCGACCGCCTGGAAGAGCTGGTACCCGAGCCCCGGGTAGGAGAAGACGATCTCCACCAGCAGGGTGCCGCCGACGATGAACCCGAGCGACAGCGCGAAACCCGAGACGTTGGGCAGCAGCGCGTTGCGGGCCGCGTAGCTGAGCGCCACCCGCCGCTCCGACAGGCCCTTCGCGTGGGCGACCGTGATGTAGTCCTCCGAGGAGACGGTGACCATCATGTTGCGCATGCTGAGGATCCACCCGCTCATCGAGGAGACCAGGATGGTGGCGGCGGGCAGGATGCTGTGCTGGATGGCGCTCGGGATGAAGTACTGGTCGAACGCCGGCACGAGGCCCGGCTCGTAGCCGCCGGAGGACGGGAAGAAGCTCCCCGGCCCGGCGAACAGGGCGATCGCGACGAGGCCCAGCCAGAAGTACGGGATCGAGGAGAGGAACGTGGTGGCCGGCAGCAGGGCGTCGATCCACGAGCCGCGCCGCCAGCCGGCGCCGACACCGAGCGCGGTGCCGAGCAGGAAGCTGACGATCGTGGTGACGCCGACCAGGCCGACGGTCCACGGCAGGCTGTCGCCGATCACCGTCGACACCGGCGTCGGGAAGAACGTGAAGGACAGGCCGAGGTCGCCCTGGACGAGCTGTTTCCAGTAGTCGACGTACTGCTCCCAGACGCTGTCGTTGTCGTCCAGGCCGAACAGGACGCGAAGCGATTCGATGGCGTCGGCGCTGATCCGGCCCTGGTTGCGGGAGATGAGGGACTGGACCGGGTCGCCGGGGATCAACCGTGGGATGAAGAAGTTGAGGGTGATGGCCGCCCACGCCGTGAACAGGTAGAAGGCCACGCGCTGCAGCAGGAACCTCATCGGGCGTCCCCCACGGTGGCGGTGCCGTCCCGGCGAGCCGGCGGCACGGTCGGGTCGGCGTCGGGCGCGGCGGAGCCGGGGCCCTCGGCGGCGACCGTGGCCGGGTCGTAGAGCCAGCACGCCGCCCAGTGGCCGGGCCGGTCGCCGATGGTGTGCCGGGGCGGCAGGTCGACGGTGCAGCGGGGCATGACGTGCGGGCACCGGGGGTGGAAGCGGCAGCCGGCGGGTGGGCTGATCAGGCTCGGCGGCTCGCCGTGGCCGCGGTCCGCCCCGCCGACGTCGGCGCCGCCGTCGCCGGTGATCCGGTCGGGGTCCGGCGCCGACCCGATGAGCAGCCGGGTGTACGGGTGGGCCGGGTTCTGGGTGACGGTCTCGCTGTCGCCGCCCTCGACCATGCGGCCGGCGTACATGACGATCGTCTCGTCGGCGAAGTAGCGGGCCGAGGCGATGTCGTGGGTGATGTAGAGGACGGCGAGGTCGAGCCGCTCCTTGAGGTCCCGCAGCAGGTTGAGCACCCCGAGGCGGATGGAGACGTCCAGCATGGACACCGGCTCGTCGGCGAGGAGCACCTCCGGGTCGGCCCCGAGCGCCCGGGCGATCGCGACGCGTTGCCGCTGGCCGCCGGAGAGCTCGTGCGGGAACGCGTCCAGGTAGCGCTCGGGCGGTGTGAGGCTGACCCGGGTGAGCAGGTCGGCGAGGGCCTTGTCCAGGTCCTCGGCGGTGCGCCCGGCGTTGCCGTGGATCCGCAGCGACCGGGTGAGGTGGTAGCGGACGGTGTGCACCGGGTTCAGCGACGCGAACGGGTCCTGCAGGATCAGTTGGACGCGCCGCACGTACGCCCGGAACGCGCGCCCGCCGCGGACCCGGGTCGACGTGCCGTGCAGGCGGAGGTCGCCGGCGGTGCGCGGGTAGAGCTGGGCCAGCAGCCGGGCCACCGTGGACTTGCCGGAGCCGGACTCGCCGACCAGCGCGGTCACCTGGCCCCGGCGCAGCACGAACGAGACGTCGTCGACGGCGTGGACGGCGGCCGTCGATCGGGTGAGAAGGTCACGCAGCCGCCTGCGGACGGGGAAATGCTTGGTCAGGCCGACGGCCTCCAGCACCACCTCGTTGACCGGCGCCTCCGCGCTGTCGCTCAACGTCATGGCGAGTTCCTGTCTTGGGGTGGGTGTGGGTGCCCCTCCCCGGCCGGCAGTGGCCGGGGAGGGGCACCCGAGGGGATCAGCTGTTGGCGGGCCTGAGGTGCAGGACCACGTCCACCGCGTTGGGCTGGGTGGGCTGCATCGCGCCGTACGGGTTCGAGTCGTCGGGCCACCCGACCCAGTTCTTCGTGCTGTACGCGCCACCGATGTTGTCCGCGCCGACCGGGATCATCGGCATCTGCTCGACGAAGATCTTCTGCAGCGTGTTCATCGCGGTGGTCCGCGCGGCCTCGTCGGTCGCGTTCGCGTACGCCTTCAGGGCCTCGGTCGCCTGCGGGTTGTTGAAGCGGCCGAAGTTGCCCGCCGGGGAGGCGGTGCCGATCGGCTTCAGCACCCGGCCGTCCATGACGGTCCGGTAGATGTCGTACGGCGTGGCGCCGCCCTCGGTCCACCGGAAGGTCGCGTCGAAGTTGCCCTGCTCGACGTTGCGGAACCAGGCGTCCTGGTTGGCCTTGTCGATCGTGGCGGCGATGCCGATCTTGGACAGGTTGTCCTTCACGATCTCCAGGCTGGTCTGGTAGTCGGACCAGCCGGCCGGGTCGGTGAGGGTCAGCGTGACGGCCTTGCCGGTCCGGTCCTTGAGGGTGTTGCCCTCCAGCTTGTAGCCGGCGCCGGTGAGCAGCGCCTTGGCGCCCTCGACGTCGACCTTGTGCTCCTGGCCCTTGAACTCGGGGGCGATGAACGGGTCACCGGCGGGGCTGGGCAGGCCGGTCACGCTCTTCACCAGCGGGTGGAAGTACGCGGCCTCCGCCGTGGTGAAGATGTCCTCGCGGTCGATGACCATGTTCATCGCGCGCCGCAGCGCCGGGTCGTCGAACGGCTTCTTCGTGGTGTTGATGTAGAGGCCGTGGATGCCGAGGATCGCCGGCGCCCACACCTTGTGGTTGGCCGGGTCCTTGTCGACGAAGACGGCCTTGTAGTTGGGGATGAAGACGAAGCTCCACTCCGACTCGCCGTTGGCGAGGGCGGTGGTCTGCGCGCTGTTGTCGGTGTACGACGTGAAGCGCAGCTCCTTGACCTTCGGCAGGTCCTGCCAGTAGCCGCTCTCCCGGACGGTCAGGGTGGTGGTGGCCGGGGTGAACGACTTCAACGTGTACGGGCCGCTGCCGACCGGCTGCTTGACCTGGTCGGTCGTCGGGTCGCTGATCTTCTCCCAGATGTGCTTGGGCACGATCGGCACCCGCCACAGGACCTTCTGCTGGTTGACGAACTGCGGGCTGGAGGTCTTGATGGTGACCTCGTTGCCGCTGGCGGTCGCCTCGGTGTAGGGCACGCCCTGGTCGTTCAGCGCCGGGTACTTCTTGACCAGGTTGTACGTGAAGGCGACGTCCTCCGCCGTGACCTTCTGACCGTCGGACCAGGTGGCGTTGTCCCGGATGGTGACCTTGACGGAGGTGTAGTCCGCCGACCACTCGGCCTTGGTGGCCAGCCACGGCTTCATCGGGTCGGCCGGCTTCACCGGGTTCCACATCATCAGCGGCTCGTAGATCTGCCACCGGTAGCCCAGCGAGGCGGCGGCCGACGTGGTGAGGAACGGGTTGTGGTTCTCGGCCTGCGGGCCGTTCGGCATGCCGACGTTGAGCACGGTGGCCGCCGGGCCGTTGTTCTTGTTCGCGTTCGGGCTGTCGCCGCAGGCGGCGAGGGCCGTGGCCACCGTGCCGGCCAGCACGATGGTGAGGAGCCGTCGTCTTCTCATGGAGGTCTCCCTCGATGCGGGGGTGTGGTGGATGGAGGGTGTGCGGTGGTGCCACCGGAGGGCGGGGCCCGCCGGCGTCGTCGGTGCGGGACAGCGTCAGGTGCCGTTGGTCGAGGCGCGCACGGTGAGTCCGGTGGGGATGACGATGGGACTGTCGGGCAGCGGGGTGCCGTCGAGGTGGGAGATGAGGGTGCGGGCCGCCGCCTCCCCCATTTCCCGCAACGGCTGGCGTACGGAACTCAGCGGCGGGTGGGTGTGTCCCGCCAGGGGCAGGTCGTCGAAGCCGACGACCGCGACGTCGGCCGGCACCCGTCGACCCGCGTCCATGAGGGCCTGCAGGGCGCCGGCGGCGGACAGGTCGTTGTGGGCGAAGACCGCGTCGAACGGCACGCCTGCGGCGAGCAGGCGCTGCACCGCCGCCCGGCCGCACTCGAAGGTGAAGTCGCCGTCCACGACGAGATCCGGGTCGATCGGCAACCCGGCCTCGGCGTAGCACTCGGCGAACCCGGCCGACCGCTCCTCCGTGCACCCGAACTGGGGCACGCCGGTGATGACCAGTGGTCGCCGCCGCCCGAGTTCCAGCAGGTGCGCCGCCGCGGCGCGGGCGCCCGCGTGGTTGGTCGTCCGCACCGAGGGGAAGCGCGGCCGGTGGACCCGGTCGTCGATGAGGATGACCGGCAGGCCCTGCTCGTGCAGGGCGGTGATGTGGTCCAGCGTGCCCTCCGGCTCGACCACCAGCAGGCCGTCGAAGGACTTGGCCGACACCTGGGAGGTGAACCGCCGCATCGACTCGTCGCCCCGGTTGCAGGTGAACAGCAGCAGGGCGTACCCCTCGTCCTCGACCACGTCGACCGCGCCCTGGAGCACCTCACCCATCCAGGGCCAGGTCAGGGCGGGCACGAGCATCCCGACGACCCGGGTCCGGCCGCGGGCCAACCCGACCGCCCGCGCGCTGGGCACGTAGCCGAGGTCCGAGATGACCGCGCGGACCCGGTCCGCGGTGCTCTGGTCCACCTCGCCCTTGCCGTTGAGCACCCGGGAGACGGTCGTCTTGCTCACGCCCGCCCGGCTGGCGACGTCGGCGATGGTGATCGGCACGTGACACTCCACGGGGTGTGTGGAACCGGTTCCGGAACCGGTTGCGGAACCGGTTCCGTCGCAGTCAAGCGGAGTGACGCCGGTCACGTCAATAACGGGCGAGTAACGAATGGTTAGGTTTCCTTCCGGTGCCGCCACCGGCCGGCAGCGCCTAGTCTCGGCGCATGGCGCGGTACTACGACGTACACCCGGACAACCCGCAGCCCCGGATCCTGCGGCAGGTGGTCGACCTGATCCGGGACGGCGGCCTGATCGCGTACCCGACCGACTCGTGCTTCGCGCTCGGTTGCCAACTGGGCAACCGCGACGGGCTGGACCGGATCCGCGAGATCCGGCACCTCGACGAACGGCACCACTTCACGCTGGTGTGCCGGGATTTCGCGCAGCTCGGCCAGTTCGTGCACGTCAGCAACTCGGTCTTCCGCCTGGTCAAGGCGTCCACGCCGGGCAGCTACACGTTCATCCTGCCGGCAACCAAGGAGGTGCCGCGCCGGATGCTGCACCCGCGCAAGCGCACGGTCGGTGTCCGCGTACCCGATCACACCGTCACCCAGGCGCTGCTGGCCGAACTCGGCGAGCCGCTGGTGTCGAGCACCCTGGTCCTGCCCGGTGAGGACGAGCCGCTGACCCAGGGCTGGGAGATCAAGGAACGGCTGGACCACCTCCTCGACGCGGTCGTCGACGCCGGCGACTGCGGCAAGGAGCCGACCACGGTGGTCGACCTGTCACAGGACGAGCCGGAGATCCTGCGCCGGGGAGCCGGCGACCCCTCCCGCTTCGAGTGACGGGGCGTAGGCTGGCTGGCGTGGATCAAGAGGATCGCATTGCCCTGTTCCTCGACTACGAGAACCTCGCGTTGGGCGTACGCGACCACGGCAACGGAGTCGCCTTCGACTTCCGTCCCATCGCCGACGCCCTCGCCGAGCGGGGGCGGGTGGTGGTGCGCCGCGCGTACGCCGACTGGTCGTTCTTCGACGAGGACCGCCGGATGCTCACCCGGTCCCACGTCGAACTCATCGAGATACCGCAGCGGATGGGCGCGTCCCGCAAGAACGCCGCCGACATCAAGATGTCCGTCGACGCCGTCGAGTTGGCCTTCGAGCGCGAGTACATCTCCACGTTCGTGATCTGCACCGGTGACAGTGACTTCACGCCGCTGGTGCACAAGCTCCGCGAACTCAACAAGCGCGTCATCGGCGTGGGCGTCGAGAAGTCCACCTCGGCCCTGCTCCCGCCCGCCTGCGACGAATTCCTCTACTACGACCGGCTCGAGGGCGTCGACATCCCGTCGCCCCGCGTCCGGCGCGGCCGTCCCGCCCGGTTGCCGAGCCCCGAGCCGCTGCGAGTGGAACCGGAGCCCGAGCCGCAGCCGGAGGTCGAGGAACCCGCACGGGACGTGGAGACCCTGTCGGCCCTCGTGGCGCAGACCGTGGCGGGCCTTCAGGGCAGCTCCGGTGGCGAGGTGACCGCCTCGCGCCTGAAGCGCACCCTGCTCCGGAAGGACCCGACGTTCAGCGAGTCGGACTACGGGTTCCGCACGTTCGGTGAACTGCTGCGGCACCTCGCCGACCGCAACGTGGTGGAGCTGGCCGAGGGCCCGGCCAAGGGCGACCCGGAGGTGTCCCTACCCGAGCACGGCGAACGGGAGGAGGCCTTCGGGCTGGTCCGCTCCGTGGTCCGGGACCTGACCGGCGGCGACGGCACCGTGCCCCTGTCCGGCCTCAAGAACGCCCTGCGCCGGGCGAAGCCCGACTTCAGCGAGAAGAAGCTCGGCTACCGCAGCTTCCTCCAGTTCTGCCGGGCCGCCGCCACCAGCGGAGCCGTCGAGCTGCGGTGGAGCCCCGAAACCGACGACTATCTCCTCACCGCCGCGCAGTCATGAAAGACCTTCCGCGGACCGGCTGGCCAGGTCGTAGGCGGCGAGGACGACGCGCCCCCGGGGCGAGATCCGGTACCCGGTGCCGAGGCTCTCGGTCAGGCCGAGCTCCTTCAGCCGCCGCACCTGGCGCTTGAAGGTGTCGGTGGGCCAGCCGAGTTCGACAGCCAGATCAGGCGCCCGGACCGCGGGTCGCCGCAGAATCGCCCGTAGGACGGGCAGCACCCACGGCCCCCGCTGCGCCTGGTCGTCCATGCGTCGGAGCGCGGCCACCACACCCGCGAGTTCCGCCGATTCCAGTTGGTCCTGCTCGCGCAGCCGGTTCCGGGGATCCGGACCGGCGTGGCGGATACCGATGCGGTAGATGTCGCCGCCGGGCCGGCCGGCGAGGAAGGTCAACAGGCTGTCGCGCGATTCGAACCCGGCCCGCCGCGCGTCCTCGGGGTCGATCTCCTCCGGCTGGACGACACCTACCGAGGTGATCTCGACGAGGCCGATCAGGGTGCGCAGCCGGGTGCCGGGCCGCACTCTCGGTCTGGTCCACCGCCGGAACGCCAGCGTCACGTCGCCTCGTTCCACGGCCTCCAGGGTCGTGGCGGGAAACAGCATGCTGACCTCGATTCGGACCGTGGTTGGATGGCGGGATGCAGTTCACGGTGATCGACGTGCCCGAGCGGGAGCGGTTCGAGGCACGGGACGAGACGGGCGTGACGGCCGGGCTGGTCACCTATCAGCTCACCGGCACCATCATCGCCTACACCCACACCGAGGTTGCTCCGGAGTTCGAGGGCCGGGGTGTCGGATCGACCCTGGCCCGCGCGGTGATGGACGACGCTCGGGCGAAACGGCGGACGGTCGTGCCGATCTGCCCCTTCCTCAGTGAGTGGCTGGGCAAGCACCCGGGGTACGACGACATCGTGGTCCGGTCGACGCGCAAGGTGAAGTAGCCCCGACTCGTGCTGTGACACACGGCGCACCGTCGCGGTCCCCCGCCCGGCGGCGTGGTGCCTAGGGTCGGGGCATGAGCGTCGATGAGGTGCGGGACTGGCTCCGCGAGCGCGGAGCCGACCGGATCGACCATCCCGGTGGGAGCCTGTACGCGCACCTGTGTCGGGTGCGGGAGCGCCTCGCCGCTCTCGGCTGCGACGCCGACGTGCAACTGGCGGGCCTGACGCACGCCGTCTACGGCACGGACGGCTTCGACGTGGCACTCCTCGACCGGACCGGCCGGGCCACGCTGCGCGACCTCGTCGGCGACGAGGCGGCGGACCTGGTGTACCGGTACGGGGCGTGCGACCGCCGGCGCACCTGGCGGGGGCTCGCGACGACGGTCGCGGTGTACGACCGGTTCACCGGTCAGGTGACCACGCTGCGGGGCGAGCACCTGCGATCCTTCGTCGACCTGAGCGTCGTCAACGAGCTGGACGTCGTCGAGCAGGATCCCTCCGTCCTCGACACTCACGGGGCGTTCTTCCACGACCTGTTCGCCGCCTGGGCTCCGGCCATGTCGCCACCGGTCGCGAGTGAGGTGACCCGAGTCTTCGGTAGTCGGAGAAGTGGTGCCGCTGGGCAATGATCCACCGACCGCGCCACTGATGGTGTCCAGATCCCGCCAGACGACCAGCGGCCGCCACGGAAGGCTTCGGGATGCCACCACGCGCAACCGCAAGGAGAATCCGTGCTTCCGAAGGTGTCCCCCGCCCTGTCGACAGCGGCCGAGACGTTCGCCGCCCTGCACCGCCCCGGCGACCCGCTGTTGCTGCCCAACGCCTGGGACGTCGGGTCGGCGGTCGCGATCGTCGACGCGGGAGCCAGGGCGATCGCCACGACGAGCGCGGGCGTCGCCTGGTCGCTCGGCGTACCCGACGGCGCCGACCTCGGACCTGACCGCGCCGCGGCGGCGGTCGAGCGCATCGTGGCCGCGGTCGGTGTTCCGGTCTCCGCCGACATCGAAGCCGGGTACGGCGCGGAGCCCGACGCCGTCGCGGCGACCGTCACCGCCGTCATCGGCGCGGGCGCCGTCGGGGTGAACCTCGAGGATCGGAGCGGCCACCCGGACGCGCCCCTGTTCACCCCGGCTGAACAGGCGGAGCGGCTCGCCGCCGCCCGTGCCGCCGCGAGCCGTCTCGGTGTCCGCCTGTGGATCAACGCACGGACCGACATCTTCCTCGCCGGAGTCGGCCCGGCGGAGCGCCGCCTGGACGACGCCCTCGACCGCGCCGAGCGGTACGCCGCGGCGGGCGCGGACAGCCTCTTCGTACCCGGACTGCTCGACCCGACGGCGCTCGCCGAGTTGGCCGCCGGGCCACTGCCGATCGCCGTTATGGCCGGGGCGGGCGCACCGCCGGTGGCCGAACTCGCCGCCGCCGGCGTCGCCCGGATCAGTCTCGGTTCCGCGATCGTGCAGGCGGCCTACGCGGTCGCCGCCCGCGCGGCGGCCGAACTGCTGTCGACGGGCACGTACGGGTCGGTCGCCGAGACGGTCGCGTACGGCGAGATGAACGCCGCGCTCGCCGCCGGCTCGCGCTGACCCGAAGCCCTCATGGGGCCGCCGGGTGGGGCGACCGGGCACGCCCGGTCGCCCCACCCGGCCGTCCGCGCCCCGCGTTGACCTACGGCCGGATGTCCAGGGCGCCGATCAGACCGTCGCGGAGCGTGAACCGGTGCCGCAGCCGGACCGGGCTGCCCGGGAACGTGCCGGTGACCAGCGCCGTCACCACGAAGGTGTCCCCCGCCTCCGCCACGACCTCCTCCGGTACGGCGTCGTAGTCGTACTCGGCCGCGGTCCGCTGACGCCAGGCCCGGATCGCCGCCGGGCCGTCGTGGAGCCCGTCCTCGTCGGCGACGGTCGCGTTGTCGGTGAAACAGGCGACGAAGGCGTCGATGTCGCGTTCGCCGATGACGCGGTAGTAACGGGCGATCACATCGGGAACGGTGGTGGTCATGTGTCTCTCCTCAACTCGCAGTGCGGGAGCACGCCGGTGCGGCGGTGGGCGCCCCGTCAGTCGCCGAGCCGCCCGTCGGCGAGCCGCAGCCACCGGTCCACCCCGATCTCGGCGAGGAACCGCTCGTCGTGGCTGACTACCACGAACGCACCCCGGTACGCCTTGAGGGCGCTCTCGAGTTGCCCCACGCTGACCAGGTCCAGGTTGTTGGTCGGCTCGTCGAGCAGCAGCAGGTGCGGTGCCGGTTGCGCGTACAGCACGCAGGCGAGCGTGGCGCGCAGCAGCTCGCCGCCGGAGAGGGCGCCGACCGGTAGCTGAGCGCGGGCGCCGCGGAACAGGAAGCGGGCCAGCAGGGTCATCCGTTCGGCCTGCGGCCGGTCCGGGGCGTACGCGGCGAGGTTCTCCGCGACGGTGCGGCCGGGGTCGAGCAGGTCGAGGCGCTGGGACAGGTACGCCACCCGTCCCCCGGCCCGGCGCACCGCACCCGACTCCGGGGTGAGGGAACCCTCGACCAGGCGCAGCAGGGTCGACTTGCCGGCGCCGTTGGGGCCGGTGAGAGCGATGCGCTCGGGTCCCCGGACGGTCAGGTCGACGCCGTCGTCGGCGAAGAGCCTCCGGACCTGCATCCGCTCCCCCACGAACAGGGTGCGGCCGGCGGGGACGGTGGTGTCGGGCAGGTCCAGCGTGAGGACGGCGTCGTCGCGGAGGGCGCGGCTGGCCTCGTCGAGGCGGGCCTGAGCCTCGCCGACCCGGTTGGCGTGCGTGTCCTGGGCCCGTCCGGCCGACTCCTGCGCGCTGCGCTTGAGACCGCCGGCGACGATGCGGGGCAGGCCCGCGTTCTTGAGGTTCCGGGCGGCGTTGCTGGCGCGGCGTTCGGCCCGCTCGCGGGCCTGCTGCAGCTCCCGCTTCTCCCGCTTGACCTCCAGCTCGGCGCTGCGGACCGTCCGCTCGGCGGTCGCCCGGGCGGCCTGCGCGGCCTCCTCGTACGCGCTGAAGGTGCCGCCGAAGAACGACACCGACCCCCGGTCGAGCTCGGCGATGCGGTCCATCCGGTCCAGCAGCGCCCGGTCGTGGCTGACCACCAGCAGGCAGCCGGGCCAGTCGTCGAGCGCTGCGTACAGGCGGTGCCGGGCGTCGAGGTCGAGGTTGTTGGTGGGCTCGTCGAGCAGCAGCACGTCGGGCCGCTTCAGCAGTTGCGCGGCGAGGCCGAGGGAGACGACCTGGCCGCCGCTGAGCGTACGCAGGCGACGGTGGAGCGCGACGTCGGCGAGGCCGAGCCGGTCCAGCTCGTGGCGGGTGCGCTCCTCGACGTCCCAGTCGTCGCCGACGGTGGTGAAGTGCTCCTCGGCGGCGTCGCCGGCCTCGATGGCGTGCAGGGCGCGCAGCACGGCGTCGACGCCGAGCACCTCGGCGACGGTCAGCTCACCGTCGAGCGGCAGGGTCTGCGGCAGGTAGCCGAGCACGCCGTCGACGGTGACGGTGCCGCCGGTCGGTGCCAGCTCGCCGGCGATCAGCCGTAGCAGGGTGCTCTTGCCGGCGCCGTTGGGCGCGACGAGGCCGGTGCGGCCGGGTGGCACGGTGACGGACAGGTCCTGGAGGACGGGGGTGTCGTCCGGCCAGGAAAACGACAGGTGGGAACAGACGACGCAGGCGTCGGACATCGGACGGATCCTCGGGGCGAGACGGACGGGCGATGGTCGCCCGGATGACGCCGGGGGGCGGGCGCCGGCGCGCCCGCGGGTGGGGTCACCCGGAGATGTCGTCGTCCCCGATGAGCATGTCGAACTCCTCGATCCGGTCAGCGCCGTCAACCCTAACAGCGCGCCCGGTGATCGCCCACGCCTTTCCGCCGCGTCGGCTGGCCGGCCCCCGGACGGCCGGCCGGCCGACGCGGGCGACGGTCAGCCGAAGTCGGCGGCCGTGAACTCCTTGCGCTCCACCAGCACCAGCCAGTTGCCGGAGTTGTCCCGGGCCACCGCCTCCACCCCGTACGGGCGCTCGGCCGGCTCCTGGAGGAACTCGACGCCCTTGCTCCGCAGCTCGTCGTAGGTCTTGCGGCAGTCGTCGACGCCCATGCCGAGGCCGAACAGCCCGCCCTCGTCCTGCGCGCGGCGGACCGTCTCGGCCAGTTCCGGCGACAGCGGTGGCCCGGGCAGGGTCAGGTGCACCTCCAGCTCGGGCTGGCTGGGGTGCTTGACGGTGCACCAGCGGTACGAGCCGTCGGCCAGGGTGATGTCGGTGTGCTCCTCGAAGCCGAGGACGTCGATGTAGAAGGCCTTGGCGGCGTCGATGTCCTTGACGAAGACGCTGGTGATGGAGACGTGGGTAATCATGGGGCCAGGTTAGGAAGGATCCCCCGGCGGCGGCTTCTCCTCGCTTGCGGACGCGCCGCGCCGTTCCGCCAGCCCCCACATGAAGACGAAGCAGCCCGGGATGTGGGGTGCGCCGGCCCGGGCCCAGCGGCGCTGGAAGTCCCGGGGCGTCTCCCCCACGATCCCCCGGAACCGGCTGCTGAACGAGCCGAGGCTGGCGAAGCCGACCGCGTGGCAGACCTCGGTGACCGTCAGGTTGGTGGCGCGCAGCAGGTCCTGCGCCCGTTCGATGCGCCGGCGGGACAGGTACGCCGCCGGCGACACCCCGTACGTGATCGTGAAGAGGCGCTGGAAGTGGAACCTGCTGAGACCGGCGACCGCCGCCACGGTCGCGAGGTCCAACGGCTCGGTGTAGTGGCGGTCGATGTGGTCACGGGCCCGCCGCAGGTGGACAAGCAGGTCACCCGGGGCGCGGCGGGGCGGTGTACTCATCACCGCCCAGCCTAGGTCCGATCACGCCGCCGGAGCCGGGTGGGCCGGTCGCTCCGCCACACCGCCGACCTGGAGTCGTCACGGCGACACCGTCGGTGGAGCATTCGGGCGAACGGGTACCCGATCCGGGCGGCCGGACGCTAGGGTCCGCCCGTGCACGTCAACACCGAGATCGTCGAGTCGCTCAAGGCGGATCCCGCCGCCGCCGCGCTCCGCCGGTCGCTCGAGCTCTCCTACGGCGATCCGGCCCGGGCGGCGGCGATGGACCGCTTCTACGCCCAGTTCGTCGGCGCCGGTGACCTGGTCATCGACGTCGGCGCCCACGTGGGCGACCGGACCGGCAGCTTCCGCCGCCTGGGCGCACGGGTGGTCGCGGTGGAGCCGCAGCCACTGTGCGCGCGGGCCATCCGGGCCCTCTACGGCGGGGACGACCAGGTCGTCCTGGTCGAGGCGGCGTGCGGCGCGACCACCGGGCTGCTCGAACTCCACGTCAACTCCGCCAACCCCACCGTGTCGACCGCGTCGCCGCAGTTCATCCAGGCGGCGGACGGCGCCGACGGATGGCGGCAGGAGATCTGGGACGCGCGGCTCGACGTGCCGTCCACCACCCTCGACGCCCTCGTCGCGGAGCACGGCGTACCGGCGTTCGTGAAGGTGGACGTGGAGGGCTTCGAGGACGCCGTGCTGGCCGGGCTGACCCGCGTCCTCCCGGCGCTGTCGTTCGAGTTCACCACCATCGAGCGGGCCGTCGCCCGCCGCGCCCTCGACCGCGCCGCCGCGCTCGGCTTCACCCGTTTCAACCTCGCCATCGGCGACACCATGGGGCTGGCCGAACCGTCGTGGATGTCCGCGACCGCGCTGGCGGCGGTCCTGGACGCCCTTCCCCACGCCGCGAACTCCGGCGACGTGTACTGCCTGCCTTGACGTTCTCCCCGCCCTAAAGGACGGGGATTCCCTCCGCGCTGCGCGCGGAACACGCGGCGCCCGGGTGGATTACCGCTTCCCTGCGCACCGCCGGCACGAGTGCCGGTCTTACGTGCGCTCCACGGTCGTTTAGGCTCTCCGCCCGTCCGGCGGCGAGCACGTTGATGGCGGCGTTGACGTCCCGGTCGTGGGCTGCTCCACAGGGGCAGTCCCACGATCGGACATTTAACGCAATCTTCTCGTTGATCCGTCCGCAGTCGGAGCACATCCGGGTGGACGGGAAAAACCGATCTACCCGGGCAAAGGTGCGCCCGTACCGAGCGGCCTTGTACTCCAACATTGCGGTGAAGCTGGCCCAACCGGCATCGTGCACCGATGTGGCGAGCCTCGTCCGGCCGAGACCGACTACGCACAGGTCTTCGACGTACACCGCTTGGTTGTCGCGGATGATCGCCGTGGACAGCTTGTGCTGCCAGTCGCGCCGGGTGTCGGTCACCCGGGCATGCGCCCGCGCGACCTTGACGACGGCCTTCTTCCGGTTCTGACTGCCTCGCTGCTTGCGGGACAGGTCCTGCTGCAACCGCTTGAGCTTCCGTGCGGCGCGGCGCAGGAACTTCGGCGCGGCCACCTTCGTGCCGTCCGACAGCACCGCGAAGTGCGTCAAGCCCAGGTCGACGCCGATCTCCGAGTCCACCTCGGGGAGCGGTTCGTCCGTCGTGGTCACCACGAACGAGGCGAAGTACCTCCCGGCCGCGTCCTTCACGAGCGTCACGCTGGACGGGTCGGCCGGCAGCTCGCGGGACCAGCGGACGTCCAGGTCGCCAATCTTCGGCAGCCGGAGCCGACCGTTGTCCAGCACCTTGAACCGGGCGTTGGCGGTGAACCGGATCGCCTGCCGGTTGTCCTTGCGCGACCGAAACCGCGGCGGCGCCACCTTGCGACCCTTGCGCTTGCCGGTGACCGAGGCGAAGAAGTTGCGGTACGCGGTGTTCAGGTCGGCCAACGCCTGCTGCAAGACGACCGCAGAGACCTCGCCCAGCCACGCCCGCTGCGGCGTCGTCTTGGCCTGGGTAATGACCTGCTTGGACAAATCCCCGTCCGAGACGTATGGCAGGCCCTCGGCTCGCGCCTCCTGCCGTACGCGCAGCGCGTCGTTGAACACCACCCGAGCACAGCCGAACGACCGCGCCAGCGCCTCGCGCTGGGCTGCGTCCGGGTACACCCGGTAGTTGTAACGAAGCTGCACGATCGCACCGTACCGTTGGTTTATGGCTGATCTCGAACGGAGCACTGACGCGCACTCTGGTAGCGGTCACGTAGCGGGCTCGGGCTGGGCGGGCACCGGCGGGCGGGCGACCGGCGCCGCGTCGTAGCCGGCGGCCTGGAGGGTGAACAGGTCGGCGTACCGGCCGCCGGCGGCGATCAGCTCGTCGTGCGTGCCGGACTCGACCAGGGCGCCCTCGTGCAGGACGAAGATGCGGTCGGCGTGGCGGACGTTGGCCAGCCGGTGCGTGATGAGGATCGTCGTCGCCCGACCGTGCCGGTCCCGGATGGCCTGGAAGAGGGCGTCCTCGGCGCGCGGGTCGAGGGCCGAGGACGGCTCGTCCATGATCAGCAGGTCGGCGTCGCGGAGGAACCCGCGGGCGGCCGTGATCCGCTGCCACTGCCCACCGGAGAGGTCCTGCCCCTTGGCGAACGTGCGGTCGAGCAGCGTCTCGTACCCGTACGGCAGGCCTTTGATCATCTCGTGGGCGGCCGCGCGGGCGGCGGCGGACTCGATAAGGTCCTGACGCGCCTCGCGGTCGACGTCGCCGACGGCGATGTTGGTGGCGGCGGTGAACGGCCACTTGTGGTACTCCTGCGTGACGACCGCGATGCGCGCGCGGACCCGCGCGAGGTCCCACTCCGCGACGGGGCGGCCGTTCCACTCCACGGCGCCGCCCGTGGGGGTCCGCAGGGTGGCGATCATCGCGGCGAGGGTGGTCTTGCCGGACCCGTTCTCCCCGACGAACGCGACCGTCTGCCCGGCGCGGATGGCGAGGGTGACGCCGTCGACGGCGGGCGTGTCCCGCTCCGGGTAGTGCAGGGTCACCCCCCGGACGGCGACCTCGCGCAGCGGGCCCGGGGCCGGCCGCGGCGTGCCGGCCGGGTCCGGCAGGTACGCGGCGGCGCGCGCCATGAAGCCGGTGTAGTCGCCGAAGTGCTGGCCCTCGGTGTAGACGGCGTCGATCTGGAAGGTGACCGTGCTGAGCGACCGTTGCGCGGCCTGGACGGCGATCACGCAGGTCGCCGCCGCGGCGAGCGGGATCTGCCCCTCGATCAGCAGGAGCCCCAGCAGAACGTAGACGACGGCGGTGGCCAGGCCGCCGACCAGCGCGCCGACGGCGGTGGTCGTGGTGACCCGGCGGGCCAGGGCGAGCTGGATGCCGGTCTCGGTGTCCATGACCCGGTCGTACTGGTCGAGCAGGAACCGGCGCAGCCCGTACGACCGCAGCTCCGGCGCGGACGCCCGCTCGGCCATCAACCGGTGCAGGATCCACAGGCGACGGCGGCGGACCGAGCCGGCGATGTACGTCCGGTACCGCAGGTGCCCGGCGCGCAGCGCCGCCCACGCGTTGGGCACCGTCGCGACCAGCAGCGCGACGAGCAGCAGCGGGTGGATGACCAGCACCGCTACCGCCACCGCGAGCAGCCCCACCAGGCCGGCGATCAGGTTCATCGAGGACTGCACGAGCGAGATCGCCGAGTCGGTGCCCCGGGTGGCACGCTCCATGTCGTCGGCGAACGCGTCGGCGTCGAACGCGTCCAGCCGTACCGCGGTGGTGACCTCGAAGAGGCCACGCTCGACCTCCCGGTCGACCCGGGGCGTGAGGCCGTTGACCGCGTACCCGGTGGCGATGCCCAGGCCGGCGCGGATCCCGGTCACGGCGGCCAGGACGGCGAGCGCCGGCAGCGCGGCGAGCACCTTGTCCGCGGTCGGGCCGCCGGCGAACAGTTCCACCAGCGCCCGTTGCGTGGCGAGCAGCCCGCCGGCGGCCATCGCGCCGGCCCCGATCGTCGCGACGGCCACCACCGACGTGCGGAGCCGGTCGGCCCGCCAGCTGATCGCCACGGCCTGGGCGACCAGCCGTGGCAGCTCGGCGAACACGGCGAACAGCCCCGCCTCGGCGCGGGCTCGCACGCCGGTCTCCCACCACATCGTGCGCAGCTCCGGCAGCACGGACTCGGGCTGGCTCACGGCGGGACGGTCGCGGGTGGACGATGACACGGGCGCCTCCTCCTCGTGATGGAAACATCACCGATGGTGGCAGGAGGATGCGTCAAACCCGTGCCGGAGGAAGGCGGTTCGCACCGCCTGTCGGATGCCGGTCAGCAGGCGGACAGCGGTGCGCCGGCACTACCCGTGGCAACGTCCGTCACCTGGCCCCCGTGCGGCCGGTCCGCTTGCTTCCGAACGACTCCATGGTGGTCGCCTTCCGCGGTGGCGCCTTCTTCCGCGCCGCCGTCGTCGCCGGCGCCTTCTTCGCCGTGGCCTTCGTCGCGGGCGTCCGCTTCGCCGGCGGCGCCGTCCTCGCCGTGGCCTTCGTCCCGGGCGCCTTCTTCGCGACGGCCTTGGTCGCCTTCCTGGCCACCGCCGCCTTCTCGGTCGGCCGGCGGGTCGGGGCGGCCGTGGCCGAGGTGGCCTTCTTCCGCGCGACGCGGGTCGTGGTCGGGGTCGGCTTCTCACCCGCGGACTTGGCCGCGGTCGCTCCGGTGGCGCGCTTGGTGGCGGTCGCGACCTTCTTGGCCGCCGCCCTCCGACTCATCGGGGCCTTCTTCGCCCCGGTGGCCTTCCTGGCCCCGGTCGGCCTGCTGCCCGCCGGGCTCGCGCTCCTGCCGTCGGCCATCCTCACTCCTCCTCGGCGACTCGCCCGCCACGTCGGCGCCCCGCCGGCAGCCGGGCGCTACGAAACGGCGTCCCACCGACGGTCGCGTCCGCCCGGTCTTCCCGCCGGCCAGGTGGGCAAACGTCACCGGCCGGCATCCCGGGTCCCGTCGGCGGCCCTCGGCCCGGCCCGACGCTCATGGTGCGATTCCGGACGGATTGACACGCACGGTCGTACGGACTGCACTGGTGGTGACGGTGGGCGCCGGCCGCGGATCTGCCGGTGACGCCGCGGGAGACACCGGAGGCGATCATGGACGTCTCGCCTGCCCGACGGCCGCAGGACGCGCAGACGGTACGCCGGCTCCGGCTCGGCATCGGCGTCGTCGGCGTCCTCCTGCCAATCCTGCTGGTCGTCGGCCATTCGCTGGTCAGCGGCCGGTTCGCGCTCCTCAGCTCGCTCAGCGCGTACTACTACACCGAGCTGCGGGACGTCTTCGTCGGCAGTCTGTGCGCGATCGGCGTCTTCCTGATCTCCTACCGGCACCGGAGGCTCGACGACCTGCTCAGCACCGTCGCCGGCGGGCTGGCGATCGCGGTCGCCCTGTTCCCGGCCGCGACGCAGCAACCCGGTTCGGCGATCACCTCGAACGACGTGCTCGTCGGCCGGGTGCACCAGGTCGCGGCCGCGGCGCTCTTCGTCATCCTGGCGATCTTCTGCATCGTGCTGTTCCCCCGCCGCGATCCGCGTGAGGCGCACGGCCGGGTGCGCCGCGGCCTGTACCACGCCTGCGGCGGCCTCATCCTCTGCGCGATCGCGGTCGCCGTGGCGAGCAACGCGCTTCCGGACCCGACCCGGGACGCGCTCCGGCCGCTGTTCTGGTGCGAGGTGGTCGCCGTACTCGCGTTCGGTGTCGCGTGGTTCGCCAAGGGCGAGGCGTTGTTCGGCGCCGGCGGTCAGTAGGTACCGGCGGCACCGACCCGCGCGGCCACCCGCTCGTGCAGCGCGGCCAGCCCGGGGCTGACCGTGGCGGTGAGCGGCTCCGGCTCCGCCAGCCGCCGCGCCGGCCCGGGAAGCCAGGCCAGGTCGGCGTCGAAGCGTTCCCGCGCGGCGCGGACCGCGGCGGCCGGGTCGGCGGCGTCGAGCCGGCGCCCGCCGCGCATGACCGGTACCAGCAGCGGCTCGCGCCCCGGCGGTGGCGGTTCCTCGCGCAGCCCGACGATGTCCCCGCCGGCGCCGGCGCGGTCCCGGAAGACCTGCTTGGCGGCCGGGAGGGTGGCCTTCCCCGGCGACAACTTGAGCACCGGCCGGTCGCCGTAGGCGACCAGCTTGTAGGCGCTGTCCAGGGACGGGGCGTCGTAGGAGACCCCCATCTTCGTGCCGACGCCGTACGCGTCGATCGGCGCGCCGGCGGCGACCAGTCCCGCGATGACGTCCTCGTCGAGGCTGCCGCTGGCCACGATCTGCACCTGGGCCAGCCCCGCCGCGTCGAGGATCGCGCGGGCCTCGCGGGCGAGGGCGGCGAGGTCTCCCGAGTCCAGCCGGACGCCGAGCGGCCCGGTCAGGCCCAGCTCCGTGATGACGTCGACGGCGGCCCGCACCCCGGCGGGCGTGTCGTAGGTGTCGACGAGGAAGATCGGGTTGACCGGGAAGTCCGCGGCGAAGGCCCGGAACGCCGCCCGCTCGTCGGGGAACGCCTCGACGTACGAGTGGGCCATCGTGCCGGACGGTCGCAGCCCGTACCGGCGGGCGGCCTCGACGTGGCTGGTCGCGGCGAAGCCGGCGATCGCGGACGCCCGCGCCACGCCGGCACCCGCCTCCACCCCGTGGGTACGGCGGAACGCGAAGTCGACCAGCTGCGCGCCGCCGGCGGCGAGACGGCAGCGGGCCGCCTTGCTGGCCACCGTGGTCTGGAAGGTGACCACGTTCAGCAGGCCCGTCTCGACCAGCTGCGCCTCGGCGATCGGCGCCGTCACCTCGAGCAGCGGCTCGTCGGCGAACACCACCCGCCCCTCCGGCACGGCCCACACGTCACCGGTGAACCGCAGCACCGACAGCGCCGCCAGGGTCGGGGTGTCGAACCCGACGACGTCGCGCAGGTACGCCACGTCGTCGTCGTCGAACGCGAACGTCTCCAGGAACGTCAGCGCCTCGTCGAGCCCGGCGGCGACCAGGAAGCCCCGCCGGTGCGGCAGCCGGCGGGCGAAGAGGCTGAACGTGGCCCGGTCCGTCATGTCCCGGCGCACGTAGCTGGCGGCCATGCGCAGCTCGTACAGGTCGGTCAGCAGCCCGGTCATGTCACCTCCTCGCCCGCCGCCGTGCGGGGCGGCCCGGAACGCGTCACGCCCCCACTGTGGTGGACCCGGCGCCGGCGTGTACCGGAAACGCCACATCCACCGGGGCCCGGCGGGCTGGCTCACCGGGTGGGCAGGTCCGCCGGGGCGGTGCGTAACGGACGGGCCTGGCCGGGCGCTCTTCGCGGGTGTAGACAGAGAACTGATCATGACGGTGTGCCGCGCGCCCCGTCGACGGTGGAGGGCGGGGGGAGGGCCAGGTGCAGGGCGAGCTGCAACGGATCGTCGACGCCGTCGCCGCCCACGCCGGCCGCCCGGCGCTGATCGAGGACCGGCGGCAGCGGGTCGTGGTCTACAGCGAGCAGACCGGGCTGATGGACGAGGTCCGGCGGGCGTCCATCCTCCGCCGGCAGACCACGCCGGAGGTGATCGCCTGGCTCCGCGAGTTCGGCATCGCCGACGCCCGGACGCCGGTGCGTACCCCGGCCCACCCCGGGCTGGACCTGCTGCCCCGCCTCTGCGTGCCGGTGCGCCACGACGACCTGCTCCTCGGCTTCGTCTGGTTCATCGACCCCGACGGCACCATGGCCGACGTCGACCTGGCGGCGACGGGGCTGCTCAAGGAGCTGTCCCTCGCGCTGTACCGGGAGAACCTGCTCGGCGAGCTGGCCGCGCAGAGCGAGACCGAGGCGGCGCGGACGCTGCTCGCCGACAGCCCGGAGACCCGTGACCAGGCGGTCCGGACGCTGCTGGAAGCGGGCATGATCGCCGCGGACGGCCCGACCGCCGCGCTCGTCGCCCGGCTCGTCGCGCCCCGGGAGCGGCAGCCGGACGAGCGGGCCCGGATCGCGCTGGAGCAGTCGCTGGTGGCCGCCCGGCGGCGGGCCGGCATCCGCGAGGCGCTGCACCTGGTCCGCCACGACCACGGGGTGTTGCTGCTGCCCGCCGAGCCGGCCGCCGGACGGCCCACGCCGGAGGCCGCGGCCCGGCACCTCGACGACGACCTGCGGCAGGTCACCCGCGCCCTCGGCTCGGTCGAACGGACCGTGGTCGGCGTCGGCCGGACCCGGCCGCGCCTCGTCGACGCGGTCGAGTCGTACGCCGAGGCGCTGCACGCCGCGCGGGTCGGCGCGCGGCTGCCGGCGCTCGGCCGCGTGGTCCCCTGGTCGGGCCTGGGCGTCTACCGGGTGCTGGCCCGGATCGACGAGCACCACCTCGACGTGGCGGACGTCCATCCCGGACTGGCCCGGCTGCTGGACGCTCCGGGCAACCAGGCGCTGCTCGCGACGCTGGAGCGGTACCTGGACCTGGCCGGCAACGCCCACGCCACGGCGGCGCAGCTCCGGCTGCACCGCACGACGCTGTACTACCGGCTGCAACGCATCGAGGAGCTCGCCGGCACCGACCTCAAGGACGGGGGCGAGCGGCTCTGCCTGCACCTGGCGCTGAAGCTGGCGCGGCTGACCGGTCACGACCGGCCGGCGGAGTGAGCGGGCGGATGCGACAGGCGTAGCAACTCGGATCCGAGATCTTCGACAGGTGCCCGATGACCCCGGGTCGGCGGGGTTCGTAGGTTCGGCGGAACCCGAAGGACAGGGGGTGGTGCGGTGGCCGGGCGGTGGCTCGGGCGGTACCTGGTGCCCGCCCTCGTCGCGGCGCTGTTCGCCGCCCCGCTGTGGTTCATGGTGGTCGGCTCCCTGCGGCCCGCCGGCTCCCCACCGCCCCGCACGCTGGAGCTGTGGCCGGCCGAGCCCACGACGGCCGCGTACGAGCGCCTGCCGGAACTGGTCCCGCTGTTCCGCTACCTGGCGAATTCCGCGCTGGTCGTGGCGCTGGCCGTCCCGCTGACCGTGCTGGTCGCGTCGCTGACCGGCTTCGGGTTGCGGCTGCTGCCCCGCCCGGCCCGCCGGCGGGCGCTGCTCGGGCTGCTGGTGCTGCTGCTGGTGCCGGTCACCGCCGTGTGGGCCACCCGCTTCGAGCTGTTCCGGCTGGCCGGGGTGGTCGACACGTACCTGCCGCTGCTGGCCCCGGCGTTGCTCGCCGTCAGCCCGTTCCTGGTCCTGCTGTACGCGTGGAGCTTCGGCGGCGTACCGGACAGCCAGTTGCACGCCGCCCGCCTGGAAGGCGCCGGATGGCTCACCATCTGGCGGCGGCTGGCGCTGCCGCAGGTCAAGCCCGCGACCCTCGCCGTGGCGGTGCTCGCCTTCACCTTCCACTGGGCCAACTTCATCGACCCGCTGCTGTACCTGACCAGCGGCGACCGTTACACGTGGCCGCTCGGGCTGCGGTTCCTGCTGCTACTCAACCCCACCGACTGGCCGCTGCTGATGGCCGGCTGCGTGGTCGCGACCGCGCCGTGCGTGCTGGTGTTCCTGCTGGCACAGCGGATCCTGCTGTCCGACGACCCCCTCGCCGCACTCCGAGCGAAAGGACGCCGATGACCCCCAACTGGCGACGCGCGTGCGCGGCCCTGGCCTCCGTACTGCTGATCGGCAGCGGGTGCACCTCCGGCGCCGCCGAGGACCGGGCCGGCATCACCGTGGTGCTGTTCGGCGACGCCGAGGAGGTCGCCGGTTACCGCACCCTGGTCGCCGGCTTCACCGCGGCCAACCCGGACGTCGACGTGACCCTCTCCCCCGTGGCCACCCAGGACGAGCTGATGGCGCGGCTCACCACGTCGTTCGCGGGCGGCCGGCCGCCGGACGTCTTCCTGCTGAACTACCGCCGGTACGGGCAGTTCGCCGCGCAGGGCGCGATCGAGCCGGTGCAGTCCTACCTGGACGCCAGCAGCGCGATCAAGGAGAGCGACTTCAGCCCGCGGGCCCTGGACGCGTTCCGGTTCGACGGCAGGGCGCTCACCTGCCTGCCGCAGAACCTGTCCTCGCTGGTCGTCTACTGGAACGCCGACCTGTTCCGGGCCGCCGGCGTCCCGGCGCCGGCCGCCGGCTGGACGTGGGACGACCTCCTCGCCGCCGCGAAGGCGCTCACCCGCGACGGCCGGTACGGGGTGGGCGTCGAGCCGTCGATCGCCCGGCTCGCACCCTTCGTCTGGTCCAACCGGGGTGAACTGGTCGACGACCCGACCCGGCCGACCGCGCTGACCCTGCGCGGCGACCCGGCCACCCGGAAGGCCGTGGACTGGTTCCTCGACCTGCAACTGCGACACCGGGTCGTGCCGCCGGACGCCGAGGAGCAGAGCGAGTCCAGCGAGGCGCGCTTCCTGCGCGGCACCCTCGGCATGTACCTGAGCAGCCGGGTCGCCGTGCCGACCCTGCGCACCATCGACGGCTTCACCTGGGACGCGGCGCCGCTGCCGGTCGCCCCCGGCGGCGTACCGGCGTCCATCCTGCACAGCGACGCGTACTGCATGAGCGCCGGCCTGCCGGACCACCGCCCGGCGTGGCGGTTCATCGAGTACGCGATGGGCGCCGCCGGGCAGCGCACGCTCGCCGAGTCCGGCCGGACCGTCCCGTCCCGACTCGACGTCGCCGGCTCCCCCGCGTTCCTCGACCCGGCGAAGCCGCCGCGGTCGTCGCGGGTCTACCTCGACGCCGAGCCGCACCTGCGGGCCACCCCGCGCACCGCCACCTGGGCCCGCGTCGAGAAGGAGGCGGACGTGCTGCTGGAGGAGGTGTTCTACGGCCGGGTCGACCGGGAGGAGGGGCTGCGCCGGCTGGAGACGACCGTCCGCCCGTTGTTCACCCTGCCGGTGAGCAAGTGAGCGGGCTACGTGGCGTCATCCGGCTGGAGGGGCTGACCCGCTCGTACGGGCGGACCACCGCCGTCGACGGCGTCGACCTGGAGGTGCGGGCCGGGGAACTGGTCACCCTCGTCGGGCCGTCCGGGTCGGGTAAGTCGACGATCCTGCGGCTGATCGCCGGCCTGGACCGGCCGGACGGCGGCCGGGTCCTGGTCGACGGCGTGGACGTGGCCGGGGTGCCGCCGCACCGGCGGGCGGTGGCGATGGTCTTCCAGGACTACGCGCTCTTCCCGCACCTCACCGTCCACGGCAACCTGACGTTCGGGCCGCGCGTCCGCCGGGTACCGCGCGCCGAGGCCGACCGGCGGGCCCGCGCCGCCGCCGAGCGGCTCGGCATCGGCGACCTGCTGGACCGCTACCCCGACCAGATGTCCGGCGGGCAGCGACAGCGGGTCGCGCTGGCCCGGGCGCTGCTGCGCGACCCCAGCGTCTACCTGCTCGACGAGCCCCTCGCGAGCCTGGACGCGCCGCTGCGCTTCGCCACCCGCGCCGACCTGCTCGCCCTGCACCGGGAACTGCGCACGACCACCGTCCACGTCACGCACGACCAGCACGAGGCGATGACCCTCGGCGACCGGGTGGTCGTCCTCGCCGACGGGCGCGTCCGGCAGGTGGGCCCACCCCAGCAGGTGTACGACGAGCCGGCCGACACGTTCGTCGCCGGGTTCCTCGGCAGCCCACCGATGAACCTGGTGAGCGGCGGCGGTGTGCTCGGCGGCGACCCGGGCCTGACGCTCGGCGTACGCCCGGAGGACCTCACGCTCGACGGCGACGGACCGGTGGCCGCGACCGTCGAGGCGGTCGAGGCGCTGGGCAGCGAGGCGATCCTGCTGACCCGCTGCCCGGACGGCACCCGGCTCACCGTCCGCACCGGCCCCCGCCCGGGCGTTGCCCCCGGCGACGACGTGCGGCTGCGCGCCGACCGGCTGCACCGGTTCGACGCGGCCACCGGGCGGCGCCGGTGAGCCGCCCCCGGCCACCGCTGACCGGCTGGGCGTTCCTCGCCCCGTACGCGGTCGCGGTGGCCCTGCTGGTCGCGGTGCCGGCGCTGCTCAACGTGGGGTACGCGGTCACCGACCACACCGGGTTGACCCGCGACCCACGGTTCGTGGGGCTGGCCAACGTACGGCGGATGCTCGACGACGGGTTCCTGCTCGACAGCCTGCGCGCCTCGCTGGTCCACGTGGCGCTCGCGGTGCCGGTGCGGTTCCTCGCCGCGGTGGGGCTCGGTCTGCTGCTCGCCGCCCCGCGCCCCGGCGGCCGCTGGTTCCGCACCGCCGTCTACCTGCCCACGGTCATCCCCGACGTGGCGCTCGCGGTGCTGTTCCTGTGGGTGCTCAACCCGCTGTACGGTCCGCTCAACCAGGTGCTCGGCCTGTTCGGGCATCCCGGCTTCACCTGGCTCGCCGACCCGACCACCGCCCGGGTGGGCGTGGTGCTGATGCTGGCGTTCCCGATCGGCGAGGGGTTCGTCGTGGTCCTCGCCGCCCGCCGGCTGCTCGACGGCCGGCTGTACGAGGCGGCGGCCCTGGAGGGGTGCGGGCCGTTCGGGCAGCTGCGCCGGATCACCCTGCCGCTGCTGGCGCCGGTGCTGCTGCTGCTGGCCGTCCGGGACACCGTCCTCACGTTGCAGGTGAACTTCGTGCCGGCGTACGTGCTCACCGACGGCCGGCCCGCCAACGCCACCCTCTACCTGCCCGTCTACATCTTCGACCAGGTCTTCGAGTTCTCCGGATTCGCGTACGGCTCGCTGCTCACCATCCTGCTGACGCTGGTCACCGCCGTGATCATCACCGGCCTGCTGCTCGCCGTCCGGCGGTGGCGGGTGCTGCGCTGACCGTGACATCCTTGCTGCCCATGAGACTCCGGGCCCTCGGTGCCGTCGCCGTCCTCGCCGTGCTGGCCGGATGCGGCGGCACGGCGGAGGCGCCGGCCGGTGGCAACCGGGACCTGCTGGCCAACCTGCCGAGTTGCGACCGGGTGCCGCTGGACCAGGAGCCGGAGGTGGCCGCGGACGTGCCCGGCCTCGTCCTGCCCGACGGGGCCCGGGTGACCAGCGTGGTCGTGCAGGGCGCGCTGACCAGCGTGGAAGCCACCGTCCGGATGTCCCCGCTGGACGTCCGCGCCCACTACGAACAGCGCACCGACGTCGACCTGCTGCGCATCGAGGACGAGATCTTCGAGACCGAGGTCCTCGCGCGGGCACGCGACCGGCGCATGTACCTGCGGGCCACCGCCCTCTGCGCCGACGGCACCACGCTCACCGCGATGGTCGCCCCGGACTCCGACGACGCGGGCCTCCCCGAGTTCCACACCGGCTGACGGCCTCGACACCTGTCCTAACCGGGCGGCCCGTTTCCCGACAGATGATCGGTGACGTTCACCGATGCGCTGTCTAGCGTGCGCAGACAGGACCGTCCGCGTACGGACAGGAGAGCCCCATGACCCTCACCCTCGCCCGAAGTCGTCGCGGGCTGACGGCGACGGCGCTGCTGGCGCTGACCGCCACGGTCGCGCTGACGGCGTCGTCCAGCCCGCCACCGCCCGCGCAACCCTCGCTGGCCACGAGTTCCCCCACCGGCCCCATGGAACTCCCCGACGAGTGGATGACCGCTCAGCGGATGAGTGACGGCAGCACCGACCTGTCCGCCGCCAAGTACGCCCGCGCCCGCGGCGAGGCCAACCAGCTCGCCGCCCGGACGCGCAGCGTCTACCGGCCGCTGGCCGAACGGGAGTGGTCCTTCTTCGGGCCCACCGACATCGGCGGCCGGGTGGTCGACATCGCGGTGGACCCGCAGGTGCCCAACCAGGTGTTCGTCGCCGCCGCGTCCGGCGGCGTGTGGAGGTCCGGCGACGCCGGCGCCACCTTCACCTCGGTGTGGCCGGACGGCTGGGGCCAGGCGATCGGCGCGGTGGCCATGACCAGCGACGGCGTCCTCTTCGCGGGCACCGGCGAGGCCCAGCCCGGCGGCGGCTCCATCACCTTCGGCGGCGACGGTGTCTACCGCTCCACCGACCGGGGCGCCACCTGGGAGCAGGTCGGCCTGGCCGACAGCCACGCCATCGCCCGCTTCGCGATCGACCCGGGCAACGAGGACCGGATCTTCGCGGCGGCCAGCGGCAACCTGTTCATCCCCGGCGGCGAGCGCGGTGTCTACCTCACCGAGGACGGCGGTGACAGTTGGCGGCAGGTCCTGGCCCCGCCGAACGCGACCACCGGCGCCACCGAGGTCCTCATCGACCCGAGCAACCCCGCCCGGGTGTACGCGGCGATGTGGGACCACCTGCGCGAGCCGAACCAGCGCACCTACGGCGGCCCCGGCTCCAGCCTCTGGCGCTCCGACGACGGTGGACGGACCTGGGCCCGGATGACCACCGGCCTGCCCACCGACGCCGACCAGGGCCGCTGGGGCCTGGCGCTCGCCCCGAGCAACCCGAAGCGCCTGTACGCGTACGTGGGCACCGCCCTCGGCCCGTTCCGGGCGTTCTACCGCTCGGACGACGGCGGCGACACCTGGACGCAGACCCCGGTCACCGCCGGGCAGGCGTCCCAGTCGACGTTCAGCTGGTGGTTCGGCAAGCTCTTCGTCGACCCGGCCGAGCAGAACCACGTCTTCCTCATGGGCGTCAACCTCATGCGCTCCACCAACGGCGCACAGAGCTTCTCCCCGGTCGGCGGCGTCCACGCCGACCAGCACGCCATGCGCTGGGACCCGAAGGTGCCCGGCCGGGTCTACCTCGGCAACGACGGCGGCTTCTACCGCTCCGAGGCCAACGGCGCCGGTAGCTGGGTGAAGGCCACCGACGAGCGGTACACCCAGTTCTACACCGTCGACGTGGCGCAGACCGACCCGCGCCTGAAGGTCGGCGGCACGCAGGACAACGGCTGCAACCGCGGCTACAACGGCGCCGGCGGGCCGTGGGACCCGATCGGCTGCGGTGACGGCCTCCAGACGCTCATCCACCCGGAGAACCCGAACATCGTCTTCGGGTGCAGCCAGTACGGCTCCTGCTACCGGTCGGAGAACGCCGGCGCCAGCCCGCGCGCGCCGATCGGCGCCGGCCAGACCACCTCCCAGCGACGCAACTGGCTCACCCCGCTGCAGTTCGACCCGAGCGACCCGAACGTCATGTACTACGCCGGCAACATCGTCAACCGGTCGACGGACAACGGTCGCACCTGGACCGCGATCAGCCCCGACCTCACCGGCGGCGGCCCCAACGACCCGGCCGGCTACCCGTGGGGCACGATCACCACGATCGCGGCCGCACCGACCGACGGCGACACCCTGTACGCCGGCACCGACGACGGCAAGCTCTGGTGGACGCACGACCTCGGCCGGAGCTGGAACGAGGTCGACCCGGCCCAGCTCCCCGGCACCTGGGTCACCCGCGTCGCGGTGCATCCCACCGACGCGAACATCGCGTACGCGACGTACTCCGGCTTCCGCTCCGGCAGCGACCGGCCGCACGTGATGCTGACCCGGGACGGCGGCCGGACCTGGACCGACATCGGGCGCGGGCTGCCCGACGCGCCGGTCAACTCGGTGGTCCCGACCGCCGACGGGCTGCTGCTGGTCGGCACCGACGTCGGTGTGTTCGTGTCGGCGTGGAACGGCGGCGAATGGGCGACGCTCGGCGCGGACCTGCCGAAGGCGGCGGTCATGTACCTGCGGTGGCACGAGCCGACCCGCCAGCTGACGGCGGCGACGTTCGGCCGGGGCATCCACGACATCACGGTGCCGCGCTGCCCGGCGGCGTCCACGAAGCTGCCCCTGAAGCAGCCGGGGGTCGGTGTGGTGGGCGTGCTGTCGTCCTGCCGCGCCGGCTGACCGGCCACGGAGGCCACCTCCCGGACGGGGAGGTGGCCTCCGCGCGTCGATGGCCGGCGTCACGCCTCAGCGCAGCCGCCGGGCGGGGAATCGCACCGGCGGGTCGGCGATCGCGTCCTGGGCGGCGACCAGCTGGAGCTCCCGGCTGCCCGCCGCGAGTGTCGCCTCGAAAACGGCGAAGATCGACGACGTGGTGCGCTCCAGGGCCGTCGCGGGCGAGGCGGCCGTCGACAGGTGCGCGAGGTACAGGGCCGCGGTGACGTCGCCGCCGCCGTTCGGGCTGATCGGCAGCAGCGGTGTGGTCACCGCCCAGGCGCCCTCGTCGGACACGGCCACCATCTCCAGCGACCCCTCCGGCACGTCCCCGTGGAGCACGCTCGTGACGAGCACGTGCCGCGGCCCGGTCGCCCGCACCGCGTCCACCGCCTCCAGCACCTCGTCCAGGGACGTGGTCGTACGGCCGGCCAGGAAGTCCAGCTCGAACTGGTTCGGCGTGATGACGTCCGCGCGCGGGACGACCACGTCCCGCAGGTACTCCGGGATGCCCGGCCGGACGAACATGCCACGGCCGACGTCACCCATCACCGGGTCGCAGCAGTAGACGGCGTCCGGGTTGGCCGCCTTCACCAGGGTCACCGCGTCGAGGATCACCGCACCCATCGCCGGGTCGCCCTGGTAGCCCGACAGCACCGCGTCGGCGTCCCCCAGGACCCCACGGTCCGCGATGCCCGCGATCACCTCGGCGACGTCGGCCGGCGCGAGCAGCGGCCCGCGCCACGCGCCGTACCCGGTGTGGTTGGAGAAGTGCACGGTCAGCACCGGCCAGACCTCGTGCCCGAGACGCTGGAGGGGGAAGACGGCGGCGGAGTTGCCGACGTGGCCGTACGCCACCGACGACTGGATGGACAGGATCCTCACCGGCCCATCATGGCGGTTGCCACCGCGGCCGTACGCACGACCCGGCCCGCCGCCCTCAGCCCCGGGACGCCCGCCCGGTCCGGCCGGCCGTGACCCGCCGCGCCGACCTGCCCGTTTACGGGTGCCGGTAACGGGTGAAGGTAGGGTCAGTACCAGCTCATGAGGGGGGCCGCACCATGTCCGACACCAGCCACGACCGGGCTGACCGCCACGACCGCCCGGACGAGGTGACCGACCCGCTGCTGTGGGGGCTCGCCCTCGACGTGGCCGACGCGCACCAGCCCGACCAGGGCGGGGCCGACTGCGTCAACCTGCTCTGCGCCGGCCACGGCTGGCCCTGCGCCGCCTGGGAGAACGCCCAGCGCGCGCTGCAGATGGCCCAGGCGTCGCCCGAGCAGCGGCCGGCGACCGCCCCGGCCGACCGGTCGGACGACGCGCTGACCGGATGGTCACCGGTGCCCGCGCGCCAGCTGCGCCCGGCCGCTCCGGCGCCGGCGAGCCGCACCGGCGCCGCCGCCTGACGCCGCGCTGACCAGCGACGACGCAGCCCGGCCGTCGACCGGAATCGATCGGAGGTCGGGCCGATGGAAGTTCCATCACGGACCGCCCTGACGGTGTCCTTTCCGACAGATCCGGCGGGTTGTCGAACTGGCGGATGGCGGCGTGACCGACCCGACCGTTAGGCTCAACTGCCGAGTGGAGTCGTTCACCGCCGATCAATCATCTTCGCTCTGGGCCGACGTGACGGATATTCGCTGGTCAGCAGCACCGGAAGGCAGGCTGGAGTGGGCCGAGCAGAGGAGCCTGGGACCGAAATCGCCTATCGCGCGGACAGCAAGCGACTGGCGTTCGAGGTCTCGGGTGCGCCGGACGGACACCCGGTCTTCCTGATGCACGGCACACCGGGCAGCCGCAAGGGGCCGAAGCCGCGCGGCATCGTTCTGTACCGGTTGGGCGTGAAACTGATCACCTACGACCGGCCCGGCTACGGCGGGTCCGACCGGGTCGAGGGCCGCGACGTGGCCGAAGCCGCACGCGACGTGGAGGTCATCGCCGACCATCTCGAACTGCCCCGGTTCGCCGTCGCCGGCCGGTCCGGCGGCGGTCCGCACGCCCTCGCCTGCGCCGCCGACCCGGCGCTGCGCCACCGGATCACCCGCGTGGCGGCGCTGGTCGGGTTCGCCCCGTCCGACGCGCCCGAGCTGGACTGGTTCGCCGGGATGAACGACGACAACCTCAACGGCTTCGGCGCCGGCCGCTCCGACACGTCGGCCGTGGTGGAGGAGATCCGCCGCCGGGCGCAGCGGGCCAGCGAGGACCCGCGGCACCTGCTGGAGGACCTCATGGCGCAGATGACCATGGCGGACCGGCGGGCGGTGCGGGATCCGGCGCTGCGGAGAATGCTCGCCGACACCTTCGAGGACGCGTTACGCGCCGGCCCGTACGGGTGGATCGACGACGTGCTCGCGCTCCGCCGGGACTGGAAGTTCGACCTCGGCCTGATCGACACGTCGACGACCAGGGTGAAGCTCTGGCACGGCGCCGAGGACACCTTCGCCCCGGTCGGCCACACCCACTGGCTGGCGTCCCGCATCCCCGGCGCGGAGCTGGAGGTGCAGGCCGACGCGGCGCACTTCGACGCGATGGAGGAGCTGCCGCGCATCCTGCGCTGGCTCACCGCCGACGACGACGCGGTGGCGGTGAGCCGCGACCTGCTGATCGGGGCCCGTCCCGGTCAGTAGGGGTGCGGGTCGAGCACCCGCCGCACGTACCGTCCCTCCCGCAGGTTCACCACGCTCGGGTGGTGCTGCCCGATCCGGTTCGCCAGCCGGTCCGCGAGCCGCATCCGCTCGATGCTGCCGGCGCCGCCGGTCGCGGTCTGCTCGGCGACCGCCAGGTTTCCCCGCCCGCGGAGCGTGTCCGGATGGTCCTCACCCAGGGTCTCGCGCAGCCGGCCGACGACGATGCGCAGCTGCTCCCGCCCGGCCTCCAGCTCGCCGTGCAGGATCGTGAAGACGGCGAGGTTGTTGGCGACCGCCATGGTCAGCGGGTGGGTGCCGCCCAGCGCCGCGGTGACCGCCGCCGCCGTCCGCGCCGCCAGCTCCCGGGCCGGCACCACCTCACCGGCGTCCCACATCGCCACACTGCGGTTGTTGCGGCACACCAGCACGTACGGGTGCCCCTCGCCGAAGACCTGCGCGAACTGCTCCTCGGTCTCGGTCAGCTCGAGGCGGGCCCGCTCCCCCTCGCCCTGCAGCATCAGGTTCGCCGCGCGGGACAGGCGGCTGAACAGGGTGTCCGGGTTGAGCGGGCCGAACCCGGTGAGCAGATGCTCGTACGCGTCGTCGAGCAGCCGCGCCGCCTCGGCGATCTCGCCGGTGCTGCGCAGCGACGCGGCGAGGTTCGTCTGCGCGGTGAGCACGTTGCGGGACTGGTCGCCGAACAGGTTGCGGTACCCGGCCACCACCGTCTGGAGCAACGCCACCGACCCCTCGTAGTCACCGGCCTCCCGCAGGTCCCGCGCCAGGTTGTTGGCGGTGAGCAGGGTGCGCGGGTGGTCCGGCCCGAGCACCACCCGCAGCCGGCGGTAGGTGGCCTCGTCGCCGTCGAGGGCCCGCCGGAAGTCACCCATCAGCCGGTAGGACGCGGCCAGGTTGTTCGCGGCGGTCAGGGTACGGCGGTGGTCCTCGCCGAACACCTCCACCGAGGCGGCGTTCGTGCGCAGGTCCCGTTCCAGCGCGTCCGAGTAGCGGCCGATGGCCCGCAGGTCGCCACCGTAGCCGCCCGCCGTCATCAGGGTGTACGGGTGGCTGGACCCGATCAGCTTCTCCTGCGCGCCGAGCGTCTCCTCGTCGAGACGGCGGGCGTCGTCGAACCGGCCGAGGCCGCGCAGCAGGTTGGCCCGGTTGAACCGCAGGTGCAGCAGCTGCACCTGCAACGCCCGATGGTCCGGCGTGTCCGGGGCGAGCTGGGCCAGCAGCCGCGACCAGGCGGCGTCGGCCTGCTCGGCGTACCGGTGGCCCTGCGCGTACCCGCCGTTGAGGTAGATGTAGCGGATCCGGTCGATGATGAGCTGACGCACGTCGTCGTCGGGCGAGGAGAGCGCGTCGGCGCCGTCGAGGTGCGGCCAGAGCAGACGCAGCCGCGCCTGGGCGGCCGGATCCTCCACCTCACCTGACGGGCGGGAGCCGGCGAGGATGCGGTGCACGTCCTGCTTCACGCCGGCCAGTTCGTCGGGCGTCATCCGGGCGCGCAGCGCCGCCTGGAGCAGCCGGTGCACCTGGACCTGCTGGGCGTGCAGGTCGACCTTGACCAGGGCGAGGCGGTTGATGCGCTGCACGAGCGCGGCGGCGATGTCCCGCTCGGAGACGCGGTCGGCCACCCGGGCGGCCACCACCGGGTCGTGCGCCGCGATGACCTTGGCGACCTGGTCGCTGTAGAGCAGCTCCAGGGAGATCTCCGGGGCGAGCACCGACGCGAGCTGCAGCAGCCGGTACGCGCCTGCCGACCCCTCCCGCAACCGCTGGAGGGAGAAGTCCCAGATGTCCTCCGCCGGGCCGGTGCGCTCCAGGCCGGTCAGGTAGTCGGCGACCGGGGTGCCGGTGTCGGCCAGCCACGCGCCGGCCATCGCCACGAAGATCGGCACGTTCTCGACCGCGTCGGCGACCTGCTCCGCCTCACCTTCCGTGATCGACCGCTCGCCGACGCGGGCCCGCAGGTGCGCGACGCTCTCCGCCCGCTGGAACGCCTCGACGTCCAACGCCCGGGCCAGGTCGCCCCAGTCCGGGTTGCGGGTGGTGACCAGCACATGCCCGACGCCCTGCGGCAGGTAGTCGCGGACGTGCTCGTACTGGTCGACGTTGTCGAACACGAGCAGCCACTGCTCGGGCGGACCGCCGTCCGGGCGGCGCTCGGGGCGGCTGAGCCGCTGCCGCACCGCCCGCGTCATCTCCGGGATGGTGGGCTGCCGGGGCAGGCCCAGCTCGGCGCCGAGGTCGGCCACCCGGACGTCGACGAACTGCGGCGGGTCCGCCTGGACCCACCAGATGACGTCGTACGCGCCGCGGAAGCGGTGCGCGTACTCGATCGCCAGCTGCGTCTTGCCGATGCCCGGACCACCGCGCAACGCCACCGGGATGCCGATGCTGCCGGCGGCCTTCAGCTCCTCCCGGAGCTGGCGCAGCAGCTCCTCCCGGCCGGTGAACCGCAGGTTGCGGCTGGGCGGGTTGAACACCGGCGCCCGGGAGCCCGGGTAGCGGGCGGTGCGCACCACCGGATGGCCGTGGCCGGGCGGCGGGGTCACCCCGACCAGCTGCACGAGCCGGTCGACGGCCTCCTCGGCGGCCAGCTCGTGCAGCGACACCCAGCTGCCGATCGGGGCGTCCGGCGAGGGGGTGGTGCTGTCCACGTACACGATCAGTGCCGCGCCCGACCGGCGCGGATCGACCTGCTCGTCGTGTGCGGCCCGGTAGGAGCGGGAGACCAGCGTGACGTCACGGGTCACCGTGCCGGCCCGCACCGGCGACAGGTCGTCCACCGCCGCCGTGGCCACCCGCAGGTCCACGGCCGTGAGCACGGCCTGCACCCACTCCGCCCAGGCCTGGTCCTGCGGGACGTGTCGCAGCACGATCAGCTCGTCGGCCACGGCCGGCTTGCGCTCGAAGCGGGCGACGGTACGCCGGCGCAGCGCCTCGTCCATCCGCGGCAGCGCGGCGAACCGGCCACCGGTGATGTGACCCGTCAACGTCTCGTACGCGGACAGCAGGGTGGTGCGGCCGCCCGGGATGTCGCCGAAGGTGGCGAGGGTCTCCTCGTACGCGTAGTAGGCCCGGTAGGGCACCTCGACGGTGAGCCAGTACTCGCGCCGCTCGGCGTCGGTCATCCCGCCGGGGAGCCCGGCGAAGCGCTGCATCGCCACCGCCCGGCCGGCGTCGGCCTTGCCCTTCTCCCCCTCGTCCACCCGCATCGGCACCGGCAGCACCCGCCGGGCCCGCCGCCCCTCGTAGCCGCGGACCCGGGCGGCGACCGTGGCGGCGCCGTCGATGCCCTGGTCGCTCAGCGTGAAGCAGTCGACCAGCACGTCCGGCAGGTGGATGGTGCAGATCTCGGCGACGTCGCTGATGCCGGTGCGGCTGTCGATCAACGTCCAGTCGTAGTGGCGCTTCATGTCCTCGCGCAGCGCGTCGAAAAACAGCGCCCCGCCCAGCCGGTTGTAGAAGTTGTCCCAGTTCAGGCCGGTGACGCTGCTCGCGTAGTCCGGGTTGTGCCGGCCGGCGAGCAGCAGGTCGAGGCTGCCGCCGCCGGGGAACTCCCAGTTGACGGAGAACGCGTACTTCTGCACCTTGGCCAGGTGGCGGTGCCAGTCGCTGGGCCGGGACTCCACCGGCTCGGCGAGCCCGGCGGCCTCGGCCTCCCGGCGGCGCTTCAAATTCGCCCACTCGTACTCGACGATCAGGTCCATCACGCCGCCGGTGGAGGCGACCTGCTCGTGGTCGAGGAACGGCGTGAAGAACCGGTGCAGCCCCGGTGACTCCAGGTCCCAGTCGGCGACGAGGACCCGCTGGCCGTTCGCGGCCAGGATCCAGGCCGTGTTCGCCAGGGCCATCGTGCGGCCGGTGCCGCCCTTGTACGAGTAGAAGGTGACGACCTGACCGTCGCGCCGTTCCGTCATCGGTCCTCTCCTCGTCGCCGCTGGTCGGATGGGTCGGTCGGGCGCAGGCTGGGCCGCGGTGCGCCCGGGGTGTCCTGCGGGTAGAGCGGGCCGTGCCGGAGGAACTGCTTCCGTGCCTCGATCACCAGCAGCGGCGCGCTGCGCTCGAACTCGTCCACGCCGTGGACCGGCCGCACCTCCGGGAACCGGGCCTCGCGCAGCGCGGCGTCGATCTCGTCGGCCCCCGCCGCCCGGGCCGTCCCACCGGGTGCGGCGTCGGCGCCGGCCACGACCAGCGGCACGACCCAGCGCGGCAGCCCGGCGACCGCCTCCCGGACCGCCGCCGCGCCCAGCTCGGCGTCGATCAGCAGGACGGTCGGGCTGTCCGGGGCGTGGTCGCGGGCGCCGGCGAACTCGACGACCCGGGTCGGCAGCCCCAACCGTTGCGCGGTGGCGGCCACGTAGTCGGCGATCGTCAGCACGTGCCGCCCGGCGAACGGCCGCCACTGCCGCCCGTCCGGCCCGGCGAGCGCGGTGACGACCAGCGCCGGGTCACCCCGGTCCTCCACCCGGGCGGCGCCCAGCGGGGCGGCCCGCGAGCGGCGCAGCGGCGCGGTCTCGGTCACCGCGATGATCCGCTCGGCGAGGGCGCTGAGCACCAGGTCGTACTGCCGCCGGTAGGCGCTGAGCTTGCACAGTGCCCGCAGCCCGTTCTCCGCGTACTCGGTGGGGCCGCCGACCAGCTCCACCGCCTCGGCCATCTCCGGCCGGTCGTCCCAGGGCGGAAAGGGGATCCACAGCACCGGCAGGATGTGCCGGCCCGCGTCGGCCGGCGGCAGCAGGCCCAGCCGGGACCGGAAGGCGGCCCGCTCGCCGACGGCCCAGGCGTTGCTGAAGTAGTTGGGCGAGTAGAGCGGCACGAAGACGTGGGTGAGGCTGAGCGCGTCGGTGAGCGCCTGCTTCAGGTCGGCGCCGGGGGCCACGAGCCCGTCGAAGAACCCGATGTCGAGGTCGCCGGCGCGGCGCGCGCCCCGCTGCACGGCGGCGTGCAGGTCCTGGAAGAACCGGCTGACCCAGTAGTCCGTGTCCGGACGGGCCGCCGCCGACAGCGGCACCGAATGGGCGTAGCTGAGGAAGAAGTACGTCTCCCGGCCGGCGCGGGAGCCGCTGGTGTCAGTCCAGCTCATCGCCGGCCTCCTCGAACCCCTCGCCGAGCTCCTCGATGCGCGACACGTACGGCTCGACCCAGTGCGTGTCCACCGCACGCACCACCCGCTGCGCGAGCCGCCACACCACCGCGTCGTACGCGTCCTTGCCGTTGCGGCCCAGGCTGAGCAGGCCGTAGATGCCCTCCTGCTGGTACTGCGGGGCGATGTCCGGCGGCAGCCCGGTCGGGGAGAACATCTGCCGCCGCCGGATCGCGTCCGGCAGGTGGCGGCGGCCCATCACCGACCAGTTCACCGGGATGATCGGCCGCTCCCCCGGGGTCGCCCGCGCGTCCGGGCGGCGCACCTGCCGGCGGCGCACGAACGCGTTCCACTCGCGGGCGCACCAGACGCTGCGCAGGTACTGCGGGGAGATCAGCGGAATGAAGACCTGACAGTGGCCGGTGGCGAAGGCCAGGTCGTCCGCCCACACCTGGCCGCCGTCGAGGACCCGGTCGAGGAAGCCGGCGGTGCTGCCCGCCGGCAGGCCCAGCAGCTCCGACACGTGGTCGGAGAGGTCGACGTAGAGCTGGAACACCTTCTGGTTGGTGTCCCGGGGCGGCTCGGCCGGCCGCTGCTTGGCCCGGGCGTAGCTGAGGAAGAACACGGGGGCGCGCGGGTCGACCCGGAACTCCTCCTCGCTCACCCGCCGCTCCCGTCCGAAGGGGACACTCCCGCGGCACCACAGTATCGGCAGTGGCAAACCCGGAGCCGCCCTCGTGTCCGGTGCCCGCTCATCCACCGGCCGGCGAAGTCGACGGCCGCACGCACCGGCAGCAGCCGGCCGGTGCCGGCGCCGACCCGGCCGCGCCGCACCTCCGGCCGGCGGTCCAGCGCCGCGCCGATCCGGGCGAAGTCGGAGTCGTCGAGATCGAGGGCGAGGAAGTCGCGCCGGACCCGGCGGCCCGCCTCGTCCCGGACGTAGCAGCGGTACGGACGTGAGGCGGGCGGTGGGTCGAGGCGGTACTCGGCGAGGTGGAAGGCCGTGCACGTGGCGTAGTCGACGCCGAGCAGCAGCACCAGGGCGTCGGCGGCGTACAGGGCCGCCTGCGGGGACCGCTCGCCCAGGTGGCACTCCAGGTCGTGGACGGCGGTCAGGGCGGCGGCGGCCGGGCCGAGCGCCGCGAAGGACGTCTGCGGGTGCCGGCTGCGCACGGCCCCGGGCTGCCGTCGCACGTGCTCGGCGAGCGCTCCCATGCCCTCGGACGGGCTGCGGTCCGGGTCGAACGGCGGGATCCGGGCCTCCACCGCGGCCGCCTCGCGCGCGGTCAGGCCGGCAACGGCGGTGCGGAACGCCGGCGACGTGTTCGAGTTGCCGGCGGTCTGCGTCGGCACCACCACCGTCCCGGCCGGGCCGAGCACGTCGCACAGGGCGGCCAGCACGGCCGCCGGGCCGCCCGCGACCGGCCCGATCCGGCGCAGCGACGCGTGGACCAGCACGGTCGCGCCGATCGGCAGGCCCAACGCCCGCAGGTCGGCGGCCAGCCCGGCGCGCCCGACGGTCATGACCAGCTGTCCACCGTGGCGCGCATCCGGGCGGCGAACCGCTCCCCCGCCGGTGTCAGCACCCCCAGCCCGAGCAGGGCGTCGAGCGCGCCGTCGGTCCAGTCGCGGTACCGGCGGTGGTGGGCGGCGGCCTCCGCGCCCGGCCGCCGGCGCCACACGTCCGCGACGCCGAGGTGCGCGTACGTGCCGTGCAGCACGCCCTCCACCGGACGCGGGTCGTTCCGCCACGGCACGGTGAGCAGCCGGGAGTCCCGCCGGTCGACCAGTTCGCAGACGTCGAGCACCCCGTCGAGCTTCAGGTGCTGCACCTCGTGGACGAGCAGCACGGCGAGGGCCGCGTCGTCGGGGACCGGCGTGACGGCGACGGCGCCGAAGGCGGACGCGGCGGCGGCGCTGCGCTGGCGGCCCCGCCGGTCCGGCCGCATCGGGACGACCGCGCGCAGCAGCGCCCGCACCCCGGGGGCGTACGCCTGCGCCTCGGCGTCGATCCGGCCCACCGCCGCGGTGAGGTGGGCGGCCCACCGGGCGGCGGCGTCGGCGGCCAGCCGCGGCGCGACCACGAGATCCTGGTAGCTGTCCCGGTACGGGTCGGTGTCCTCGATCAGCACGTCGGCTGCGCCGGCGCGGCGCACCGGGCGCCAGACGGATGTCTCCTCGCCGGGCCGGACGTCGACGGACCACCCGGCCCCGCGCACCCGGAAACCCCCGTCCACCGTGGTCAGCAGGACGGGACCGGGCAGCTCCGGCAGGGCGAGCGCCCCGAGGGTGGGCAGGGCGAGCACGCCGTCGCGGACCGGCACGTCCAGGTCGACGCGGGCATTCGCGCGGACCGCCGCCGCCGCGGCCACCGCCGCGAGGCGAGCGACGTCGGCCAGCGCCGGCCGTTCCAGACACCGGTGCGCCCAGCGGCGGACGAACGGGTGGCCCAACACGTCCCGTACCGCCCCCGGCGCGGTGACGTCCAGGTCGACCAGCTGCTCCCAGGCCGCCGCCGCGACCGGGTGCCCGGCCGTGGCCGGGCTGAGCGCGACCAGCAACGCCCGGGTCTTGGCCAGGTGGACGGCGGCGAGCTGGCGGACCGAGGCGTCGGTGCCGTGGCCGGTGCCGAGGTCGTCGAGCACCTTCGGGGCCAGCTCGTCGGGCCCGCCGTCGTCGTCGGCCGGCTCGCCCGCCGGGTCGACGCGGTCGGCGGCTTGGTCGACGCGGTCGGCGGCTTGGTCGACGCGGTCGGCGGCCGCTGATCGACTCGATGCCGGCGGCATCGCGGCATCCGGACCGCCCGGACCGGCCGATGCCGCCGGCATCGCGGCGGACCCGGCCGGGCGGGCCGGTGGCGAGGGTGGGCCGCCGGTGACGCCCTCGATCAGGTGGGCCAGGTCGGCGCAGTAGACCGACGGGTTGTCGAAGCCGGTGCCCGGACGGTACCGGTGGGCGAACAGGCCGCCGCCGCACTGGCGGACGACCGGGCAGGCGCGGCAGGTGGCGGAGAGGCCGGCGAGCCCGGCCTGCCGGACGGCGACCATCGGGTGGGCGGCGACCACGTCGACCGGATGCGTGAAGACGTCCAGGCCGGTGGCCGGCGCACCGTCGTACGCGGACTTGAGCGAATCGACCTGCTCGTAGCTGCCGTCGGTCTCGACGACCGCCAGGTCGGCGGCGGCCAGCCCGACCGCCTCGGTGCGGGTGACGCCGCCCGCGGCGGTGGCCAGCAGCGAATCCAGCAGCCGGATCGGCACCGGTCGCCCGTCGGCCGTCCAGGCCCGGTGCACGGCGAGCAGCCAGTCGGCGTACGGGGTGGGGACGCCGGCGGGGCGCGGCGGGGGGCGCTCCCAGTTGGCGTGCGGCAGGAGGAAGTCGATGTGCGGCGGGTCCTCGGCGAGCAGCGCCCGGTAGACGGCGACGGGATCGTTGGCGAGGTCGACCGTGCAGAGCAGCCCGGCGTAGCACGGCCGGAACTCGGGGCGGCGCAGCAGCGCCAGCGCCCGCAGCACCTTGGCGTGGCTGCTCGCGCCGGAGGCGTACCGGCGGTGGCGGTCGTTGGCGACCCGGTCGCCGTCGAGGGAGATGCCGACCGCGACGCCGTGGGTGGCGAGCACCTCGGCGATCTCCTCGGTGAGCAGCACGCCGTTGGACTGCATGCGCAGGTCCAGCCGGGTCACCGGGTCGAGCCGGCCGCGCAGCTCGGCGGCGGTGGCCGCCAGCCCGGCGGCACCGGCGAGCAGCGGCTCACCGCCGTGCAGCACCACCCGCACGGCGTCGAGCCGGTGCGCGACCGCGTGCTCGGCGATGCGCCGGGCGGCGGCGGCCACCGTGGTGGGGGCCATGGTGTGCGGCTGGCGGCGCCAGGACTGGTCGGGATGCTCGTAGACGTAGCAGTGGTCGCAGGACAGGTCGCACCGGCTGACGATCTTGAGAACGAACTGACTCAGCGCTACGGCCGACGCGGGCCGTCCGGGCGTCGCGGGCTCACCGGCCTCAGATCGAAGAGCCGAAGGCTGCGACATCGACGCGGGCCGGCTGGTCCACGGTGCGGGTGTCGGGCAGCGCCACGGTGCGGGCGCGGGAGAGCGGAATCTTGCCGAGCGGAGTGCGCCGGAGATCGGCCAGCGGAGCGGTGGTCGTCGACCGGCCTGCGTTGCGATCCACGTGAGTCCCCCCATCGGACTTGTGGGTCAGCGGGAGCCACCCGGGACGGCGGCCCTAGACAACTGTCGATGAGTCTACAACACGCCGAGTAGTCTCAGCGGCGCGGTACGCCATCTTCTTCAAGGGTTCTCGCCATCCAGACCTCATTGGACAGTGCGATGAGACGTTCCGCCTCGGCCACGACCGCGTCGTCGTCGGCCCAGCCGTCCCCGTCCCGCCGGGCGCGGAGCAGCCGGACGAGCTGGTCGGCGGTGCGCGCGTACTCGATCTGCTGGTGCTCGTACTGCTGGGCCGCGCCGTACCCCACCACCGCCGTCGTCACCGTGGCGACGACGCCCACCCACGCGGCGAGGCCGAGCCCGTCCCCGAGCACGCCGACCACCGCGGAGAGCACCGCGCCGCCCGCGGTCAGGCCCGTCGTGACCACCCGGACCCGGCGGGCGGCGGCGCCCGTCCGGCGGGCCTCCGGCAGGTAGTACCGCTCGACCTGCCGGTCCACCCGCCGCAGCAGGTACGACGGGACGTCCGACACCTCCGGCAGGGGTCGGGACCGCGGTGCGACGTCGACCGTGTGCCCGACCAGGTCACCCGCCTCGTCCACGATCGCGTCCGCGCGGCTGAGCAGCACCGCGTCGCGGTCCGGCCCCCGGTACGGGGCGACCCCGGCGAGGTGGCGGTGCACCTCGGCCTTCAGCGACTCGGCGACCGACCGCAGCCGCGTCCAGACCTGCACCGGCTCACGGGCCGTCGACCGGGCGGCCAACGGAACGAGGCCGAACGCCGCGGCGGCGATGATGGCCAACGCCCGGCTCGCCGCCAGGTGCACGCCGCCGAGCTGCGCGGCGGCGGTGGCGGCCACGGCGGCGACCACGGTCAGGCCGGCGACCAGACGGCGGCCCCGGACGATGCGTCGCCGCGCCGCGTCCGCCGCCCGGGACCACACACCCTGCTGCTGCCAGACCGTGTCGAGCACGGCTGGGGGATCGACGGTCGACACTCCCCGAATGGTAGGGCACCCGGTCCGCTCCCCCGGCCGCGCGAGCACTTGCGCTCTGGCTGCCGGCCACCGGCCGCACCGACGACGATCCGCCGCCGGCGACGTCACCGCTCCGACGCGTGCGGGCAGCAGACGGTCAGCGCGCCGGGCACCACGCGGACCTTGAGCTTCGTCACCGCACCCCGGGCACCGCCGTCCAGCTCGTACGTCCGGGGCGCGGCGAGCCTGACCCGCACCCGGCGGCCCCGGGTGATGCGCACGAACGGGGATTCCGCGGAGCGGCCGGCCGCCATCCGGCCGAGCGTCCGCGCCCAGTCGACCGCACCGTTCGCGGTCGACACCCCGACCTCCAGGGCGCCGTCGTCCGGGCGGGCGTCGTCGAACGCCGGGATGCCGCCGGTGATCGTGCCGACGTTGCCGAACAGCACGCAGCTCGCCTCGCCGTCGAACCACTCGGCGCCGTCGACCCTGATCCGGGTGGGCACCAGTTCGCCCCGTACGTGCCGCAGCCCGGTCCACAGGTAGGCGATCCTGCCGAGCCGGCCCTTGAGCTTCCGGTCGGCCTCCCGGATCAGGTCGCCGTCGAAGCCGGCGCCGGCCATCACCGCGAAGTGTTCGCCGTTGAGCTTCCCCAGGTCGAGGGCGCGACGCGGGCCGTGCAGACCGATCCGGACGGCCTCCGGCAGGTCCTCCGGGATGCCCAGGTTCGCGGCGAAGAGGTTCGCCGTGCCGGCGGGCAGGATCGCCATCGGCGTGCCGGTGCCGGCGAGGGTGTCGGCGCAGCGCTGCACCATCCCGTCACCGCCCCACACGAAGACCAGGTCGGCACCCTTCTTCAGCGCCTTGCGCACCTTCTTCGGGGCCTTGCGGCTCTTCGGCACCTCGTACCAGATCAGGTCGTCGACGCCCGCCGCAATCAGGTCGGCGCGCAGGGCGTCCAGGCCGCCCCCGAGGGTCTTCTTCCGGTGCGCGACGACCGCGACCGTGCCGACGCCGGTCCCGGTCGGCGTTGCGGCGCGCTCCGCCGTACTCATGCTCATGCCCGCCGGTGTTACCCAACCGGCGTGATTCCCATGCTGGCCACGGAGGCCGCCCGATCCGCTTCACGCCTCCTCCGGGGCACGCGGACCGTGGCCTTCGGGCTGCCGCGCGACCCATACCTGACCTCGACGGCTTCCCGTCGCGGCCAACTGTGCGACGGCCGCCGGCAACCACGGAAAAGGCGTTAATCTCCTGACCGCTTTCCGACAGGAATGACGACTGCGGCAAAAGCGAGAGGACTGGTCACACCGCCGACGAAGGGGCTGCGGCGGTCGAGCATCCGACAACGTAACAGAATTCGCAATTGTCTGGGATCTACTCCCATTGCCCATCGCTCGACGAGACAAATTCCGCAACAACTCGCCGAGCACTGCCGACGGGAAGGGAACGACATTGCCCAGAAAAAGAGACGCACTGATCGTCGCGGGCCTCGCCCTGGCGCTCAGTGTGGCCGGCGTGGGTCCGGCTCAGGCCGCACCCACCCCCGACGCCGGCGCCACCACCACCTTCCGCCTGGCAGCCGTCGGCGGCATCACCGACAGTTGGATCGTCCTGCTCAAGGACGGCAACCGGGAGCCCGCGCGTCGTGCCGGTGAGCGGTTGGCGGCCCGCCACCACGGCAGTGTGAAGCACGTCCTCACGTCGCTGAACGGCTTCACGACGCGCATGTCGGCCGCCGACGCGCGGGCGCTCAGCAAGGACCCGGCGGTCGCGCTCGTCGAGCAGGACGCCAGGATCGCCGGTACGGACGTCCAGCCGAGCCCCACGTCGTGGGGGCTGGACCGCATCGACCAGCCACGGCTGCCGCTCAACAGCGCCTACACCTACCCGAACACCGGCGCGGGCGTGCACGCGTACGTCCTGGACAGCGGCATCCGCTCCACCCACAACGACTTCGGCGGCCGGGCCACCCGGGACGCGGACTTCGTCGGTGACGGGCAGAACGGCAACGACTGCCACGGGCACGGCACACACGTCGCCGGCACGGTCGGCGGCGCGGCGCACGGCGTGGCCAAGGGCGTCCGGATACACGCCGTCCGGGTGCTGAACTGCGCGAACAGCGGGCAGTGGTCGTGGTTCGTGTCCGGCGTCGACTGGGTCATCGCCAACGGGGCCCGGCCGGCGGTCATCAACGCCAGCCTCGGCGGCGGCGGCAACACCGCGGCCGACGCCGCCGTGAACCGGGCGGTCACCGCCGGCATCCCGGTCGTCGTCGCGGCCGGCAACGACAACGCCGACGCCTGCGGTTTCTCCCCCGCCCGGGTCCCGGCGGCGATCACCGTCGCGAACGCGACCTCGGCCGACGCCCGGTCCGGCACCTCGAACTTCGGCCGGTGCGTGGACCTGTTCGCGCCCGGGGCGGGCATCACCTCCGCCGGCATTGCCAGCGACACCGCCACCGCGGTGTTCTCCGGCACCTCCATGGCGTCGCCGCACGTGGCCGGCACGGCGGCGAAGATCCGCCAGCGCAGTCCGTCGAGCACGCCCGCGCAGATCGCCACGATGATCATCAACGAGTCCACCCCCGGCGTCATCACCGACGCCCGCCCGGAGACGCCGAACCGGATGCTGTTCTCCGGCAACGACGGCTTCGGCAGCAGCCACGGCGACTTCAACGGCGACGGCCGGGAGGACATCGCGACCTTCACCCGGGGTGGCGCCGGTGACGTCTACGTCGCCCTGTCGAATGGCTCCTCCTTCGTCGGCACGTCGGTGAAGTGGCACGACAACTTCGCCTTCGGCACCGAGTTGCCGCTCGTCGGGGACTTCAACGGCGACAACCGCGACGACATCGCCACCTTCACCCGCGGGGCCGCCGCCGACGTCTACGTCGCCCTCTCCAACGGCTCGTCGTTCGTCGGCACCGCCGTCAAGTGGCACGACTTCTTCGCCGTCGGCTCGGAGATCCCGGTCGTCGGGGACTTCAACGGCGACAACCGCGACGACATCGCCACCTTCACCCGCGGGGCCGCCGCCGACGTCTACGTCGCCCTCTCCAACGGCTCGTCGTTCGTGGGCACGAGCATCAAGTGGCACGACTTCTTCGCCGTCGGCTGGGAGATCCCCATGGTCGGCGACTTCAACGGCGACAACCGCGACGACATCGTCACCTTCACCCGCAGCGGCAGCGCCGACGCGTACGTGGCCCTGTCCAACGGCTCGTCGTTCGTGGGCACGAGCGTGAAGTGGCACGACTTCTTCGCCGTCGGCTCGGAGATCCCGACCGTCGGCGACTTCAACGGCGACAACCGCGACGACATCGCCACCTTCACCCGGGGCTCCACCGGCGACGTGTACGTGGCGCTGTCCAACGGCTCGTCCTTCATGGGCACGAGCGTGAAGTGGCACGACTCCTTCGCCTACGGCAGCGAGGTGCCGGGTGCCGGTGACTACACCGGCGACGGCCGCGACGATCTGGTGGTCTTCACCCGGGGCTCGGCGGCGGACGCCTTCGTCGCCCGGTCCACCGGCTCGTCGTTCGTCGGCACCGGCGTGAAGTGGCACGACTTCTTCGCCGTCGGCACCGAGATCCCGATGCCCGGCGTGCTCTGGTAGCAGCAACGGCCGTGGGCTCCAGGCGCCGCCTGGAGCCCACCGCTCGCGCGGAGGCGGTGACCGGGCAGAGTCGACAGCGCCCGCCGGACGCTGGCAAGGTGGCGGCAGTGCGCCTGAAGCGGCCCGGCAGCGGGGAGGCCAGAGATTGATCGCTCGACCAGGGCCGAGGCGGGAAACAAGGTTCCAGAGCGACCGGTTCACGTCCTGGCGGCAGGTCCAGAGCGGCCTCTGGGTACCGCCCCCTGCCGTCGAGCAGCACGGTGACCAGGACGAGCCGTCCCTACCGGCGGATGACCGTGGCGATCCAGCTGGTGCCCGTACCAGGTCGGAGAGGGACGCACTTCCGGGCCCCGCGCTCGTCCGAAGGCGACAGCGCGACGGTGGCCGCCAACGCACCATAGCGAAGCGACAACTGGTCGCCCTGGCACTACTGCTGTTGGTGACTGCCACCGCGAGCGGTGTCGGCTACGGGAGAGTGGCCTACCGGTCCGCACCGATCCAGGAGAACAGTGGTAGTCCGACCTACGTCGCCGACGTCCCGGCAAAGATCGAGTCGCTCTCCTTCGACGTGGCCATTGGCGACACGATTACCACCACAACCATCACGTTGACCCTCGCCGACTGGTCGCCGGGTGAGCCGCTGACCCTCAGTTCACCTACCGGAGACAAGGTTGACGTCGTCAGGCTGAACGCGCGGGCGGACGACGGCAGGTCGATCGGTTCTGACGGCTGGCGACATGTCGGTACGCCCGGACTCGGCGAGCGGGACGAGTCATATCTCGTACTCATCCCGCAGACGCTGCCGGCACCGTCCCAGGTCTCGGTCAGCCTCCGGAACGGCAGCCTGTCCCACTCCAGCCAGTACAAGTTTGTACGCACAGCGCGTATCGACGTCGCCGGCGAGCGCGGATCGGCGGCATCCGCTGGCGGCACCGTCTCCGTCCACACAGGCGCCTACAAGGTGGACCGCTTCGAGACGGACGGCGTAAGCCGGCCGGGCGAGTCCGAAGGTTCGATCACCAGGTACTCGCTGACCTCGTCTCGGGTGCCCGGCGCCAACGAGGACCGGCTTCCCGTACCCGCGGTGTCGATCGACCTCGTGGACGTAGAGCGGGAGCGTACGCGGGAGCCGGACCTGCTCGTCCTCGGCGCGGTCCTCGGTATGGCGGGAGCACTGGTCATCGAGATCCTGCTGACCACGGCCTACCTGAGCACGTCGAGAGCGTCAGCCGCGCGCGACCCGTAACGGCCGCCGGGGGGGCCGTCCCGTCATCGCACCGCGCACAGATCGCCTGCACCGATGCGGGCGATGGTGTCCCTCGGGCCGAGGCCCGTGGCGAAGCCCCTGATCGAGTGCTCCCCGACCGCGTCGGTTTCCACCCACCATTCGGGACCGAGGCTGGTCTCCGTCAGAACGAAGTTCCGGCCGTACAATTCGCGAGCCCTCGCCACGGTGTCGCCGAGGCGCAGTCCCTGGTCCGTCGACGCCTTCCCAACGTCCCAGGCGACAGGGGTGATCGGATCATCCGCCCGGGGACCGAAGAGGTAACCGGCCAGCCCGCGGTCGTTGAAGACGAGCACCACTCCGTCCCAGGCAAGGATCCTCGACGTCGCCGAGCTTTCGCAGACCATCTCGCGGACCTCCTCCGGACCCCAGCGCTCACGCAACCGCCCGCTGGCCTGTTCAATGGAGTCGCCGAACTCGGCGAGCGAGAATCCGTCATCGCTCAGCGTCAACCGATCCCGGTCGGCGGGCTCCTCGTCACCATGCAGCAGCGAACAGCCGGAACCGGTCAGGACCAGGAAGATCAGGAGGGCAGCGGCTGCGGCCCGCGTACGTCGTCGAGCACCAACCTCATTCATCGATGTGCCTCCTCGGCACGGCACGAGGATCCAGATATCTCAGTCTATGGACGGCGCGCGGCGGTGGCGGTCGCGCCGCTCGTACCAGCCGGTCCGGAGAGCGGATGGGCGGTGGCGCGCCGGTTCCGGCACCGCCACGTCCTGACGGCGACGCTGGCGCTCACCGGCGGCGTTCCCGTCCTGCGGGTCGTCGCCCCGAGCCGCGTCACGGCCGTGGTCGTCGTGGTCACCACCAGCGCGTCGTTCGCCGTCCTCAACGTCGCCGCGCTGTCGCTCCGGCAGCGGCTCGTACCCGACGGGCTGCTCGGCCGGGTCGTGGCCGCCTCCCGCACGCTCACCTACAGCTGCACGGCCCTCGGCGCCCTCGCCGGCGGCGTACTCGCCGCCCGGGCCGGCCTGGTCGCGCCGTTCCTGCTCAGCGGCGCCGTCGCCGTCGTGGCGACGGCCGGCTGGTGGGTGGCGTCCCGGCGGAGCACCGCGACCTGACGCCGGGGACGCCGCCATCGCGGCGTCCCCGCCGCCGGTCAGAGGGTACGGGCGAGGCGCTCGGCGAGGATCCGGGTGAACCGGGACGGGTCGGCCAGTTCCCCGCCCTCGGCAAGCAGCGCCATGCCGTACAGCAGCTCGGCGGTCTCGGTCAGCGACTCCTCGGTGCCGCCCTGCTCCCGGGCCTTGCGCAGGCCGCTCACCAGCGGATGGGCCGGGTTCAGCTCGAGGATCCGCTTGACCTGCGGCACCTCGTGGCCCATCGCCCGGTACATCTTCTCCAGCGTGGGCGTGAGGTCGTGGGCGTCGCCGACGACGCAGGCCGGGGAGGTGGTCAGCCGGGACGACAGGCGGACCTCCTTGACCTGGTCGGCGAGCGCGCCGCTCAGCCAGGCGAGCAGGTCGGCGTACTCGGTGCGCTGCCGCTCCCGCTCGGCCTCGGCCTCCTTCTTCTCCTCCTCGGTGTCCAGGTCGACCTGGCCCTTGGCGATCGAGCGCAGCGTCTTCCCGTCGTACTCGCCGACCCGCTCCACCCACACCTCGTCGACCGGGTCGGTGAGCAGCAGCACCTCGTAGCCCTTGGCGCGGAACGCCTCCATGTGCGGCGAATTCTCGATGGTGGCGCGGTTCTCGCCGGTGGCGTAGTAGATGTCGGTCTGGCCGTCCTTCATCCGGCCGACGTAGCCGGCGAGGTCGGTCGGCTCGGCGGCGTCGTGGGTCGAGGCGACCGACAGGATCTCCAGGAGGGTGTCCCGGTTCTCCGTGTCGTCGATCAGGCCCTCCTTGACCGCGGCGCCGAACTCGGCCCAGAAGGTGCGGTACTTCTCCGGCTGGTCGGCCTTGAGGTCCCTGACCGTGGCGAGGACCTTCTTCACCAGCCGACGACGGACGACCTGGATCTGCCGGTCCTGCTGGAGGATCTCCCGGGAGATGTTCAGCGACAGGTCGTGCGCGTCGACCACGCCCTTGACGAAGCGCAGGTACCCCGGCATCAGCGCCTCGCAGTCGTCCATGATGAAGACGCGCTTGACGTAGAGCTGCACGCCGCGTCGGCCCTGCGGGGCGAACAGGTCGAGCGGGGCGTGCGAGGGCAGGAAGAGCAGCGCCTCGTACTCGAAGGTCCCCTCACCCCGCATGTGCACGATCTCGAGCGGGTCGGCCCAGTCGTGGCTGACGTGCTTGTAGAACTCGTGGTACTCGGCCGGCTCGACCTCGTCGCGGGGCCGCGCCCACAGCGCCTTCATGGAGTTGAGGGTGGCCACCTCGGTGGTGGGCTCGCCGCCGTCCGCGCCGGGCCGCTCGACGGCCATCCGGATGGGGTGGGCGATGAAGTCGGAGTACCGCTTGACGATCTGCCGAATGGTCCACTCGGCGGTGTAGTCGTGCAGGTTGTCGTCGGTGTCGGCCGGCTTGAGGTGCAGGGTGACGGCGGTGCCCTGCGGCGCGTCCTCGACCGGGGCGATCGTGTACGTGCCCTCGCCGGTCGACTCCCAGCGGGTGCCACCGGTCTCCCCCGCCCGGCGGGTGACCAGCTCGACCCGGTCGGCGACCATGAACGCGGCGTAGAAGCCGACGCCGAACTGGCCGATCAGCTCCTGCGAGGCGCCGGCGTCGGTCGACTCGCGCAGCTTGCGCAGCAGCTCGGCGGTGCCCGACTTGGCGATCGTGCCGATCACCTGGACGACCTCGTCCCGGGACATGCCGACGCCGTTGTCCCGCACCGTCAGGGTGCGCGCCGCCTTGTCGACCTCGATGGCGATGTGCAGGTCGGACGTGTCGACCTGGAGATCCTTGTCGACCAGCGACGCGAGGCGCAGCTTGTCCAGCGCGTCCGACGCGTTCGAGATCAGCTCCCGCAGGAAGACGTCCTTGTTCGAGTAGATCGAGTGGACCATCAGCTGGAGCAGCTGACGGGCCTCGGCCTGGAACTCCAACGTCTCGGTGCTCACACCGTGTCCTTTCGTCCGCGCAGCCGGTGCCGGGGCGCGCCGGCCCGGGCCGGCGCGTTCCGAAGGGGTTCGCCGAAAGGATACGAGCACCTCACGGAGGGCGACCCGACACCCGTGCCCTCACACCGCCAGGGCGGCCCGGACCGCGGCGCCCGCGCCGGCGCCGGCGTCGCCGGCCGACGTCACCCGACCGGATTCCAGCACGTGGTAGCGGTCGGCCACCCGCAGCGCGAAGCCCAGGTGCTGCTCGACGAGCAGCACACTGATGCCGGCCTGCCGAGTGAGCCCGACGATCCGGTCCTGGATCTCGGTCACCACGGACGGCTGGATGCCCTCGGTCGGCTCGTCGAGCATCAGCAGCCGGGGCCGGGTGATCAGGGCCCGGGCCAGGGCGAGCTGCTGCCGCTGCCCGCCGGAGAGCAGGCCGGCGCGTCGCCGCAGCAGCGGCCGCAACGCCGGGAAGAGGTCCAGCGCGTCGGCGGTGGCTGCCGCGCCGTCGCGCCGCCCGTCGGCCACCAGTCGCAGATTCTCCCCCGCCGTCAGGTGCGGGAAGCACTGCTGCCCCTGCGGCACGTACGCCAGCCCGCGCGCCACCCGCCGGTGCGGGGCGAGCCGGGTGACGTCCTCGCCGTCCAGCTCGACTGTGCCGGCGTGCGGACGCAGCAGCCCGGCGGCCACCCGCAGCAGGGTGCTCTTGCCGGCCCCGTTGTGACCGAGCACGGCGACCACGCCGTCGGTGGGCACCGCCAGGTCGACGCCGTGCAGCACCCGGCTGTGGCCGTACCCGGCGGACACCCCGCACAGTGCCAGCATCACGCCTCACCTCCGCTCGAACCGCTGTCGACCGGGTGGCCGAGGTAGACCTCCTGTACCCGGGGGTCGGCCTGCACCTGCGCCACGGTGCCCTCGCTGAGCACCCGGCCGGCGTGCAGCACGGTGACCGTCCGGGCGAAGCGGCGCAGGAAGTCCATGTCGTGCTCGATCACCACCACCGTGCGGTCGCGGCTCACCGTCTCCAGCAGAGCGCCGGTGGCGTCGCGCTCCTCGTGGCTCATCCCGGCGACCGGTTCGTCCAGGAGCAGCAACTTCGCGTCCTGCATCAGCAGCATCCCGATCTCCAGCCACTGCTTCTGGCCGTGGGCGAGGGTGCCGGCGAGCCGGCCGGCGTGCCCGGCCAACCCGACGGTGTCCAGCGCCGCGGCCACCTCGTCCGGCACCCCGCGCCGCCGCCGGGCCAGCGTCCCCCAGCTCCGCCGCGCTCCGGCCGCGATGTCGAGGTTCTGCAGGACGGACAGCTCCTCGAAGACCGACGCGGTCTGGAAGGTCCGACCCACCCCGAGGCGGCTGATCCGGTGCACCGGCCGGCCCAGCAGCTCGTGTACACCGAAGCGCACCGAGCCGGTGGCCCGAGCCAGCCCGGTGACCGCGTCGACCAGGGTGGTCTTGCCGGCCCCGTTGGGACCGATGAGGAACCGGATGTCCCCGGGCGGTACCTCCAGGCTCACCCCGTCGACGGCGGTGAAACCGTCGAAGCTGACCCGCAGGTCGCGGATCACCAGCCCGTCCGGCCCGCTCACGCCGCCGCCTCCGTCCGGCGCCGGCGCAGCCGGGTCAGCGGCCCGCCGCCGGTGCCGCGCCGGCGGCTGCACAGCGCCGCCAGGCCACCCGGAAGGAACGCCACGACCAGCACGAACAGGCCGCCCTGCAGGTACGTCCAGGTGCCCGGGAACCGCTCGGACAGGGCGGTCCGCGCCCACGCCACCGCGACTGCGCCGAGCACCGGGCCGAGCAGGGTGGCCCGACCGCCGACGGCGACGCCGATGACGAACTCGATGGACGGGACGATCCCGATCAGCGCCGGCGAGATGATGCCGACCGCCGGGACGAACAGCGCCCCGGCCAGGCCGGCCATGCCGGCGGCGGTCACGTAGGCGACCAGCTTGACGGTGGCCGGGTCGTAGCCGAGGAAACGGACCCGCTCCTCGCCGTCGCGGACCGCGACCAGCAGTTCGCCGTAGCGGCTCTGGATCAGCTGGCGGGCCAGCCACAGCAGCGCCAACAGGGCGGCGGCGATGAGGAAGTAGACCGTCCGCTGGTTGACCGGGTCGTCCAGGTCGTAGCCGAAGAAGCCCTGGATGTCGGTGAGCCCGTTGGTGCCTCCGGTGGTGCCCTGCTGGCCGATCAGCAGGATCACCATGGCGGCGGCGAGGGCCTGGCTGAGGATGGCGAAGTACGCGCCGCGTACCCGCCGCCGGAACACCAGCGACCCGAGCCCGAAGGCGACCGCCATCGGCAGCAGCACCGTCGCCGGCAGGGCGAACCACGGGCTGGCGAACGGACGCCACCACAGCGGCAGCTCGTCGAGTTGCCCGTACAGCTGCATGAAGTCGGGCATCTGGCCCGGACCCGCGTCGGCGAGCTTGAGGTGCATGGCCATCGCGTAGCCGCCGAGTCCGAAGAAGACGCCCTGGCCGAGGGTGAGCAGGCCGCCGCGGCCCCAGGCGATGCCGATGCCGATCGCCACCACGGCCAGGCACAGGTACTTGGCCAGCAGCGACAGCCGGAAGTCGGACAGCGCCAGCGGCGCGGCGGCGAACAGCAGGACGGCGCCGAGCGCGAACCCGACGGCGGTCCGCAGCCGGCCGGCGCGGCGGCCGCGGCCGGGGCGTGGGCCGGCGGCCGGGGCGGCGTCGACGGCGGTGGTGGCGGGCGGTCCGGCGAGGGCGGTCATGCCAGGCTCCTGGTACGCAGGGTGAACAGGCCCTGGGGGCGCCACTGGAGGAACGCGACGATGGCGATGAACACCATCACCTTGGCGACGCTCAGGGTGGTGAGGTACTCGCCGGTGGCCTGGAGGACGCCGAGCGCGAACGCCACGATCACGCTGCCCTTGAGCTGGCCGATCCCGCCGACCACGACGACCAGGAAGGCGTCGATGATGAGGTTGGTGCCCATGGTGGGCCCGATCGGGCCGAGCAGGGTGAGCGCGACGCCGGCGACACCGGCCAGGCCGGAGCCGACGAAGAAGGTGATCCGGTCCACCCGGGCGGTGGGGATGCCGGAGACGGCGGCGAGGTCGCGGTTCTGCACGACGGCGCGGATCCGCCGGCCAAGCGGGGTGAGTCGCAGCGCCAGGGTCAGCGCCGCCACGGCGGCCAGCGCCAGGACGAGGATGAACACGCGGTTGTTCGCGACGGTCACCCCGCCGGGCAGCGCGACGTTGCCGGTGAGCGGCTCCGGTGCGCGGGTCTGTACGTTGGGGCTGCCGAAGACGTCCCGGGCAAGTTGCTGGAGGATCAGCGACACGCCCCACGTGACCAGCAGGGTGTCCAGCGGGCGGGCGTAGAGGCGGCGGATCAGCAGCGCCTCCAGCAGCACGCCCATCGCGCCGGCCACCACGAACGCGACCGGCAGCGCGACCAGCAACGACCAACCGGCGCCGGTGATGATCTGCTGCAGGACGTAGGTGGTGTAGGCGCCGGCCATGATGAACTCGCCGTGGGCCATGTTGATCACATTCATCTGGCCGAAGGTCAGCGCGAGGCCGAGCGCGATGAGCAGCAGCACCGCGCCGATGCTGATGCCGGTGAAGAGTTGGCCGAAGAGGACTGTCACGGTGCGCACTCCGAACGGGTGGGGTGGCCCGGGCGGCAGGGCCGCCGCCCGGGCCACGTCGGTCAGCTCAGGCCGCTCGCCCAGGGGTAGCTCTTGAGGTACGGGTCCGGCTCGATCGGCTGGCCGGAGTTCCACACCTCGGTGATCAGCCCGTCCGCGCCGATCTTGCCGATCCGGGCGGTCTTGGCGATGTGCTGGGTGGTGCCGTCGACGGTGACCAGGCCCTCCGGCGCCTCGAAGGTGATGCCGTCGGCGGCGGCGCGCACCTTCTCCACGTCGAAGCTGCCGGCCTTCTCGACCATCGCCTTCCACAGGTGGACCGAGACGTACGCGGCCTCCATCGGGTCGCTGGTCGGCTTGTCCGCGCCGTACTTCTTCTTGTACGCGGCCACGAACTTCTCGTTCGCCGCGCCCGGCGTGGTCTGGTAGTAGTTCCAGGCCGTCAGCTGGTCCTTGAGGTACTGCGTGCCGATGCCCTTGACCTCCTCCTCGGCGATCGACACCGACACCACCGGCAGGCTGGCGGCGGTGAGCCCGGCGGAGGTGTACTCCTTGAAGAAGGCGACGTTGCTGTCCCCGTTCAGCGTGTTGAAGACGGCGTTCGCGCCGGACGATTTCACCTTGTTGACGATCGTGCCGAACTCGGTGGACCCGAGCGGGGCGTAGTCCTCCCCGGAGACGGTCATTCCGTTCGCTTCCGCGTACGCCTTGATGATTTTGTTGGCCGTCCGCGGGAAGACGTAGTCGCTGCCCACGAGGTAGACCGACTTCACGCCCTGGGCCTTGAGGTAGTCGAGCCCGGGAACGATCTGCTGGTTTGTGGTCGCGCCGGTGTAGAAGATGTACGGCGACTGTTCCAGGCCCTCGTACTGGACGGGATAGAACAGCAGTGCCTTGTTCTTCTCGAAGACCGGCTTGACCGCCTTGCGGCTGGCCGAGGTCCAGCAGCCGAAGACCGCGGCGACCCGGTCCTGGCTGATCAGTTTCTCCGCCTTCTCGGCGAAGGTGGGCCAGTCCGAGGCGCCGTCCTCGCCGACCGGCTCGATCTTCTTGCCGAGGACCCCGCCGGCGGCGTTGATCTCCTCGACGGCGAGCAGGATCGCGTCTCGGACGGTGACCTCGCTGATCGCCATGGTGCCGGAGAGCGAGTTGAGCAGTCCGACCTTCACCGTGTCGCCAGAGACGTCGGCGCTGACGCCCGCGGCGGTGTCGGTGTCGGTGGTCTTGCTGCCGCACGCGGCCAAGGCGGCCGCGGCGACCAGGGTCATGGCACCCGCCAGGATGCGGCGGCCCCGGATCAGTGACATCGGTTCTCCTTGCACAGAAGCGTGGAGCAGCGGTCTGGTGCGCCGATCAGTTGTCGGCGATCGTTTCGGCGATGTCGTGGTTGACGTCGGTGTCGCGGTGCGGTCCGTTGTGGATGGTGTCGGCGGCGAGCGGTCGGCGGGTGGACACCGGCCGGGCGCCGCGCATCGGATATCGGGCAGGGAAAGCTTCGATCCGCTTCGTTGCGCGGATGTTTCCCGCTCCTCAATTGACTGTTTCCGATCGCCTTCGGATCGGCACGAAGAATGCCGGCGCCACGCCGACGGAAAATCGGCGTACGGGCACCGGCATGCAAATTCCCGACGCTCTCGGCGGCAATTACCGCCTCGCGTCACGGCGCGCGTGAATTCCGGATCCATCCTGGATGCTTCACGCAGGAAGCATCTTAGGCGGCCGATGGGTCGGCCTGTCAAGGCACCCGGGTCACAGCTCGGCCAGGACGGTGAAGTCCAGCCTGTCCGCCTCGGCCAGGTAGATGCGCTGGCGGACGTGCCGGCGCCGCAGGCGCAGCTCGCCGCGCGGCCCGTCGTACGACACCACGTCGGCGGACGCCTCCACCGCGCGTACGTCCAGCGTGCCGGCCTTCGCGATCAGCGCGGCGAGCAGCATGACCCCCTCGTAGCAGGACTCCCCCAGGCTGCCCAGCGGCGGCGCCTCCACCCCGAACCGCCGCCCGAACGCGCCGTGGAAGTCCAGGTTCTCCGGGGTGACCAGGCCGGCGAAGAAGCCGGCCGTGCTGAACAGCCGCCGGGTGGCGGTCGCCCCGCTGGCCAGCAGCATGTTCTCGTCCATCAACGTGCTCAGGCGCAGGCACCGCTGGTCCAGACCGGACCGCGCGAACGCCCGGTTGAAGCGCACCGCGTCCGCGCCGACCAGGAGCATCAGCACCGTGTCGGCGTCGCTGCGCTCGATCCGGCCCAGCACCTCGGCGAACGCGTGCGTCTCCAGGGGCAGGAAGTGCTGCCCGACGACGCGGCCGCCGCTGCGCAGTGCGTACCGCCGGGCCGCCCGCGCCGTCCGTCGCGGCCACACGTAGTCGTTGCCCACCACGAACCAGCGCCGCGCCCCCAGCTCGCCGGCGAGCAGCCGCATCGCGGGCCAGAGCTGCGCGTCCGGCGTCTCGCTGGTGAGGAAGACCCCTTCGGTACGCTCGCCGCCCTCGTACAGTGCCGTGTAGACGTACGGCACGCGGTGCGCGATGCGCGGGGCGACCGCCTGGCGCACCGAGGAGATGTGCCATCCGGTGACGCCCTGCACGGCGCCCACCGAGACCAGCGCCTCCACCTCGGCGGCCACCTCGGCCGGGGGCGCGCCGCCGTCCACCGGCACCAGCCGCAGTTCCCGGCCCAGCACCCCGCCGCGGCGGTTCACCTCCTCCACCGCGAGCTGCGCGCACAGCTCACAGCTCGGCCCGAACATCCCCGCCGGCCCGCGCATCGGGTAGACCAGCGCGACGCTGACCACGTCCCGGTCGACGGTGAGCCAGGACGCCCCGGCGGTGCGGCGCTCCCCCGCCCACGGGCGCCCGGACCCCGGAACCGGTGCGGACATGAACATATGGTGGCCGTACGCCATCGGCGCTGACCAGCGCTCCCCACCCAGCGGGACGGCTCGGTACGATGGCGGAGCCACCGCCAGGCGGGAGAGCCATGTCTGACCGTCCCGGAACGCCAGCCGACCTGCTTCGGCTGCTCACCCGCGCCGAACGCCTCCTGTCGCACCGAGTCGGCGCGCTCCTCGCCGCCGAGTCGCTCAGCATCGAGGCGTGGCGCGTGCTCTGCCTGCTCTCCGACGGCCTCGGCCACCCGATGACCGAGGTGGCCGCCGAGGCGTCCCTGCCCCCGGGCACGCTGACCAAGCTGGTCGACCAGCTCGTCGACCGCAACCTGGTGTTCCGCCGGGTCGACCCGCTCGACCGGCGCCGCATCCGCGCGTACCTGACCGCCCGGGGGCGGCGCGAGCACGAGCGCGTCGACGGGTTGGTCCGCGCCAACCTGGCCGAGCTGGCCACCTCCGCCAACGCCGACCTGGCCCGCCACCTCGACGCCCTGATCGGCCGGTTGGACCCGGCCCGCCGCCCCGTCCCGGCCACCGCCTGACCGTCAGGCTTCGGTTTCCCGGCTCATCCGGGCCGGTGAACTGAGTCCTCTCCGTCCCGGATCGCGTTCCGTACCTCCTCATTCGCCGACGTCGGGTCGTAACCGGTGGCGCGGAGCAGGTCGCTCGCGGCGGTGCGGAGCTGGGTCACCACCGCATCTCCGAAGTCGTTGACTCCCCGGGCTCGGGCTCGTCCGGCCGCCTGCACCGCATCGCGTACCTTCTGCTTGGTCCCCTCGGGGGGACGCCCGGCCCGGTGCTCGCGGCGCAGCGACTCGACCCCGTCGGCGAGGTGGCCGACGCCCACGGACAGGTCGGGTTGGATCGGCTCGTCGTACTGCAGCGCCAGCGCCGACCGGCGGGCCAGCCCTCGACTGTGTTCGATGACCCGCTCCAGGTAGACGGTCGCGTGGGCGAAGCGCTCCACATCCTGGCGGCGCCGCCAGCGCGCCGGCGCCAGGCTGACCACCTCTTCGGCGCCGCTGAGCGCCTGGTGCATCCGGTCGAGGTCGGGTCCCAGGCCGCGGAGCGTGTCCAGCGCCCGGACCGCCCGCTGCTGATCGTGGGTCGCCAGCGCTGAGCTGACCTCCCTCAGCTGGTCGGCGAGGCACCCGTAGATCGGGGCCGCGTCGCGGTCGAGGATCCGCATCGGGTTGATCGGCAGCAGCAACATGACCACCACGAGTCCGACGGCGCTGCCGACCGCCGCCTCGACGATCCTCGGCCATTCGAGGTTCTGCTGCGCCGGTGCCAGGGTCGCCAGCAGCACCGCCGTACCGCCGGCCTGCCCGACGGCCGACCCGCTGCCCCCGAACAGCAGGAGCGTGGTCAGGATGGCGCAGGCGACAACGAAACCGGTCTGCCAGAAGCCGGTACCCAGAAGTGTCAGCAGGAAGTCGGTGGTGACGATACCCAGTCCGACGCCGAGCAGCAGTTCGCCGGTGCGGCGGGCACGCTGGCCGAGCGCGGCGACGATCGTACCCACCGCGGCGGAGGGCGCGAAGACCGGCGAGGAGTTGCCCAGCACGTCGTGGCCGATCCACCAGGCCAGCGCGGCGGCGAGCCCCGCCTGCAGAGAGATCACCAGAGCGACCTCGAGCTGGTGCAGCCGCAGCCGACCCGCCTGGCCACCTCGACCCCGGGCCCGGCCCGCGGCGACCTTCACCTGCTCAGCCCCGCGATCGAGCCGGGACCGGTCAACGTGTCGCCGGTGGTCGTCAGCACTCACCGACCACTCGTACCATGCGGCGGTCCACGGAGTCCGGCCAACCGAGGAGGCCACCACAGGTGACTATCGCCGTGTGCCCGCGGGCGGATCAGATCGGCGGCGTCAGGCTCTCCCGCAGGGTGTGCGCGTCTCGGGCCGTCGCGGTCCACAGGGTGGCCCGGCCGCCGGCCAGCGGCAGCCGGGCGACGGCCCCGCCCACGGTCACCAGGGGCGGCCCGGCCGGCCGGCCCGGATCCACCACCAGCAGTGTGCCGGTGGCCGGCGCGCCGTCGAGCACGGCCGGCCCGGACCAGCCGGGCGCGTCCGGCCCGACCGCGAGGGACTGCCGCAGCAGGGGACGGCCCCCGTGGTCCACGCTGGTGCGGACAACCGCGTCGCCGGACGGCTCGCCGTGCCGGCCGCAGACCAGCTCGTCCCGCCAGAGCAGCGTCCCACCGTCGGCCACCTCGACGCTGGAGTCCGCGACGTGCGCGCAGCCGGCCACCGCGACCAGCTGCTCGGGCAGCCAGTGCAGGCTGGCGCCGGCCGCCACACTCGCCCGGACCCGCATCCGGGAGACGGCGCCGGGGTGGCCGGGCTGGGCCACCGAGGCGGCCACCGTGTGCACCCGGACCGCCGCGCCAGGCCCCACCTCGACGTCGAGCCGCAGGTCGTCGCCGGCGAGCGGCCCGGCCGCCCCGCCGACGACATACACCGTCACGCCACCGGCCCGGCCGGGCACCTGGCGCAGCAGCACCGGGGGTTCCCCGCGCAGCTCCGGCAGGATGGTGCGACCGCGACCGTCGGTCCGGGCGACCAGCCGGGCGGTGGCCCGCATCAGGCCGGTCCGGCGGGCACGGCGACGGACACCCGGTGGTGCGCCACCTCGTGACGGATCCAGTTGGCGACCCGCACGGCCAGCGGGTCCTGTGCGATGGAGAGGAACACCGTGGGCAGGTCGCCCCGCCGGGCCCGGGCGTCCCGGTCCATCACGGACAGATCCGCGCCGACCATCGGCGCCAGGTCGGTCTTGTTGATGACCAGCAGGTCGGCGGCGGTCACCCCCGGCCCGCCCTTGCGGGGCACCTTGTCCCCGCCGGCCACGTCGACCACGAAGATCTGCCGGTCCACGAGGCCCCGGCTGAAGGTGGCGGTCAGGTTGTCCCCGCCGCTCTCCACCAGCACCAGGTCCAGCGGGCCGACCGCCTCGGCCAGCTCGTCGACGGCGTCCAGGTTCGCACCGATGTCGTCGCGGATCGCGGTGTGCGGGCAGCAGCCGGTCTCCACCGCGCGGATCCGCGCCGGGTCGAGCACCCCGGCCCGCTTGAGGAAGTCGGCGTCCTCGGTGGTGTAGATGTCGTTGGTGACCACGCCCAGCCGCAGTTCGCCGGCGAAGGCCCGACAGAGCGCCGCGACCAGGGCGGTCTTGCCGGAGCCGACCGGTCCGCCGATGCCGACCCGCAGCGCACGGCCGGCGGGGGCGAGCGGCGCGTGCGGGTCGACGCCGGGCTCGGGATGGGTGTGCGGAACGGACTCGTCGTGCTCGATCTCAGGACGCAAAGAGACGCACCTCCCAGGTGGCGTGGACTTCGGCATGGATGTCGGCGAGCGGCGCGGCGGCGGCCGGCAGCTCCGCCGGCGGGCCGTCGGCGGCCCGCCCCGCGTCGGCGGCGGTGGCGTCGCAGGCGCCCGCCAGGGTGACCAGCAACGCCTGGACCTGGTACGGGTCGAGGCCGAGCAGCCGCACCCCGGCGCTGGCCGCACCGGTCACCGTCCCGTAGGCGGCGGCCAGCGCGGTGTCGGCCCGGCTCAGCCCGGCGGCAGCGCCGAGCAGCCCGAACACCAGCGGCTGGTGCGGGCCCACGCCGCCACCCGGCAGGTCGCCGAACGGGGCGTCCGGCCAGATCGCCCGCCCGGCGCGCAGCAGCGCCCGGCCCTGCCGGCGGGACACCGTCCGCAGCGCCGGTGCGGCGGTACGCGCGTCCAGCTCGGCGTCCAGCACGGCCAGGACGGCCGCCCGGTCGCCGGCCGGGACGGCCCGGTGCGCCGCCGCCGCGAACGCCGCGCCGACCAGCCCCGCGGTGGCGAGCCGACCGCGCAGGAACGCCGCGAGGGTGGCCAGGTCGGTGACCCGACCGGCGGCGACGGCCGCCTCCAGGCCACCGGAGTGGGCGTGCGCCCCGGCGGGGAAACGCCCGTCGGCGAGGAGCAGGAGCAGGCTGCGCGTGCCCATCAGAACAGGAAGTACCGCTGGGACATCGGCAGCTCCGGCACCGGATCCGGCTCCACCACCGCCCCGTCGACGCGGACGGTGAAGGTGTCCGGATCCACCTCGATGTGCGGCATCGCACCGTTGTTCGGCAGGTCGGCCTTGCCCCGCGACCGCACGTCGGCCACCGGGACGACCCGCCGCCGTACGTCCAGCCGCAGCCCGGCGTCGAGCGCGGCCGGCGCCACGAAGGCGAGGCTGGTGGCGGCGGGCGCCACGCCGTAGCCGCCGAACATCGGGCGCGGCAGCATCGGCTGCGGCGTCGGGATCGACGCGTTCGCGTCGCCCATCTGGGCGTACGCGATGAAGCCGCCCTTGAGCACCAGGTGCGGGCGGACGCCGAAGAAGGCCGGATCCCACAGCACCAGGTCGGCGAGCTTGCCCGGCTCGACCGAGCCGATCTCACCGTCCAGGCCGTTCGCCATGGCCGCGCAGACGGTGTACTTCGCGACGTACCGCCGGGCCCGGTGGTTGTCCGCCGCGCCGTCGCCGGGCAGCGCGCCGACCCGGGCCTTCATGACGTGCGCGCTCTGCCAGGTCCGCAGGATCACCTCCCCGACGCGCCCCATCGCCTGCGCGTCCGAGCCGATGATCGAGATCGCGCCCAGGTCGTGCAGCAGGTCCTCGGCGGCCATCGTGGACGGTCGGATCCGGCTCTCGGCGAACGCCAGGTCCTCCGGCACCGCCGGATTGAGGTGGTGGCAGACCATCAGCATGTCCAGGTGCTCGGCCAGGGTGTTGCGGGTGTACGGGCGGGTCGGGTTGGTCGACGACGGCAGCACGTTCGGCTCGCCGGCCACGGTGATGATGTCCGGCGCGTGGCCGCCGCCGGCCCCCTCGGTGTGGTACGAGTGGATGGCCCGCCCGCCGATCGCCCGCAGCGTGTCGGCCACGAAACCGGCCTCGTTGAGGGTGTCGGTGTGGATCGAGACCTGCACGCCGGAGGCGTCGGCCACCCGCAGGCAGGCGTCGATCGCGGCGGGCGTCGTGCCCCAGTCCTCGTGCAGCTTGAAGCCGCCGGCCCCGGCCCGCAACTGCTCCCACAGCGCCTCGGTGGAGACCGTGTTGCCCTTGCCGAGCAGCAGCACGTTCACCGGGAACGCGTCGAGGGCCTCGTGCATCCGGGCCAGGTGCCAGGCGTTCGGGGTGACCGTGGTGGCCCGGGTGCCCTCGGCCGGCCCGGTGCCCCCGCCGACCAGGGTGGTGATGCCGCTGGCGAGGGCCTCGGTGACGATCTGCGGGCAGATGAAGTGGACGTGGGTGTCGACCGCCCCGGCGGTGAGGATGCGACCGTTGCCTGCGATCACCTCGGTCGCCGGACCGATCACCAGGTCGGGATGGACACCGTCCATGGTGTCCGGGTTGCCGGCGCGGCCCAGCGCCACGATCCGCCCGTCGCGGACACCCACGTCGGCCTTGACCACGCCCCAGTGGTCCAGCACCACCGCACCCGTGATCACCGTGTCGAGGGCGCCGTCCGCGCGGGTCGCCCGGGACTGGCCCATCGACTCGCGGATGACCTTGCCGCCGCCGAAGACGGCCTCGTCGCCGCCGGCGCAGTGGTCCTGCTCCACCTCGATCAGCAGGTTGGTGTCGGCCAGCCGGATCCGGTCACCGGTGGTCGGCCCGTACAGGGCGACGTACCGGTCCCGTGCGACCGCGCTCATGCGGTGGGCCCTCCGTTCGTACCGTCGGAGCGGTCGTCGGAGTCGGCGGCGCGACCCCGGGCGCGGCCGTCGAGCGGGCCGGCGCAGGCACCCCGCAGGCCGGGCACGACCCGCGCGCCGCCCAGCGGGACCAGGTCGACCTCCCGGCTGACACCCGGTTCGAAGCGCACCGACGTCCCCGCCGGCACCGCCAGCCGGTGCCCCCAGGCGGCGGCCCGGTCGAAGCGCAGCGCCGGATTCGCCTCCGCGAAGTGGTAGTGCGACCCCACCTGCACCGGGCGATCGGCGGTGTTGACGACGAGCAGGGTGGTCACCGGCCGCCCGGCGTTGATCTCGACCGGACCGGGAGCGGGCAGGACCTCGCCCGGGATCACGGGATCGGGTGGTGCACCGTCACCAGCTTGGTGCCGTCCGGGAACGTCGCCTCCACCTGCACCTCCCTCAGCAGCTCGGGGACGCCGTCCTGCACGTCGTCCCGGCCGAGGACGGTGCGCCCGGCGGACATGAGGTCGACCACGGTGCTGCCGTCGCGGGCCCCCTCCAGCAGGAAGGCGGTGATCACCGCGACGGCCTCGGGGTAGTTGAGTCGCAGGCCACGGTCGCGCCGCCGGCGCGCGACGTCGGCCGCGACGTGGACGAGCAGGCGGTCCTGCTCGTGCGGGGTGAGATACACGGGTGCTCCCGGTGGGGTCGGTGCGTCCCGGCCCGGAACCGGGCGCACGGCGCCCAGGGCTCACGAGCTGGGGATCACACGGACGCTGACCGGCGCCGGCGGGACGATCCCGGGACTCCACCATCCCGGGCCGCTTACGCGCCACCCAGCGGTCGTCGGCTGCGGACCGCACCGCGCCACCGCTGAGCAGACCGTAGAGGATGCGTGGCCGGCGGAGCAACCAGCGGAATGCGCAGGACCGGGTGACTCGTCGCCGGCATCCGGCCGATGGCCGGTCCGGAGCATTGAGTTGACCTGCGTGGCCTGTCCGGTCGGTAACGCCGTGGCCGGGTGGAAGGAAGGGCCCCTGCTTAACGCCTCGCGTTGTAGAAGGGGCCCTTCCTAACACCTCAGGCGGCTGAGCCCGGCCGGCGGCCAGGCTCCGGTCACGAGGGCCGGTTGCGCTCCTGGCTGAGGCGCTCGTCGAGGCGGCCCAGCTCGTAGATGGCGTTGAGGTCGGTCGGCAGCCGGGACACGTTGTCCGGTGCCGGCTCCGGGTCCGGGCCGGTGGGACCAGGCGCGGCGGCGGAGCGTTCCGGCGCCACCGGGGCTCCGGCTGGGACCCTGCGCCGCCGCAGGGCCAGCAGCACCGGTACGGCCGCCACGCCGACGGCGAGGGCGTACACGAGGAGCCGGCCGGTTTCGCCGCCGCTGTCCACCGCCGGACCCGGCAGTGCCTCCGGCGGATCGCTCGCGGCCGACCCGGTCGGCGTCGGCTCACCCGGGGCGCGGACGCCCGCGCCGCCGCCGGTGCGGCCCGGCACCGCGTGAGCACCGTCGGAAGTGGGCGCTGCCGGCTGGGCCGAGGCCGTCGCTGCCGGCTCCCCGGAGGTCCCGGGCGCCGAGGGCGTGCCGGCGCTCGGCGTGGCACCCGGCGACGGGCTGCTGCCACCGTCGAGCAGATCGCCCACCAGCCCCCCGACTCCGCCGAGCAGACCCCCGACCACCCCGCCAGAGGGCGACGGCTCGGGCGAGACGGAGGGCGTCGGGGCGGGAGCGAGCGCCAGGGTGAGAGCGAGCGCGGCCACGGCAGGCATGTTCACCTCGGAGGGATCGGGCGTGGTCCGCACCGTACCGCACTCCGTGAGCGGACGGTGACACCACACCGGCCCTCCGGGGCGTTAAGAAGGGCCCCTTCTACAACGCGATGCGTTAAGAAGGGGCCCTTCCTTACCGTCAGGCGGGGAGGCCGCCGACCTGGGTGTTGATCCAGGAGCGGATCGACGGCAGGTCACCGTAGATGGACGGGCCGGTGGCGCAGGTCGCGTTGTTGTTGCCCGACCGGCTGGTCGCGCCGATCAGGTTCCACACACCGCCGATCCGGCGCACCTGCGGGCCGCCGGAGTCGCCGTAGCAGGCGCCGGAGTTGCCGCCGGTGTTGTTGGTGCAGATCTCGTACGGACCGTTGATGCCGATGCAGCGGCTGTCCGACACGATCGAGGTGTCCAGCTCGTGCGCGATGGTCGGCGCGGAGCCGCAGCCCCGGTTCGGGCAGGTCAGGCCCCAGCCGATGATGCGGGTGGCGGTGCCGACCGCACCGGAGGTCGTCGGGATCGGCGCCGGGGCGTACGAGACCGAGCTGGACAGGGCCAGCAACTTGACGTCGATCGTCGGGTGGCTGACCGAGCGGCTGACCCGGACCACCGTGCCGCCGCTGGTGCGGTTGACGCTGCCGACGCGCACCGAGGACGGCGTCGGGCAGTGCCGTGCGGTGACCACCCAGTTCGCCTTGATCAGCGTGCCGGTGCAGCCGGACGTGTAGACCAGCCACGGGTAGTTCTCGGTGGCCGGCCGCCCGCCCACCACCAACGGCGTGACATCGTCGGAACCCCAGGTGAAGGTGCCGGTGGTCACCGTCGCGCGGCTGCCGGCGAACAGTGAGTTCACCCGCGAGGCCTCGGCGCTGCTGGGGTACGCGTTGCGGCACGAGACCGGTGCGCTGCTGCCGGACATGAGGTCGGAGCAGAGGCCGGTACGCCGGTCGGGCAGGCCGAGGATGTGGCCGAACTCGTGGCTCGCGATGCGCGTGCGGTCGTACCCCTGGTTCACCGCGGTCCAGCCCATCCAGATGCGGCCGGAGCCGAGTCCGGTGACCTGGGCGCGCGGCCACCCGCTGTCGACGTAGATGGTGACGTTGCCCGGCGTACGCGGGACCAGCCGGACGTTGCTGACCGAGCTGTTCCAGATCTGGGCGGCCTGGTCGAAGTTCGTGCGGAACTCGCCGGCCCGGCTCGCGTCGTAGTAGACGGTGCGGGCGGCGGAGGCCGGCGCACCGGTGGCGACCTGCACCCCGGCCGCCGCGAGCACCGCCGCCAGCACGGCTCCGGCCGCGCGCAGCAGTTGTCGTCTGAGCATCTCACTCCCCTGTCGTCGGCGGCAGCGCCGCCATCCATCGATGTACGTGGATGTTAGATCGACCTACGCCGATGTCCCGACATAGCGGAAGAGTCATACCGGCCGACGCGCCCTGGTCCACGCGCGCCCACCCGCAGCGGGCCCCACTCACTGTTACGTGGCCGTTACGCCACGGCGAAGGTGGCGTGGCGCACCGCCGCCACGGTGAAACCGGGTCCCGCGAGAAGCGCGACCGACGACACCGGGACCGGCGACGACGCCGGACCGTCGGCATCCCGGCGGTGGGCCGGGAACAGCCACGAACGGCAGGAGGAGACAGATGCGGATCAAAAGTGGACTCATGGTCCTGGTGGTCGTACTCACCGGACTGGTCGCCGGCGCGGGCACCGGCACGGCCGCGCCGACCGGCACGACGAAGGCGGCGGCGACGGGCTCGCCGTACTGCGGGATCACCTGGGGCAGCCTGACCAAGTCGGCGGGTTCGCTGAGCACCGCCCCACTGGTCGACGTGCGGACCGGGCGGCACGACTGCTACGACCGGGTGGTCTTCGAGTTCGCCGGCCCGGTGACCGGCTACACGGTCGCCTACGGCGAGACCTGGACCGAAGGCGAAGGACTGCCGCTGTCGCCGTACACCGCCGGGGACGAACTGCTGCGGGTCTCGTTGCAGGCCCCCGCGTACGACGACGAGCACGTCGCCACCGTCCCGTACCGGGTCGGCGAGCACACCGCCAACCTGCTGCGCCACCGCACGCTGCGCGACGTCGTGTTCGGCGGCAGCTTCGAGGGCTACACCACCTTCGCGGTCGGGGTGCGGGCACGGCTGCCGTTCCGGGTGTTCGTCCTGGCCGGCCCCGGTACGCACAGCCGGATCGTCCTCGACGTGGCCCACCAGTGGCAGGAGTGACGACGGCGGAGGGTCCGGCGCCGCCCGGACCCTCCACACCGGCCGTTTCGCCAGGTCAGCCGGGGCCCCAGCGGGGCTACGCTCAGCGCATGGAAGGCCGGGTGCTGGTCGTCGAGGACGATGCCTCCATCCGTGAGGTCACCGCCCTCGGCCTACGGCGCGCCGGCTTCCGGGTGGACACCGCCGTCGACGGCCGGTCGGGGCTCGCGGCGTGGCGCGCCCGGCCGGTCGACCTGATCGTCCTGGACGTCATGCTGCCCGGCCTGGACGGCTTCGAGGTCTGCCGGGAGATCCGGCGGACCAGCCAGGTCCCGATCCTCATGCTGACCGCCCGGACGGACACCATCGACGTGGTCGTCGGCCTCGAATGCGGGGCCGACGACTACCTACGCAAACCCTTCGACCTGCCGGAACTGGTCGCCCGGGTCCGCTCGGTGCTCCGGCGGGCCACCACCGCGCCGGCCCCCGGCACCATCGAGATCGGTGGGCTGGAGATCGACCCGGCCAGCTTCGTCGCCCGCAAGGACGGGCGGGACCTCGCGCTGACCGCCACCGAGTTCCGGCTGCTCCTGGAGCTGGCCCGCCGGCCCGGCCAGGTCTTCACCCGGGAACTCCTGCTGGAACGGGTGTGGAACCACGACTTCCTCGGCGACTCCCGGCTGGTCGACGTGGCGGTGCAGCGGCTGCGCGCCAAGGTCGAGGACGACCCGGCGAACCCCCGGCTGGTCCGGACCGTCCGGGGCGCCGGCTACAAGTTGTCACCGACGTGAGGGAGGTGCCCGGTGCGGACAGCGGACCCGGTCGTCCCCGGTCGCCTGCGGCGCCGGCTGACCGTCGCGTTCGTCCTCGTCGCCGGTGTCTCCGCCGGGCTGCTCGCCGGCGGGTCGTACGCGCTGCTGCGCCAGGCCCGCTTCGACGCCTCGGTGCAGCAGGCCGCCGCCGACGCCCGCTACCAACTGGTGCTCGCCGGGCAGTTCGTGCCGCTGACCGCGCAGCGCCGGGCCGACCTGCTCACCAGCTTCGAGCGCAGCGGCCGGCACGTGGTCCTCGTCGACGGCGAGGCGTACCCGTCGAACCCGTCGTACGCGCCGGCGCCGGGCGCGGGGCTGCGGGCGACCGTGGCGGCCGGCCAGCTCGGCTACGAGCGGTCGGCGCCGCAGGCCCGACCCCGGCTGCTGGTGGTCGGCGGTCGCGTCCCCGGCTCGACCGCCGAGCTGTACGTGGTCACCGTGGAGGACGACATCGCCGCCGGCCTCGACCAGCTCCGTACCGCCCTGCTCGCCGGCTGGGTGCTGGTCGTGCTGCTCGCCGCCGCGGTGGGGCACACCCTCGCCCGCCGCACCCTCGACCCGGTCGGCCGGGCCAGCCGGGCCGCCCGCGCGCTCACCGAAGGGCTGCTCGCCACGCGGCTGCCGGTACGCGGCCGGGACGAGTTCAGCGTCTGGGCGGCCTCGTTCAACGAGATGGCCGAGGCGCTCCAGGACCGGATCGAGGCCCTGTCCCGGGCGCAGGCCCGGGAGCGGCGGTTCACCGCCGACGTCGCACACGAGCTGCGTACCCCGGTCACCGCCCTGGTGGCCGCGGCCTCGCTGCTCGGCGACCACCTGGACCGGCTGCCCGACGACGCCCGGCGCGCCGGGGAGCTGCTCGTCACCGACGTGGTCCGGTTGCGCCGGCTGGTCGAGGACCTGATGGAGATCTCCCGCCTGGACGCGGGGCGGGAGGCGCTCGCCGTGACCACCGTGGACCCGGCCGCCCTGCTGCGGTCGATCCTGCGGGCGCGTGGCTGGGCGGACCAGGTGACGGTCGACGCGGCGCCCGTCGACCTGCGCACCGATCCCCGCCGGCTGGAACGGGTCGTCGCGAACCTGGTCGCCAACGCGGTCGAGCACGGCGGCGGCCACGTGCGGGTGGGCGTCCACCGTGCCGGCCCGGAGGTCGTCTTCGACGTCACCGACCAGGGTCCGGGCATCCCCGCCGAGCACCTGCCCCGGCTGTTCGAACGCTTCTACAAGGTCGATCCGGCCCGCTCCGGGCGCGGCAGCGGGCTCGGCCTCGCGATCGCGTGGGAGAACGCCCGCCTGCTCGCCGGCCGGTTGAGCGTGTCGAGCGTCCCCGGCGCCGGTACGACCTTCCGGCTGGCGGTCCCGCAGGCGCCGCCCGACGCCGCCGGGCCACCGCACGAGACCGGGCCCGCGAGAGACAGCGTGCCGCGGAGCCGCGGCGACATCGCGCCGGCCGACGCGATCGGGAAGGCCGGCACGCGACAGGAGAGAGCGCAGCCGGGAGGTGCGCCATGAGGCGAGGTGCGATCGCGCTGACCGTCGCCGCCCTGCTCGCCGTCGGTGGCTGCGCCGAGCCCCGGTCCGGCTCGCTGGGGCCGGCACCGACCGCGGCGCCGCCGGCCGCGTCGACCCCGCCCGGCGCCGTCACCCCCGCGCCGTCGAGCACCGGCCCGGGCCCGACCGGCCCCTCCGGCCCCGGTGCGGCCACCACGCCGCCGGCTCCGACCGGCCCCACGGCAGCGCCGACCGGCACGGTCACGATCGAGCTGTGGTACGTCCGCGACGGCCGGATCGCCCCGACACGGCGTACCCGTCCGGCCACCGTGGCCACGTCCCGCCTCGCGCTGACCGAACTGGCGACCGGGCCGACCGCGGCCGAGCGCGCCACCGGCCTGGCCACCCTGGTGCCCGCCGGCACCGAGGTCAGCCGGATCGCGGACGGGACCGCCGTGCTCGGGGTGCTGCCGACCACGGGCGGGCCGGCGGCGGTCCGGCTGCGCGAGGCCCAGGTGGTCTGGACGCTCACCCAGTTCCCCACCGTGCGGCGGGTCCGCTTCGGCACCGCAGGCCCGGTCGACCGCACCGACTACGCCGACCTGCTGCCACCGATCGTCGTGACCACGCCCCTCATCGGTGCGCGGGTCACCAGTCCGGTCACGGTCGCCGGAACCGCCGACGTGTTCGAGGCGACGGTCAGCGTCCGCGTCCTCGACGCCGGCGGCCGGGAGATCGCCACCACGTTCACCACCGCCACCTGCGGCACCGGCTGCCGGGGCGACTACCGGGTGGCGGTGAGCTACCGCGTCGACCGGGAACAGGCCGGCACCGTCGAGGTGTACGAGGTGTCCCCGGCCGACGGCTCACGGACCAAGGTCGTGGCGGTCCCCGTACGCCTCACGCCCCGCCGCTGAGCCGGGTGGACTCGTCTCGGTTGAAGATGCCCCGGGCTCAGCTGTCATCGGCCAGCTCTGAAAGTTCCACCAACGGCAGCCTTTCGGCCAACCCGGTCCACCCTGCTCGTCGAGCGGTGCGGAAACGGTGGCAGAGACAGCAAACAACGTCACACTTCGCAATTTCCGCCATGAGCCGGCTCTTGCCAATGCCGTTTCGCGCCTCCGCGATCGAGAAAGACTCGCCCTCGCGGTGGTCAAATTCCATAGCAAAGAACGGGAACTCCATGCCGCAGTCAGCGCAGGGTATGGCCTTGAGCTTTGCTAGCATCTCGGCGCGTTCTCGACGGCGCCTTGCGTTTCTCCGCCTGTAGACATCCCTTTTGTTCTCGTACCATCGACGCCGCGCCGCGCGTGCAGCTTCAGGATTCCTGCCGACGCCGGTGCCGCGATTCCAGCCCTGCCCCTTGAAGTGGGAGACGTATAGCCCCAGATGTTCCGTCCTGGCCTTGAGAGCCCGGAATGAATTTCCCCCGGTACTGATACGCAGTCGCAGGGCGACTTGCCGCCAGGAGGTGACCGCGGCTATTGCTTCCTTGAGGTCCTCGTCGTTCCACCGAGGCTTAACGCCAGGCATGCCCTCCCCCGGGTTGAAGTTGGTGTCACTGTGGACATCGACGCCGCGATCGCTAGGCCCGATGCTAGACAACAACCATGAATAGTTCAGCCCGCATCACCGGTCCGTGTGGATTACTTGTGCCGCCGCCCCAAGCAGGAGTCGGACAAGGTCTCTCCGGTTTTGTGGACCGCCGCTCTCTCCGCTGAGCCAATGCGGGCGGCCGGCGCCCGCCCCCCGACGGGCGCCGGCACGGTGTGTCAGCCCTTCACGCAGACCACCTGCTTGAGGTGCGCCACCACCTCGACCAGGTCCTCCTGCTGCGCCATCACCTCGGTGATGTCCTTGTACGCGCCCGGGATCTCGTCGACCACCCCGGCGTCCTTGCGGCACTCGACGCCGGCGGTCTGCGCGGCCAGGTCGGCGGTGCTGTACGTCCGCTTCGCCTGGGCCCGCGACATCCGCCGCCCCGCGCCGTGGGACGCCGAGTGGTACGCGTCCGGGTTGCCCCGTCCCCGCACGATGTACGAGCCGGTCCCCATGGAGCCGGGGATGATGCCCAGCTCGCCCCGGCCCGCCCGGATCGCCCCCTTGCGGGTGACCAGCAGGTCGACCCCGTCGTAGGTCTCCTCCGCCACGTAGTTGTGATGGCAGCTCACCGGCTCGTCGTACCGCACCTGCGGGAACCGCTCGCGGACGACCTCGCAGAGCACGGCGAGCATGACCGCCCGGTTGCGCCGCGCGTACTCCTGCGCCCACCACAGGTCCCGGCGGTACGCGTCCATCTCCGGCGTGCCGGCGAGGAACACCGCAAGGTCCCGGTCGGGCAGGTCGGCGTTGTGCGGCAGGTGCCGCGCCACCGCCATGTGCCGCTCGGCCAGTTCCTTGCCGATGTTCCGCGACCCGGAGTGCAGCATCAGCCAGACCCGGCCGGCGTCCGCGCCACCCTGCTCCAGGCAGACCTCCACGAAGTGGTTGCCGCCACCGAGGGTGCCCATCTGCCGCCGCGCCCGGGTCTCCAGCTGGGCCACCCGGCGGTCCAGGTCACCGAACCGCCGCCAGAAGTCGTCCCACCCGCGCTGCTCCAGCCCGCGGATCCGCCGCGGATCCACCGCGTCGTCGCGCTGGGCGAAGCCGACCGGAATCGCCGCCTCGATCGCGGACCGGAGGTCGGCCAGGTCGTCCGGCAGGTCGTCCGCGGTGAGCGAGGTCCGGACCGCGGACATGCCGCAACCGATGTCCACACCGACCGCGGCCGGCGACACGGCCTGCCGCATGGCGATGACCGAACCGACAGTGGCGCCCTTGCCGAAGTGGACATCCGGCATGACGGCCACGCCCTCGACCCAGGGCAGCGCACCGATGTTGCGCAGCTGGCGGGCCGCCTGCGGCTCGATGCCGTACGGGTCGGTCCAGACCCGGACCGGCGCCCGGGTGCCCGCCAGCGGGGTGAAGCCCATCGTCGTCTCCTCGTGTCGTAAAACTGTTAAGAGGGGACCCTTCCGCTACCGGAGGCGTTAACAAGGGGCCCTTCCTTACACCTCGGGCAGGAAAAAGCCGCCCGGACCCGGTGGGGTGGGCGGCGGTGGGCTCCCTCGGCTCGGTGCGGGCTCGCGGCGAGGACCCTACGGCCGGCGTGGGGTGACCGCAATGGATATTGGCCGGGCCGGCGGCGATAGGGTCGTGCCCATGCGGACCAAGCAGGAGCTGGGCGCGGCCATCCGGCGGGACCGGCGGGCCGCGCTGGTCATCAACGCCCGCTCCCGGCGGGGTCGGCAGCACTACGAGCGGGCACGGGCGCGGCTGGTCGAGTCCGGTTTCGACCTGCTCGGCACGTACCCGGTCGACCGGCCCGGGCAGTTGGAGGAGAGCCTCGCCGAGGCGGTCGGCCTCGGGCCGGACCTGCTCGTCGCCGGCGGCGGCGACGGCACGCTGAGCACCGCCGCGCGGCTGCTCGCGCACCGGGACGTCGCGCTCGGCGTGCTGCCGCTGGGCACCACCAACAACTTCGCCCGCACGCTCGGCCTCCCGCTCGACCTGGACGCGGCCGTCGCGGTGCTCACCGACGGGAAGGTGGTCGACGTCGACCTCGGGCTGGTGGGCAACCTGCGGTTCGCCAACCACGTCGGCGTGGGCCTGTCCGCCGACGTGATGGCCAGCACGCCGCCGCGGCTCAAGCGGCTCGGCGGCCGGCTCGCGTACCCGGCGACGGCCCTGGCGCTGCTGGCCCGCCACCGTCCGCTACGGGCCAAGGTGCGGGCCGAGGGGCGGGAGCACGAGTTCGTCACCCACCAGCTGTACGTGGCCAACGGCGGCTTCCACGCGGGCCGGCCGATCACGGCGGACGCGAACGCGGACGACCGGTTGCTGGTCGCGTACCCGGTGGGCGGTCCACACCGGCGCGACCTGTTGCGCGACACCGCCCGCAACGCGGCGACCGGGCACCGCCGCACCCTGGGTGACGATCCGTTCCTCGCGGTGGGTCAACTCTGGCTGGAGACGGACCGGCCGGCGCCGGTGGAGGTCGACGGCGAGTTGTACGGCGAGACCCCGATCCGGATCGGCCTGGACGCCAACGCGTTGCGGGTGGTGGCAGCCGCCGACAGCGCCGACCGCTGAACCGCGCCGTACCGGCTAGGCGTCGGTGCCCGTGGCCCGAAGGATGCGCCCGCCACCCCGGCGTGCACCGCGTAGCATCGGCTGCCGTGGCCCTGCTGCGCGTTGACTTCCACTCCGACGTCCTCGGCCTCTCGACGTCGATGACGGTGATCCTGCCGCAGCGCACGGCCTCGCAGATCGGCATGGCCGGCGTCGCGCCGGCCGGTGACCCGCCGGTGCTCTACCTGCTGCACGGCCTCACCGACGACGACACGATCTGGCTGCGGCGCACGTCGATCGAGCGGTACGTGGCGCCGCTCGGCCTGGCCGTGGTGATGCCCCAGGCGGGGCGCAGCTTCTACCGCGACGAGGAGCACGGCAACCGGTACTGGACGTTCCTCACCGAGGAACTGCCGGCGGTCTGCGACGACTTCTTCCGCCTGTCCCGCCGGCCGGAGGACACGTACGTCGCCGGCCTGTCGATGGGCGGGTACGGGGCGGTGAAGTGGGCGCTGCGCCACCCGGACCGGTTCGCGGCGGCGGCGAGCCTGTCCGGCGCGCTGAACGTGGCCAGCCGCCGGCACCACCCCACCCGGCCGGTCGACCCCGGCGTGTGGCACACGGTGTTCGGGGAGCGCGCGGTCGCCGGCACCGACGACGACACGGTGGCGCTGCTCGACCGGTACGCGGGCGGGCCGGCGCTCTACGTCGCCTGCGGCACGGACGACTTCCTGTACGAGGACAGCCTGCGCTTCGTCGACGTCGCCCGCGCGCGGGGTGTGCCGCTGACCGTGGACTTCTCCCCCGGCGACCACGACTGGGCGTACTGGGACGCGAAGATCCAGGACGTGCTCGCCTGGCTGCCGCTGCGCGAGCGGCCCACCGGCTGAGCGAGCGGCCGGCTGAGCGAGCGGCCGGGTGAGCCGCCGGCGGCGTGCGCAGGCGGAGCGGTCGGCGGTGGCCGGCCGACGTCGTGCCCGGTTCCACCGTTCGGCCGCCGGTTGACCGCAGGCGCTACGCTGACCGGCGGTGTGCCGGGAAGTCTGGTCGGCGAGTCGTGAGCCCCGACGACCCCGGGAGGCTGCCGTGAGCGCACCCGCCATCCGCACCGAACGCCTGACCAAGCGGTACGGCCCCCTGGCCGCCCTCGACGGCCTGGACCTGACCGTTTCCGCCGGCGAGGTCTTCGGCTTCCTCGGCCCGAACGGCGCCGGGAAGTCCACCACCATTCGGCTGCTGCTCGGGCTGGCCCGGCCGACCTCCGGTCGGGCCTGGATCTTCGACGTCGACGCCGCCGACGTCGCCGCCGCGCACCAGCGGCTCGCGTACGTGCCGGCCGACGTGGCGCTCTGGCCGCGCCTGACCGGAGCGGAGGTGCTGGAGCTGCTCGGTGCCGTCGGCCCGGGCGTCGACCGGGCCTACCGGAGTGAGCTGGTGGAGCGGTTCGCGCTCGACCTGTCGAAGCCGGCCGGCACCTACTCGACCGGCAACCGCCAGAAGGTCGCGCTTGTCGCCGCGTTCGCCACCCGCGCCCCGCTGCTGGTCCTCGACGAGCCCACCAGCGGGTTGGACCCGCTGATGGAGCGCGAGTTCCGGCGGGCGGTGGCCGACGCCCGCGCTGACGGGCGGACGGTGTTTCTCTGCTCCCACCAGCTCGCCGAGGTGGAGGCGGTCTGCGACCGGGTGGGGATCCTCCGCGCCGGGCGCCTGGTGGACGTGGCGGCGGTGCCGGACCTCCGGGCCCTGCACCGCACCGAGGTCCAGGTCCGGTTCGCCGGCCCGGTCCCGGATCTCACGGACGTTCCGGGCGTGCAGGCGGTGGAGGGCACCGGCGAGGGGGCCGTGCGGTTCACCCTGAGCGGGCCGCCGGGTCCGGCGCTGCGGCAGATCGCGGCGGCCGAGGTCAGCGCGGTGAGCATGCGGGAACCCTCCCTGGAGGAGATCTTCCTCGACTACTACGGGGAGGACCGGTGACCACCGTGGCGGCGCGGGCCGTCACCAGTTTGGCGGCGCGCCAGGTCCGGCGCGGCGCGCTGGTCGTCCTCGCCGTCACGGCCGGCATGTCCGCCCTGGTCGCCGCCACGTACGAGAGCACCATGGGCACCGAGGCCGATGCGGCGGCGCTGGCCGCCCTGGCGGAGAACCCGGCGATCCGCACCCTGTTCGGCGAGCCCGTGGCGCTGAATACCCCCGGCGGCTTCGCCGTCTGGCGCACCGGCACGGTGCTCGCTGTCCTGCTGTCGGTGTGGGGGCTGCTCGCCGCCACCCGGATCACCCGGGGCGAGGAGGAGTCCGGCCGGTGGGGTCTCCTGCTCGCCGGGCGGCTGGCCCTGCCGACCGTGCTGCGCCGGCACCTGCTCGTCCTGGCCGTGGTGATGGTGGCCGTCGGCGCGGCCGTCACCGGCGCGCTCACCGCCGTCGGCACCCCGGCCTCCGGGGCCGTACTGCACGGCGCCGGTCTCGCCCTGGCCGGGATGTTCGCGGTCGCGCTGGCCGCTCTCGCCGCCCAGGTGTTCCCCACCCGGGCGGGGGCGACCGGTGCCACGGTGGCGGTGCTCGGCGTCGGGCTGCTGGCGCGGATGGTGGGTGACGGGGTGGAGGCGCTGGCCTGGTTGCGGTGGCTGTCGCCGTTCGGGCTGCTGGCGCTGACCCGGCCGTATCTGGACGACCGGGCGTTGCCGCTGGTGGTGCTGGGTGCCGCCGCGGTCGCGGTCGCGGCGGCGGCGGTGCTCGTCGCCGGGCGCCGGGACGTCGGCGGCGGGCTGCTGACCGGCGCCACCGGGCGGGCGCCGCGGCTGCGCCTGCTCCGCTCGGTGCCGGCGTTCGCCCTGCGCCGGTCGCTACGCCCGCTCGCCGGTTGGGCGGCCGGTGTGGGCGCGTACTTCCTGCTGATCGGTGTGGTCGCGACGTCGATGACGCGGTTCCTCAGCGACAATCCGCGCTTCGCCGATCTGGCCGCCCAGGCCGGCTTCTCCGGGTTGGGCAGCGTCCGCGGATACGCGGCCACCCTGTTCGCACTGCTCGCCGTGCCGGTCGGCACCTTCGCCGCGGTCCGCCTGGCCGCCTTCGCCACGGCGGAGGTGGAGCGGCGGTTGACCCCCCTGTACGCCCTCCCGGTCACCCGGCTGCGGGTGCTGGGTGCCGAGGTGGCCACCGTCCTGGCCGGGTCGGTGGTGCTCCTCGCCGTCGCGGCGGCGACCACCTGGGCCGGGGCGGCGGTCGTCGACGCGGACCTGCCGCCGGGGGCGGCGCTGGCCGGCACGCTGAACGTCCTGCCGGTCGTGCTGCTGTGCCTGGGCGCCGCGGTGCTGGCCGTCGGGTGGGCTCCCCGGGCGGTGGCCGCCCTCGGCGCCCTGCCCGCCGCCGGCGGTTTCCTGCTCCAGGTCGTCGCGGACAGCGTCGGCGGACCCGCGTGGGTGGCTGACCTGTCGCCGTTCGCGCATCTCGCGGCCGTTCCCGCCACCGGGCCGAACTGGCCGGCGGCGCTCACGATGGCCGGCCTGGCGCTGGTCGCCGCCGGCGTGGGCGCCGCCGGCCTCCGGCGGCGGGACCTGCGTGGCTGAGCCGGGCGGCACCCCGCCGGCGGGGCCCGGCCCGGCCCCGCCGGTCGATCCGGCGGGCAGCGGGGCGAGGTGGGTACGCAGGAACCGCAGCGCGGCCACGTCGTCGTCGACGCCGCCCGCCTCGTGGCCGTTGTACCGCCACACCGACAGCTCGCTGGGGCCGCGCCAGGCGTTGACGGCGGCGAAGACCGTCGACGGCGGCACGATGTCGTCCATCAGCGCGACGGAGAAGCGGGCCGGCAGCCGGCAGCGCCGGGCGAAGTTCACCCCGTCGACGTAGGCGAGGGTGGCGAGCACCCGGTCCTCGGCGTCGCGGTGGACCGCCAGGTAGTCGCGGATCTCCCGGTACGGGTAGGCGTCGGTGCTGACCACGGCGTGCGGGATGTCGCAGAGGAACGGCACCCCGGGCCACGACCGCCCGCACCCCCGGCGCCAGGGCGGCGGCGGCCAGCGCCAGCCCGCGGGCAGCCGGAGCCGGAGCCAGGCCCGCACGGGCTGGCCCGCGTACCCGGCGAAGGTCACGTCGTACACCTCGACGGTCGTCAGCCCGGTCGCCACCGGCTCGGCCCGGACCGGCCATCCGGCCAGCCGGGCCGCGCCGATGGTGTCGGCCCAGAAGAGGTCGAAGTCCTCCGGGTCGGTGACGGCGCCACGGTGGGCCCGCAGCCGCTCCTCCGGGACGTCGGTGTACACGCCGGTCAACCGGCCGCCGGGGCGGGCGTCACCGTGAAGCCGGGGTGCAGGGCACGGCGGTGGTCGACGTGCCGGGCCGGGCCGTGCAGGCTGACGGCCGCGACCAGCCGCGGGTCGGTGCTGGACGCCGCGAGCCGCAGCTCGAGCGCGCCCGGCTCGACGACACGGCGCCCGTCACGCCCGGTGAACGCGAACAGGTCGGCCGGCACGGTGACCTCGACCCGGCACGCCGCGCCGGGTTCGAGGGGGATCCGGCGGTAGCCGACCAGTCGCTGCACGGGCTGCACGACGGACGCCACCGGGTCGTGGGCGTAGACCTGCACGACCTCGCTCCCCGCGCGGTCGCCGGTGTTGGCCAAGGTGAAGTGCAGCCGCAGCTCGCCGTCGGTGGCCGCCGCCGGCACGTCCACCACCAGGTCGGTCCAGGCGAAGGTGGTGTACGTCAGGCCGTGACCGAAGCCGTACGCCGGCGTCGGGTCGACGTTGGACACCCCGTTCGCCTGCCCCAGCCGGGGGCTCAGGTAGGTGGACGGCTGCGCGCCCGGCCGGCGCGGCACGCTCACCGGCAGCCGCCCGGACGGGTCGACCCGGCCACTGAGGACACCGGCGATCGCCGGGGTGCCCTCCTCGCCGGGGAAGAACGACTGCACGACCGCGGCGGCCTCGTCGACGGCGCGACCCAGCGCGTACGGGCGGCCGGCCAGCAGTGTCACCACCACCGGCGTGCCGGTGTCGAGGAGCGCGTCGAGCAGCCGCTGCTGCGCCCCGGGCAGGGCCAGCGACTCCGCGTCGCAGCCCTCGCCGCTGGTGCCGCGGCCGAACAGCCCGGCCCGGTCGCCGAGGGCCGCGATCACCACGTCGGCGTCGCGGGCCGCCGCGACCGCGGCCGGCACCCCGGTGACGTCGTCGCCGTCGACCGCGACCCCGGTCACGGTGACCAGCTCGCTGTCCGGGAACTCGCGGCGCAGAGCCTCCGCCAGGGTGGGCAGGTCGATGCCGAGCGGCACCTCCGGGTGGTGCGCCCCGACGTGGGCGGGGAACGAGTAGCAGCCGAGCACGGCGGTGCGCTGCCGCGCCTGCGGGCCGACCAGCGCGAGGCGCGCCGGCCGGTGCAGCGGCAGGGTGCCGTCGTTCGCGAGCAGGACGACGGCCCGCTCGGCGACCTCGCGGGCGAGGGCCCGGTTGGCCGGCGGGTCGAGGTCGAGGCGGCCCCGCAGGGCGTCCGGGTCGGCGAGATCGGTCCCGGCCAGGGCCGGCGGCACCGGGCTCCAGTCGGGGTCGAGGAGACCGAGCTGCGCCTTCTGCCGCAGCACCCGGCGTACCGCGCGGTCGACCAGGGCCTCCGGCACCCGGCCGGCGTCGAGCGCCTCCCGCAGGGGCGCGCCGAACGTGCGGACCGTGGGCAGCTCGACGTCCACGCCGGCGGCGAGGGCCGCCGCGGCGGCCTCGTCCCAGCTGCCGGCCACACCCTGCGTGGTGCGCAGGAAGGCGATGCCGAAGTAGTCGGCCACCACCGTGCCGTCGAAGCCCCACGTTTCCCGTAGCAGCCCGGTCAGCAGCGCCTCGTCGGCCGTCGACGGCACGCCGTCGGTGTCGGTGTACGCGGCCATCACCGACCGGACGCCGCTCTCCCGGATCGCCATCTCGAACGGCGGGAGCATCACGTCGGCGCGCTCGCGGATGCCCATCCCCACCGGGGCGTGGTTGCGGCCGCCCCGGGATGCGGAGTAGCCCACGAAGTGCTTGAGGGTGGCCACCACCCCGGCCGACTCGAGGCCCTGCACGTACGCGGTGCCGATGGTGCCGACCAGGTACGGGTCCTCGCCGATGGTCTCCTCCACCCGGCCCCAGCGGGCGTCGCGCACCACGTCGAGGACCGGTGCGAGGCCCTGGTGCACGCCGACCCGGCGCAGGTCGGCGCCGATCGTGGTGGCCATCCGGCGGATCAGGTCGGGGTCGAAGGTGGCCCCCCAGGACAGCGGCACCGGGTACGCGGTCGCGCCCCACGCGGCGAAGCCGGCGAGGCACTCCTCGTGGGCCACCGCCGGGATGCCGAAGCGGTTGGCGGCCACGATCCGTTGCTGCGTGCGCAGCAGCGACAGCGCGCCGAGCGCCGGGTCGACCGGCGCGGTGCCGAACGGGCGGGTGAGCTGGCCGAGCCCCACGTCCAGCAGGCCGTCGAGGTCGACCGGTTCCTCCATCTCGTGCTGGTGGGGGGCGACCTCGCCGCCGTCGGCGGACGCGCCGACCCACACGCCGTACAGCTGGGCGAGCTTCTCCGGCAGGGTCATCGCGGCGACCAGCGCGTCGACGCGGGTGTCGATGTCGAGGGCGGGGTCGGCCCAGGTGGCGGCGCCGGATTCGATGTCCAGGGTCACGTGGCGGTCACTTTCCCCCCACGCCCATCAGGCCCTGGATGAGGGCCCGGCGGGCGGTCAGGTACACGAGCAGGACCGGCACCATGGACAGCACCACCGCGGCCATCAGCCCGGGGATGTCGATGCCGTACTGCGTCTGGAAGTTGTACAGACCAAGGGTGATGACCTTGGTCGAGTCGGACTGGGTGAGCACGAGCGGGAAGAGGAAGCCGTTCCACGCCTGGAGGGCGGAGAAGACGGCGATGGTGGAGATGCCGCCCCGGGACAGGGGCAGCACCAGGCGCAGGAAGACCCGGGTCGGCGTCGCGCCGTCGATGGCCATCGCCTCGTACAGGTCCGGGGTGATGTCCCGCATGGCGCCGCTGAGGATCAGCGCGCAGATCGGCAGGGCGAACGCGGCCGTGGGCAGGATGACGCCGAGCAGGTTGTCGTAGAGGCCGGTCGTGCTGATCAGGTAGAAGATCGGTACGACGACCGCGTGCGCGGGGATCGCCAGGCCGAGCAGGAACAGCCGGAACACGTGCCCGGTGAGGCGGCTGCGGCTGCGCACGATGGCGTACGCGAGCGGCGTGACGAGCAGCAGCACGATCGCCACCACGCTGGCGGTCACCACGATGGTGTTCAGGAAGTAGCGCCCGAAGCCTTGGGCGAACACCCCGGTGTAGTTGTCGAGGGTGAAGGTGTCCGGCAGGGAGATCGGGCCGTTGTCGCCGTAACCCTCGCGGGTCTGCACGGTGATCGACAGCATGACGTAGATCGGCACGCCGACGACGAGCAGCCAGGCGACCGCGCCGATCCCGGCCAGCCAGTTCGGACGGTGCCGCGTCACAGCCCCTCCAAGGTGGAGCGCATCTTGTCGTAGCCGGAGGCCCGGACCATGATCAGCGAGATGACCGTGGCCGACACGACCAGCAGCAGGGCGATGGCGGCGCCGGCGCCGAAGTCGAAGCTGCGGAACGCCTGCTGGTACATGTAGTAGGCGGTGATGGTGGTGTCGGTGCCCGGCCCGCCCTGGGTGAGGATGAGGACGGTCTCGAAGGTGGTCAGCCCGCCGACCACCATGATGACCAACGAGGTGATCATCGCGTTGCGCAGTTGGGGCAGCGTGACGTGCCAGAACTGGTGCCACCGTCCGGCCCCGTCGATCTCGGCCGCCTGGTAGAGCACCGCCGGGATGGTGCGGGCCGCGCCCTGGTAGATCAGCGCGTGGAACGGGATGTACTGCCAGCTGGCCACGAAGACCAGGACGGCGAGCGCACCGGCCCGGCTGCCGAAGAGGTTGCCGTCGCCGAAGAGCCAGCGCGCCTGGCCGGGCACGCCGAAGTTCGGGTCGAGCAGTGCCCGCCACAGCACCGACACGGCGGTGGCGGACAGCAGCAGCGGCAGGAAGAAGATCGCCGACAGCACCGCCCGGTTGCGCTGCCGGCCTGCGGCCCAGACACCGGTGAGCAGGCTGAGCGGGGTCTGCACGGCCACGCCGAGAGCGGTGAGCAGCAGGCTGAGCCAGAGGCTGTCGATCATCACCGGGTCGTCGGCCAACCGCCGCCAGTTGGCGAGGCCCACGTACTCGACGTCGCCGATGCCGGCCCAGCTGGTGAGGGACAGGACGACCACCAGGACGAGCGGGACGAGCGCGAAGAAGGCGAAGAACAGCGTGGCGGGCAGGGCCCAGGCGAAGCCCGGGCGGGCGAGCATCACCCCGCCGCCCGGGCGTCGCACGGCCCGCCGCTCCCCGGTGGTGGCCCGGGGCGCGAGGGTGGTGGCGGCCATCCGTCAGCCGGCCTGGAGCGACTGCATGGCCTTGATGAAGCCGTCGGCGTCCATCCGCCCGTTGGTGTACTGCTGCACCGCCTGGTGGATGGTGGTGGTGGCGGCCGGCGGGTACGCCTGGTCCCAGGAGAGCTGGAACGACGGCGCCTGCTTCACCAACTCGAACTGGAACTTCGAGTACTCCGGGTTCCCCGCGGTGTCGAGGAACTTCTCGGTGTTGACGGTGGTGGGCAGGTTGCCGATGCCGAGCTGCGCCTGGACGAACTCGTCGGAGTACATGAGCTTGAGGAACTCGGCCACGGCCTCCGGGTGCTTGGTCTTCTTCAGCACCGAGTAGAAGTTGTTGGTGTTGCCCGCCACGTTGCGCGGGTCGCCCTTGCCGCCGGGGATGCTGGGGAAGGCGGTCCACCCGAGGTCGTTCTTGGCGAACTCCGGCTTGGAGTCCTGGTGGGTGGAGTACGCCCACGAGCCCATCAGCTCGAAACCGGCCTTGCCGGTGGCCAGCAGGGTCGGCGAGCCCTGGTCGGTCCACTTCACGGAGTCGAAGTTGGTGCCGAAGGCGCCGGCGTCGGTGAGCTGGCGCATCAGGTCGAGGGCCCGGCGGCTCTCGGCGCTCTCCCAGACGCTCTTGTCACCGCCGAGCGCCGAGCGGAACAGCTCGGGGCCGGCCACCCGGTCGTAGAGGTACTGGTACCACATCTGGGTCGGCCACCGGTCGCCGCCGCCGAGCGCGATCGGGGTGATCTTCTTGGCCTTGAGGACGTTGACCGCGTTGAGCAGGTCGTCCCAGGTCTTCGGCGGCGTGAGCCCCGCGTCGGCGAGGACCTTCTTGTTGTGGAAGAGCAGCACCGGCTGCGTGCCCCGCATCGGGATCCCGTACGCCTTGCCGTCGACCACGGCGCTGTCGAACACCGAGGGCAGGAAGTTCTCCTTCAGACCCGGGTCCTTGGCGATCATGTCGTCGAGCGGTAGGAGCAGGTCGGCCTTGACGAACGGCGCGATGCTGCCGCCGCCCCAGTTGAAGAACACGTCCGGCGCCTGGTTGGTGTTGATGATCGTCTGGAGCTTCGTCTGGTAGTCGGCGCCGGGGATGGTGTCCAGGACGGCCTTGACCTTCGAGGTCTTGTTGAACGTCTCGACGATCTGCGTCTCCACCTTGTTGGTGGCGTCGCCGTACACCAGGATGCGGATCTGGTCCGCTTCACCGCCCGCGTCGTCGCCACCGCAGGCGGCCAGCGGCAGTGTCAGGGCGAGGGCGGCGCCGACCGCGACGGCGCGGGCGAGCCGCGATCGTAGTCTCATATCGAGGCCTTTCGTTGGTGGGGGTTGGGGGTGGGCGGACCGAAAGGTGTCCGATAAACTTCCGGAACGTTTCCGTAACTTGCTCGCACGCTAGAACCGCCCCGGCATGTCGTCAACCCCCATCCGTGGGGCAAGATGACCGTGGGACGGGCGAGCCGTTCCGGAGCTGCGGTGATGCCTGGCCGGTCTTCCCGGTCGGTGAAGGAGGCGCGGGTGGACACGGACGAGGGACGCAGGGTGACCATCACCGCGATCGCGCGGGAGGCCGGCGTCTCGGTGCCGACCGTCTCCCGGGTGCTCAACGGACGGTCCGACGTGGCACCGGAGACCCGGGAGCGCGTCGAGGAACTGCTGCGCCATCACGGCTACCGGCGGCCGGGCAACCGCACCGTGCACCGCGCCGGCCTGCTCGACCTGGTCTTCAACGACCTGGACAGCCCCTGGGCCGTGGAGATCATCCGGGGTGTCGAGGACGTCGGGCACGGCGCCGGCGTCGGCACCGTCGTCTCGGCGATCCACCGCCAGCCGGCATCCGCCCGGCAGTGGTTGCAGAACCTGCGGGCCCGGGCCACCGACGGCGTCATCTTCGTGACCTCGCACCTGAGCCCGCCGCTGCACGCGCAACTGCGCCGGCTCAACGTGCCGGTGGTGGTGGTCGACCCGGCCGGTGTTCCGGCCACCGACGTGCCGACGGTCGGCGCGACCAACTGGGCGGGCGGGCTCGCCGCCACCGAGCACCTGCTCTCCCTGGGGCACCGGCGGATCGGCTTCGTCGCCGGCCCGCCGCACCTGCTGTGCAGCCGGGCCCGCCTGGACGGGCACCGCGCCGCGCTGGAGGCGGCCGGGGTGGCGGTGGACGACCGCCTGGTACGGCCCGGGGACTTCTACCACGCCTCCGGATTCGCCGCCGGGACGGCCCTGCTCGACCTCGACGACCCGCCGACGGCGATCTTCGCGGCCAGCGACCAGATGGCGTTCGGGGTGTACGAGGCGATCCGCCGCCGGGGCCGGCGCGTGCCGGACGACGTCAGCGTGGTCGGCTTCGACGACCTGCCCGAGGCCCGGTGGGCGTCGCCGCCGCTGACCACCGTCCGCCAGCCCCTCGTCGAGATGGGGCGGCTGGCGGCGCGGACGGCGCTGCGGCTGGCGCAGGGCGAGACCATCGACTCACCCCGGGTGGAGCTCGCCACCGAGCTCGTCGTCCGGGACAGCTCCGCCCCTCCACCGGGTTCCTGAGCCCTCCCCACCCCGCCGGAACGCTTCCGGTAGAGCGACGGAACTTTCGGCGGTCAGGCGCGGCGCCGGCCCCGGCGGCGTCTCCGGGGTGACCGGGCCGAGCGCACCACCAGCGTCAGCAGGCCGGCCAGCCCGGCCACCGCCGCGACGATCAGCGGCCCCGGCCCGGTCAGCCCCTCGGGGAGCGGATCACCGGCGGCCACCCGACGGGCGGCGTCCCCGGCGGCCGGTGGCGCGGCGGACGCCGCGGCGTCCAGCTCACCCGGCTCGACCAGCCGGCCGACGGCGGCGTCCCGGGGCAGGGCGAAGCCCCAGTCGAGCAGGGCGGCACCCTGCTCCCAGCCCCGGGCGGGTCGGGACTCGGCGCCCAGCACCGTGACGACGAGCCGCCGGCCGTTCCGCTCGGCCGCTCCCACGTACGTGTGGCGGGCCAGGTCGGTGAAGCCCGTCTTGCCGCCGAGGGCGCCCGGGTAGCGGCGGATGAGCGGGTTCTCGTTCTGAATCTGGAAACCCTTCGTGCGGGGCCGGCTCTGCGCGGGGATCTGGTGCGTCCCGGTCAGCGCGTACCGCCGGAAGGTGGGGTCGGCGAAGCAGACCCGGGCGATCAGGGCGAGGTCGTACGCGCTGGTGAACTGCCCCCGCCCGTCCAGTCCGGACGGGGTGACCGCATGCGTCTGCCGGGCGCCCAGGTGGCGGGCGAGTTCGTTCATCGCCCGGACGCCGCCGGCCCGGCCGTCGGCGCCGCCGCCGAGGCGGGCGAGCACGTTCGCCGCCTCGTTCCCGGACTGGAGCAGCAGGCCGAGCCAGACCGTCTCGACCCGGTAGCGCCCGCCGACGACCAGGCCGACCGCCGAGGAGCCCGGTTCGATGTCGAGGTCCTCCCGGGTCACGGTGACGACCTGCTCCGGATCGAGGCGCGGCAGCACGGCGGCGGCCAGCAGCAACTTCTGCACGCTCGCCGGGGTGGCGTGCTCGTGCGGGCCGCAGGCGCCCAGCACCTGTCCCGTGTCCAGGTCGGCGACGAGCCACGACGTCGCGGTCACGCCCGGCGGCCGGGGCGCGCCGGACGGGACGACGAGGCCCTCGGTGGCCAGCGCCGCCCCGCCCACCGCCCGGTCCTCGGCGACCGCCGGGGGCGGCGTCGGGCGGGGCGGACGCGACGGCGCGGGCGCCGGCACGGCCACCCGCGGGCACGGCACATCGGGGGCGACGGCGGTACGCCCCGGCGCGGCCGCGGCCGCCGTGGGGACCGCGACCGGCAGGAGAAGGGTGCTCGCAGCAGCCGCCAGCAGCCGAACTCTCATGTCCTCCGACTCCCTCGTCGACAAGATCACGTCAGACCCTAGTTGACACGGCCGCCGGCCGGGAGGGGTTCAGTCGGGTCACCGATCGGCGTCGACCGGCCGCGCGTCGCGGGTGGCGACGAGGCTCCACCCGATCGACACGGCGAGGGTCACCACGATGACGCCGAGGGTCACCGGGATGGGCAGCTTGCCGACCGGCGTCTCGGAGAGGATCAGCTTCACGCCGGCGAAGGCGAGCAGCACCGCCAGCCCGTAGTGCAGCTTGGTGAACCGGCGCAGCAGCCCGGCGAGGCAGAAGTAGAGGCTGCGCAGGCCCAGCACGGCGAAGGCGTTCGCGGTCCAGACGATGAACGTGCTGGTGGTGATGGCGAGGACGGCGGCGACCGAGTCGATGGCGAAGATGAGGTCGGTCGCCTCGACCGCGATCAGGACGACGAACAGCAGGGTGGCGACACGCCGGCCGTCGACGCGGGTGAAGAACCGCTCGCCGTGGTAGCGGGGATCGGTCGGGATCAGCCGGCGGACCAGCCGCACCACCAGGTTGCGCTCGGGGTGGACCTCCTCGTCGTGGCGGAAGGCCATCTTCCAGCCGGTCCAGACGAGGAACGCGCCGAAGACGTACGCCGTCCAGAAGAACGTCTCCAGCAGTTCGGCGCCGACGAAGATGAACACCAGCCGGAATCCGAGCGCGCCGACCACGCCCCAGAAGAGCACCTTGTGCTGGTACGCGGCCGGGACCGCGAAGTACGTGAAGACGAGCGCGAAGACGAAGACGTTGTCGACCGAGAGCGCCTTCTCGATCAGGTAACCCGCGTAGTAGGCGCCGGCCGCCTCGTCGCCCTGCCACCACCACAGCAGGATGCCGAAGGCGAGGCCGGCCGCGACCCAGACGGCGGACCAGACCGCCGCCTCGCGGAACTCGATGACGTGGTTGTCCCGGTGCAGAAACAGGTCGACCGCGAGCATCAGCGCGATGCCGGCGGTCAGCGCCAGCCAGGCCCACCAAGGAACGGACAGGGACATCCCGACTCCCCTCGACCGGCCGGCGCGGATCGCCGGCGTTCCGGCCGACGGTCTCCCCGGACCGCCGGCGCGGCGGCCCGCGCCGCCGGGGCCGCCAGCCCCGTGGCACGGCACGGAACGGGCGGCGCCGTACTGACGGCGGCGCGTCGGTGTCGGGTACTCCCCATCGAACTACGCGTCATTATTCACGAAACGCAGTTCGCTTGTCTAGCGTCCGGACGGGGCCTCCGCCAACGGGCGCTTCAGGTGGTAGCGGTGCACCTCGGTGCTGCCCTGCACGTTGTTCACGTCCTCGGCCGCGGAGACCAGCTCCCACCCCTCACGCCCGACGCGGTTGAGGTGGGCGATCGCGGTGTCGCCGTACGCCGTGACGTCCCGGCGCGTCCCGTCGGGGGCGTACCAGATGAAGCTGACGTGGAAATTGCGGCCCTGCCCCTGATAGCGGCGGACCAGAAGGGCGTACTCCCAGGTGACCATGGCCATCATTATGAGTGTCCACCGAGGACGGCGGAACGCGGGCGGTAGCGCATTGCCGTGCGGTGAACGCGGTGTGTCAACCGACCGGGACGGAGACGCCCCGGCGGGCCGACTCGTCGGCGACGAGCGCGGCCAACCGGTCCAGGCCGACGTCGATCTCGGCCGGGGTGACGGCGCTGACCGACAGCCGCAGCGCGTGGACCGGCGTGCCGTCGTCGTAGAAGTGCGCCATCGGCGTCCACAGCACCCCGAACTCGCGGGCCGAGCGGTGCAGCAGGGCGTCCTCGACCGGGAACGGCACGGTCACCACCACGAAGAAGCCGCCGGTGGGCACGGTCCACCGCACCGGCGACCCGGCCGGGAAGCGCCGCCCCAGGCCGTCGACCAAATGATGGAGGTTCCGGGTGTACGCGGCCCGCTCCCGGACGGTGGCGGCGACCAGGCTGCACCCGTGCTCCAACAGCGCACCCCCGACCACCGCCTGGGCGATCGGCGAGGTGTTCACCGTGACCATGCTCTTGATCTTGGCGAGCTGGTCGGCGAACAGGCCCACCGTGCCGTCCGCACCGGCCACCCGCTGGTCGGCCACCACGTAGCCCACCCGCGCGCCGGGCAGCACCGTCTTCGCGAACGAGCCCAGGTAGACCACCCGGCGAGCGGTGTCGAGCGCCTTGAGCGTGGGCAGCCGCCGGGCGTCCCCCGCCGGGAAGAGACCGTACGGGTTGTCCTCGACCAGCAGCAGGTCCTCCTCGGCGGCCAGGTCCAGCAACGCGCGCCGCCCGGCCACGCCGATGCTCGTCCCCGAGGGGTTGGCGAAGTCCGGCATCAGGTAGCAGGCGCGCGGGCGCAGCCCCTCGGCCCGGGCGCGCCGCACCTCGGCACGCAGGTCACCCGCGTCCACCCCGGACGGCCCGCCGGCCACCGGGCGCACCGGCAGGTCCAGCAGCCGCGCCGCCCCGGTGAGCCCCACGTACGTCGGTGCGACGGCGAGCACCACGTCGTCCGGGCCGGCGCGCAGGGCCCGCAGCACCAGGAACATCGCCTCCTGGCACCCGACCGTCACGACGAGGGCCTCCGGGTCGACCGTCAGCCCCTCGTCGACGGCGAGGTTGCGGGCGACCAGGTGGTGGACGATCCCCTTGGTCCGCCCGTACTGGAGCAGGGTGCGGTGGACCTGCTCCGGGGTCTGCCCGAGGTCGTCGGCGAGGTGCCGGCGGAAGGTGTCCAGGTGCCGGTGCAGCGCCGCGACGTCGAAGAACTCCTCGTACGGCCGCCCGGCGGCCAGCGACACCGCATCCGGGTAGTGCTGCGCCACCTCGTTGAGGAAGTTCATCGAGTTCAGCGCGGCGTCGTCGAGGGCCGGGTGCAGGTCGGCCACGTGCAGGTCCACGGTCATGCGCACTCCACCGTCGTCGTCCGCAGGTCCCGGGCCTCCGCCGGGTCGGCGCAGCCGGCCAGCGCGAGCGCGTCCCGGAACTCGCCGGCCAGCAGCGACAGCGCGGTCTCGGCGCCGGAGCGGCCCCCGGCGGCGAGCGCCCAGAGCATCGGGCGGCCCACCAGCACGCCGTGCGCGCCGAGGGCGAGCGCGCGCAACACGTCGACGCCGCCCCGGACACCGCTGTCGAGCAGCACCTCGCACCGGCCGGCAACCGCCTCGACCACCCCGGGCAGCGCGGCGGCACTCGCCGGTGCGCCGTCGAGCTGCCGCCCGCCGTGGTTGGAGACCACCACCGCGTCCACGCCGGCCTCCGCCGCGCGGACGGCGTCGCGCGGGTCGAGGACGCCCTTCACCACCAGCGGGACCGGGGTACGCTCGCGCAGCCAGTCCAGGTCGGCCCAGGTCACCGCCGGCGCGAAGACCTCGCCGGTGTGGGCGGCGACGGCGGACACGCCCGGGGTGGCGGCGTGCGCCAGGTCGTCCCGGCCGGCGGGCAGGTTCGCGGCGATGACGTGCGGCGGGATGGCGAACGAGTTGCGCACGTCGCGCAGCCGGCGGCCGAGGATCGGCACGTCCACGGTGAGCACCAGCGCGGCGCAGCCCGCCGCCCGGGCCCGGTCCAGCAGGTCGGTGACGAGCCCCCGGTCGCGCAGCCAGTAGAGCTGGAACCAGACCGTCCCGCCGGCGGCGGCGATCTCCTCGATCGGCGCGCTGCTCAACGTGCTCGCCACGTACGGGACGCCGGCGGCACCGGCCGCGCCGGCGAGCGCGGTCTCCCCGTCGGGGTGCAGCAGCCGCTGGTACGCCATCGGTGCGACCGCCACCGGCAGCGCGTGGGTGGCGCCGAGCAGCCGAGCCTCGGTGCGCGGGGTGGCCACGCCGCGCAGCACGCGGGGCAGCACGCCGACCCGGTCCAGGGCGCGACGGTTCGCCGCGAGCGTGGTCTCGGCACCGCTGCCGCCGTCGACGAAGTCCCACACCTCCGGCGGTAGCACCGCCCGCGCCAGGTCCGCGAAGTCGGCCAGTCCGGCGGGAGCGGGTGGCTCGCCCAGCGGCACGTCCGGCTTCGACAGGGACGTCTCAGACATGGTCGGTCACCGTCCCGACCGGGGCCGCCACCGCCGGTACCGTGAGCCCGAACCGCTCGCGCAGGAACGCGGCGGCCTCGTCCTGGGCGCGCCGGCCGTCGTCGAAGGTGCCGGGCATCGCGAAGAAACCGTGGACCATCCCCGCGTACCGGGTGCGGATCGTCGGCACCCCGGCGTCGCGGAGCCGGTCGGCGTACCGCTCGCCCTCGTCCCGCAGCGGGTCGTGCTCGGCGGTCACCACCAGCGCCGGCGGCAGCCCGCCCAGGTCGTCGGCGAGCAGGGGCGAGGCGAGCGGGTCCCGGGCGTCGGCCGGGTCGGCCAGGTAGTGCGACCGGTACCAGGCGACCGAGCGCCGGTTGAACAGCAGCGGGTCGTCGTCACCGGCCGGCTCCGCGGTCTGGTCGGTGTTCGGGTAGACCAGCAGCTGCGCCGCCAGCCGGGGACCGGTGTCGCGGGCCAGCAGGGTGACCGCGGCGGCGAGGTTCCCGCCCGCGCTGTCCCCGCCGACGGCGAGGCGCTCCGGGTCGGCGCCGAACTCCACCGGGTGCGCGGCGACGAAACGGAGCGCCGCGTGGCAGTCGTGCACGGCCGCCGGGAACGGGGCCTCGGGGGCGAGCCGGTAGCCGACGGTGACCACCTGGCACGGCACGGCGTTGGCCAGCCGCCGGCAGATCCCGTCGGCGGTGTCGACGCTGCCCAGCGTCCACCCGCCGCCGAAGAACCAGAGCAGGGTGGGCAGCGGTCCCGGGCCGGCCGGGCGGTGGATCCGGACCGGCACGTCGCCCGCCGGGCCGGGAACGTGCGTGTCGCGTACCTCGTGCACCGGTTCGACCACGCCGGAGCCGGCGCGGATCGCGGCGAGGTCGGCGGCGCGCGCCTCGGCGAGGGTCTGGGTGTACAGCGGTGGCGTGCCGGCGGCCGCCCGGGCGGCCCGGTACGCCTCGGCCTGGGGATGCAGGCTCACGGTCGCTCCTCTCCCCCGGTGTCGACCAGGAGCTTGTCGATGCCGCGCAGGAACAGGCTGCCGCTGTAGGTCGGTGGCTCCTCGATGCGCAGCCGGGGGAAGCGGGACAGCAGCCGGGGCAGCGCCAGCCGCCCCTCCAGGCGGGACACGGCGGCGCCGAGGCAGTAGTGCGGGCCGATGCCGAACGCCAGCGACGGCGGGCCGGGGCGGCGCGGGTCGAAGCGGTCCGGGTCGGGAAAACGGGCCGGGTCGCGGTTGGCCGCGGCGAGGACGAGCAGGACGTTCTGGTCGCGGGCGATCGGCACGCCGCCGAGTACGGCGTCGCGCGGCGCGGCCCGGGCCAGGAAGTGCACCGGCGCCTCCAGCCGCAGGATCTCGTCGACGGCGCCCGCGGTCAGCTCCGGGTCGCCGGGCAGCGCGGCGGCCACCTCGGGGTGGGCCAGCAGCAGCGGCAGGCCGTTGCTGAACATGTAGACGGTGGTGACGAAGCTGGCGTTGAACAGCACGATCAGGTTGCTGATCAGCTCGTCCTCGGTCAACTCGACACCGCCGGCGTCGACCGCCTCCACGAGCCCGCTGATCAGGTCCTGCCCCGGGCTGCGACGGCGGTGGGCCAGCAGGTCCGCGTAGAAGGCGCGCAGCTCGGCGCCGGCGGTGTTGGCGGCGGCGAGCCGCTGCGGGGTCTTGCCGGCCACGTCCAGGAACTCGTCGATCCGGTCCACCCGCTCCCGGTACCAGGACAGGTCGGCCTCGGGGATGCCGATGAACTCCGCCATCACCCGGGCCGGCAGCGGGTACGCGAAGTCGGCGACGAAGTCGGTCCCGCCGCTCCCGGCGTCGGCCATGCCGTCCAGCAGTTCGTCGGCGACCCGGAGGATCACCGGTTCGAGCGCGCCGAGCCGGCGCGGGGTGAAGGCGCCGGCGAACACGTGCCGCATCCGGCCGTGGTCCGGCGGGTTGACGAACATCATCGACGTCTGGAAGGTCCGCAGGATCTCCTGTTCCTCCCAGCCCGGCGGGGGCTGCTTGTACCACTCCGGGTCCCGCAGGACCGCGTCGACCAGGTCGTAGCCGACCGCCACGGCGGCGATCGCCCGGTGCTCCGGGCGGGGCGGCAGCGCGGTGACCGGCCCCAGCGCGTGCAGCCCGGCGTAGCTCGGATACGGGTCCTGCCGGCCCTCGTCGCTGTAGAGACGGGTCAGCAGCTGCTGGACGTCCACCATGGATGCTCCTCCCCAGGATGCGGTGGTGCGGGCGGCGGGCTCCCCCGCCGCCCGCACCGCATGTCACAGGCCGAGCAGGCGCAACGGCACGGCGTTCGCCATCGCCTGGTTGCCGGCGTCGTTCGGGTGGATGTGGTCCCCCGAGTCGTACGCGGGCAGCAGCCGGCTGGGCTGCGCCGGGTCGCGCAGCACCTGGTCGAAGTCCAGCAGCCCGTCGAACTCGGTGCTGCTTCGCAGGTACGCGTTCACCGCCTGCCGGGTCGCCTCCTTCTCCGGCGTCCACACGCCCGGGTTGCCGTGGCCCTCGTACGGGGTGAGGGTGGCCACCAGGCTGCGCAGGCCGCGCGCCTTCACCTGCTGGTTGATCTGCCGGAGCGAGGCGATGACCGCGTCGGCGGAGTCGCCCGACATCCAGATGTCGTTGATCCCCAGGTGGGTGATCACCGTCCGGGCGTCGGTCTGGGCGAACACGTCCTCGTCGAGCCGGGCCAGCGCGTTCGGCCCCAGCTCGTGGTAGCCGGGGAAGCCGCCGGCGCCCGGCTCCGGGCCCTCGTGGTTGAGCCGGTTGCCGGCGAGGCTGGCGTTCAGCACGCCCGGGGTGCGGACGTCGGGGCGGGCGTCGATGAGCCGGTCGGCGAGCAGGTCCGGCCAGCGCTTGTTGGCGTTGACGGTGCTGCCGTTGCCGTCGGCGATCGAGTCACCGAAGACCACCACCGAGCCGGGGCTGTGCCGGCGTTGCACGTCGATGCCGGACAGGAAGAACCAGCAGCAGTTCGGCCGGATGGTGAAGCCGGCGCCGTCGGCGGCCGACGTGAGGTCGGTGGCGCCGATGAAGTTGGTCTGCCGGGACTGGCCGTGGAAGGTCACCGGGCCGGTCGGGGTCGGGAAGTGGACGGTGAGCACCAGGTCCTGCTGATCCCCGATCGGGAAGGCGATCGGGTCGCTGAGCAGCTCGGCGCCGCGGTTCATGGTCGCCGAGGTGGCGCCGCCGAAGGTCAGCTCGCGCAGCGTCGCGGGGTCGATGTCGGACACGTCGTCGGGGGTGCCGGTGTTCGGACGGGCGATGGTCGCGCGGCCGACCTTGACGGCCTGCTCGCCGTACATGTTGCTGAGCCGGACCCGCAGGACCGGCCCACCGACGGTGGTGTGCACGACCATGCGGACGCTCTGGTTGTTGAGGCCGGTGTTGGTCAGGCCGGTCGCGTTGCCGCGGGTGACCGCGGTCGCCCAACTGGCCGCCCAGGTCGTCCGGCCGCGCTCCGTCCCGGTGGACGACGGACCGGCGCTGGCCACCACGGCGGGGGTGCCCGCCACCAGCAGCGCCGCCGCGGCGGTGACGACATGCCATCTCTTCGGGGTCGACATTGAACCTCCATCGTCGGCAGCCCAGAACCCCGTCCGTCGACGGCGTTCACCTGGGCGATGGTCCGGAACCTAGCCGCCGCCGCTGACGGGCGTCAATCGACCTGATCGACGTGATCAAATGTCCCGCCGGGGCCCGCCGGAGGCCCCTTCGGCTCCTGTCCGTCCTCGCCCGGTCACCCTAGGCTGCGGGTGGCAGCGCGGTCGCCGCAGCCGCGCACGCCGTTTCCGCACCACGCGGCGTGCGAGGATGGGGGTGTCCGGATGACCGACCGACCACAGCCGGGGTACGTGCACCGCGCGCTGGACCTGTTCGCCGGGTACGGCGACCGCGAGGCCCTCGTCGGCGGCGGGCGCCGGCTCACCTACACCGACGTGCACACCGCGGTACGCGGGTTCGCCGCCACGCTGGTCCGGCACGGCGTACGCCCCGGCGACGCGGTGCTCGTGTCGCTCGGCAACCCGGTCGAGGCACCGCTGATCCAACTCGCCCTGCACCTGCTGGGCTGCCGGACCATGTGGGTCGCCCCGGTCACCTCCCGCCGGGAGATCGACGAGTTCGTCCGGCTGGCCCGCCCCGACGCCCTCGTCCACGACCCCCGCGACCCGGCGAACGTGGGCACCGAGCTGGCCGCCGGGCTGGCGGGCGTACCCGTGCTGGGCCTCGGCGCCGACCTGGACCTGACGGCCGGCCCCGACGCGTCCGCGCTTCCCGTCGACGTGCCGGTGCCGGAGTCGTTCCTCCAGACCTCCGGCACCACCGGCACCCCGAAGCTGGTGCACCACCGGGAGAGCTTCTACGCGCAGATCCTCGCCCTCGCCGCGGACTTCCGCGCCGCCGGGTTCCCGCTGCTGCGGCACCTGTCGTACTCGCCGATGTGGCTGGCCAGCGGCCAGATCACGACACTGTTCAACCTGTTCACCGGGGGCGTGCTGTTCCCGCGGGACGGGTGGGACGCGACGGCGTTCGTCCGCACCGTCCCGGCCGAGCGGATCACCTCCACCTTCGTCACCCCGCCGATGCTGTACGAGGTGCTCGACCACCCCGACCTGCCCGGCGCCGACTTCTCGTCGATGTTCATGTTCAACGTGGGCGCCGGGCCCGCCGCCCCCGCCCGGCTGCGGCAGGCGATCGCGCGCTTCGGCCCGGTGCTGCGCATCGTGTACGGCCTCAGCGAGGCGGTCGTCGTCACCGCCCAGCCGGGGCTCACCGAGGACCCGACCCATCCGGAGCGGCTGCGCTCCTGCGGGAAGCCGTACGGCGACGTACGGATCGAGATCCGGGCCGAGGACGGCACGGTGCTGCCCACCGGTGTGGACGGCGAGGTGTGGGTGCACACGGCGCTGCGCTTCGCCGGCTACCACGGGCAGCCCGAGCTGACCGCCGACACGCTGGTCGACGGCTGGGTCCGCACCCGCGACATCGGGCACCTCGACGCCGACGGCTACCTCTACCTGGTCGACCGGCTCCAGGACCGGATCCTCACCCGGCAGCGCAGCTGGCCGATCTACTCCCGGCCGATCGAGGACGCGCTCGCCGCGCACCCCGCCGTCCGCGCCGCCGCGGTGATCGGCGTGCCCGACGAGGTGGCCGGCGAACTGCCGTACGCGTACGTCGTGCCCGCGCCCGGCGCGGCGGTGACCGGCGCCGAGCTGATCGACCTGGTCACCGCGACGCTCAGCGACACCTGGGCGCCGGGTGGCGTGGCGTTCGTCGACGCGCTGCCGCTGAACCGGTCGAACAAGGTGGACAAGCGGGCGCTGCGCGCCCGGTACGCGGCGGACCACCCGTCGGCCGTCGAGCATCCGGAGGCCTCGATCGGCAGCCGCGCGTGACCGCCCGGCGGGAACTGGTCGCCCTGGTCGGCGCCGACCTGCTGTCCAACCTGGGTAGCCGGATCTCGGTCGTCGCCATCCCCTGGCTGGTGCTGGAGACGACCGGCAGCCCGACGAAGATGGGGCTGGTCGCGGCTGCCGAGACGCTGCCGTATCTGCTCTCCAGCGCGCTCGGGCCGCCGCTGGCCGACCGGATCGGGCTGCGCCGCACCTCGATCCTCGCGGACGTGGGCAGCGCCGGCCTGATGGTGGCCGTGGCACTCACCCCCTGGATCGGCTTCGGCGCCCTGGTCGCCCTGGTCGCCGTGGTGGGCACGCTGCGCGGCGTCGGCGACCGGATCAAGCACGTCATGTTCCGCCCGGTCGCCGAGGCCGCCGGTGTGAAGCTGATCCGGCTGACCTCGGTCTACGACGGGCTGGGCCGGGTGGTCACCCTGCTCGGGGCCGGCCTGGGCGGGCTGCTCATCTGGTGGTTCGGGGTGACCTGGGCGATCCTCATCGACGCGGCGAGCTTCGCCGTCTGCGCGCTGATCGTGGCGGCGCTGGTCCGCCCGCCGGCACCGGCCGGCGCCCCGGCCACCGCCACCCAGGGCTACCTACGGGCGCTCGGCGGCGGCTTCCGCTACCTCGGGCGGGACCACACGCTGCTCGGCATGCTGCTGGTGATCTCGGCACTCAACATGGTGGTGAACGCGAGCATCGCCGTGTACATCCCGCTGTGGGTGGCCGACGTGCTGGGCACCCCGGCCGGGCTGGGGCTGGTGCTCGGGGCGTTCTCGGCCGGCGCGCTGCTGGGGAACCTCCTGTTCACCGCGCTCGGCCCCCGGCTGCGCCGCGACCTGACGTTCGCGGTCGGTGCGGCCGTCAGCGGCCCACCCCGGCTGCTGGTGCTGGCGCTCAGCGACGACCTGTCGGTGGTGCTCGCCGTGACGTTCGTGTCCGGCATCGGCATCGCCGTGGTCAACCCGCTGCTCGGGGTGGCGCTGTACGAGCGGCCCCCGGCCGACCTGCAGACCCGGGTGATCGGGCTGGCCGGTTCGCTGGCGTTCGCCGGGCTGCCGCTGGGCGCTCTGCTCGGCGGCTGGTCGGTCACCGCCCTGGGCCTCGGGCCGGCGCTGGTGGCGGCGGCGCTGTTCACGCTCGTCGTCACGGCCGTGCCCCTGGCGACCGCGCTCCGCCCGCAACCTCGCCCCGCGCCTGCCGAGGTGTGAGGAGTCGGCCACCCGCGTCCAGTTACGCCAGTCCCCCTGGCGGTGTCTTGTGGCCAACACCGCGAACGAGAGAGGGACAGCATGACGGAGAACATCAAGGTGCGGCGCGGCGGTGCACTCTTCGTGCAGAAGGCGAGGGGTTATCGGCCGCGTGTGGATGGGCGGCTGCTAGCGGTTACCTCGGCGCGCAGGGCCGCCGTAAAGATGGACACGGTTGTCGACATCGCAGTCCGGTTCGCCGCTCAGAAACCGGTCGTGTGCAACATCGCCGTTGCTCACATGGAGCACCCAGTCCTCGTAGTACCAGCTGGGGTCGCACGCGCAGTCGGTGAACCGGAACCGGAAGTTGGCTCTATACCTGCCGACCTGCCCGTGCGTGAGGGTGAACAGCTGAGTCGACACTCCCGTCCGGGGAAACGCCGCCCCGCCGGGCAGGCGCTCGACGGTTACCGCCGAGCCGTCGAAGGTGAGCCACAGAGTGAGGCTGCGGGCGATGCTCACGCCGCCGGCCAGTACGTCGGCGCGTCGTGCGTAGCTGGCGGCCTCATCAGCCAGGACGTCATGGACCACAACATCGCCTGTTGGCAACGGCGCAGGAAGTATCAACGGGCGGTTGAGTCCTCGACGGGCGTCGGCCTGTGGCGCACCGCGCCCAGTCGCGCTCCATCGCACGCGCACCCGCTGGATGACGATCACGCCCAGACCATGGCTCACGGGCTGCACGTCGCGCCAGCCGATATCCGCTTATGCGGCGATCCGATCGTTACAGATCGTTACGGTGGCAGGCGCCGCTGGCGCACGATCATGCCGATGACAGGGTGTCCTGGCGCGCGTACGTTGACGCCATGGCGACCCACTGGACCCTGGGGTGCGATGCCGACGATCCCCAGCGGATCGCTGCTTTCTGGGCGCTTGCTCTCGGCTATGTCAGGGAACCTGGTTTCGATGAGCCTGACAACGCGTCCATCGTCGACCCAGATGGCAGGGGGCCCGCCATTGGTTTCCTGAAGGTGCCTGAGCTTGATCTTTAACCTGTGCGCTGTTTACGTGCGGTGATGCTCAGGTCACGCTTGACGGTTTTACCGACGTCGTGGCGGGGTGCTGGTCTACGGTTTCGTGATCCGTACGGGCGTCCAGGACCTGGTCTGCCGGGTTTCGGCGCACTTGCGGGCAGGGTGGTCTTCGGGCGCAAGTTCCGAAACCCCCGACGGACCCGGGCGGGAGTGAGCCGGTCAGGTGCCGTTGGCCGCTCCCACGGTCGACGCAGGTCCGCGACGAGGGGTCGCGCGAGGCGTAGCTGAGTGTAGGCGGCGATGATCAGCCAGGTCCACCGGTCAGCGGCTTCGGTGGTGCGGATCTTCGGCCGAGTCCATCCCAGGGTCTGTTTGAACAGTCGAAACGTGTGCTCGAGGTCGAATCTGCGGAGGAAGGCCTGCCACCAGTGGTCGACATCGGCGGTGGTGGCGTTGGTGGCGGAGCACCACAGCCACACCGGTTTGGGGTCACGCTCGCCGGGCAGGTGCTCGACCTGTAGCCGGATCAGGGTGCCGGTGATGATCGGCAGGTCACCGTCGTGGTCGATCCAGCAGGTGCGGCGGGTCAGCCTGGGGTGCAGCTGGTCCCAGCTGTCGGCTTGCGCGGTGCCGTAGCGGCTGGTCGGGGTGAGGGTGGTGTGTTGCGGCGCGGGCCAGGTGGCCGGGTCGTTGCAGGCGAACTCGGCGCCGTGTTTGCGGGGACGGCCGATGGCACCCGGCTGCCTGCTCGGCTTGGGAAACCGGAGGACCCGGTCCGAGCGGATCCGGCCGACCAGGAGCACGGGCAGGTCGGACAGCACCCAGGCCAGCCGGGCGGTGTCGTAGCCGGTGTCACAGACGATCAGGATGTCGGGGTCGCCGGGGCGCCAGTGCCCGGCACGGATCAGCCGGTCGATCAGCTGCCGGAGCTGGTCGGCGGTGACCGCGGTGGCGTCGTCGGCCGGGCCCAGCCGCACCGCGTCGAGTACCTGTGTCCACGACGTGCGGCCTGGTTCCAAGGCGGCGACGAACGAGTACGGCCAGCCGGGGATCATCTGGGCGGAGCCTTTGCCGCGGCCGTAGGTGTGGCAGAACAACCGATCCGGGCTGGTGGCCGCGTCCGGGCGCAGCCAGTTGCTGACGTCAACGGCGAGCATGATCCGCCCGTCCGTGGCGCGGGGCAGCGCCAACCCTGCGAGGGTCACCCGCAGCCGGGCGACATCGATCCCGCCGGCGCCCAAAGCGTCGTACAGGGCGCCGTGACCACGGCGGTGCTCGGCGGCCAACGACAGGTCGACCAGGCTGGTCACCGGCCCTCCCGAGCACAGCAGCGCGTCGGTGAGCTCGAACAACGCGTCCGCCCGACGTGGCAGACACCGGTAGAAGTCCCGACGAAACCCGGCCAACCTCGCTGCTGGATCCTCGGCCGACCCGACCGCCGACGTGTCGGGCGTGGGCGTGTCGGGCAACACGAGGCCACCCAGGTAGTCCAGAATCGTGGCCACGGCCACCACCTGTTCTGTTCTTCGTGTCCTTGCAGGGAACGTGAAGGATCATCAGGTGGTGGCCGGTTTACGTCTCCATGACACGCCGAGTCCACACAGGATCAGCGCCCCACACGGGCGCCGAGGTTAAAGAACAAGCTGAGGGCAAGTCCGCCAAGAATCGGATGCATGTTGACGTCCGGGTGGCGGGCCCGGGCCCCTGCGACATGGCCGAGCGCGCACGACTGATCCGGCAGAAGGTGCCCGAGTTGGTGGACGCCGGCGCGACGGTGGTCCGCGAGGAGTGGTACGGCGACGCCTTGGGACACGTCGTCATGCAGGACCCCGAGGGCAACGAGTTCTGCGTCGCCTGATTGCCGTGATGGAGTGCGAGTTCGAGGGCGTGGTGTGGGATTGGCGAGGGCCGTCCCCGTACCACTTCGTGACGGTCCCGCGCGAGTGGGCCGACGTAGTGCGCCAGTTGGCGTCGGGGGTCACCTATGGCTGGGGCATGGTGCCCGTCGAGGTTCGGCTCGGGCGGAGCCGATGGCGGACCGCGTTGTTCCCCAAGGACGGCGGTTACGTGCTCCCGCTGCGGAACTCGGTGCGCAACAAAGAGGAGATCGAACTCAACGACGTCGTGCACGTCCGCCTGGTCGTCCGTGCGGGATAACACTCCCGCCGATCGTCCCGCCACGGAGTCAGCTGCCCGCCGCTCAGCGGAACCCGCAACTGCCGTCGATCGGGCGTCACGTTCGGTAAGTGACCGCAGCGCCGAGACCGTCCGGTCGTGCCGATGAGCGGGTGGGTCGCCCGAACCATGATCGCCGTCTTCCGTACAAATGGGATCATGGCTGGGCGACGGCGTGGGGCGATTACAAATCCCGAGACCCTAAACGTCGTGAGCGATACGTTGTCCCCCATGTCCTCGACCTTCTCTCTCCGTGCCGCCGAGCCCGAAGACTATGAGTTCCTCACGGATATGCTCCTAGAAGCGATCAACTGGCTTCCAGGACGAAACTTCTCCCGAGAACGCATCCTGACCGATCCTGAGATCTCCCACTACATCGCCGGATGGCGGCGGCACGACGACCTGGGCGTGATCGCCGTCGGCCAAGACGGACAACCTCGCGGCGGGGCTTGGCTGCGCTACCTGACCAGTGATGACCCCGGCTACGGGTACGTCTCCGACGACGAACCAGAACTCACCATCGGGGTGCGGCCCGAGTGGCGTGGCCAGGGAACTGGTCGAGCGCTGCTGCGTGAACTCATACGGACATCACATCGACAGGGCATCAAGCGGATCTCTCTCAGTGTCGAGCGTGCGAACCGCGCGATGCAGCTCTACATCGATGAGGGCTTCGCCGTCGTCGAACAACTCCAAGACACCGACACCATGGTCGTTGAAACTCGATAGCCCGAGCGCACCATAGACGAAGGCAGGGCCGAGCCGAGGCCAACACGCTCATCTGCCGCCGATCGTGCGCAAAGGGCCGTCGGTGAGTCGTCATGCTCGGTGAGAGCCCGCCTGACCCGCCGGCATCCTGACTGCCGATGAGCGTGCGTGTCGGATCCGGCCAAGGCGAGAGACGACGGCGGCATCCGTGACGAAGCTCGGTGCCGAGCACAGATGCCACCGTCGTGCTGCTCAGCGAGGTGCCTGTCCCACCTGCCGAGAACGTTCCGGTCCGATAGATGCCGATAGTCAGTTGCGGTAGCGGTAAAGGATCCGGCCGCGGTCGAGGTCGTACGGGCTGATTTCCACGAGCACGCGGTCAAACGGCAGGATCTTGATGTAGTTCTTCCGGATCTTCCCGCTGATGTGCGCCAGCACCTTGTGCCCGTTCTGGAGTTCCACTCTGAAGGTGGCGTCGCGAAGACACTCGAGAACGGTGCCCTCAAGTTGGATGCCGCCGTTAGCTTTGACCATGTTTCCTAGTACTCCGTTCGAGGATGGTCGGGTCGAGGAGAGGACATCAACGGAGCACCAACTCCAGATTGCTGCCCGCACGCCGGGCGCCGACGCCTTCGAACAGCGCGATCGCTGCGCCGTTGGACTGGTTGACATCCGCCGACGCCGTCGCGATCCCGCGCCGGTGGGCCGAACCCAGCACCTCGGCCAGTAACGCCCGAGCGATACCTCGGCGGCGCTGATCGGACCGGACCGCGATCAGACCGATCCGTGGTTGCCGCGGAAGCGGCGCTACGCGTACCAATCCCACATATTGATCCGACCATGCCGCCACGGCATACGTCGCCGGGTCCGGTCGGGGAGGGCCGTCCGGACCGGACAACACCTCCGCCGGCATCTCCTGCCATCCGACAGTGGCTTCGATCTCGTCGCGGATGACGCGGTCCAATGCGCGGAGCGGAGCCTCCTCGGCCTCGCCAACGGCCAACGTTGTCACGCCCCGTGGCGGTGGCGCCGAGGCGAGTCCCGTGATCCGCGGGTCGGTGGGCACGACGTACTCCCACTCGCGGCGGCGGGGCGCGAAGCCGGCTCGCTCCCACTGGAGCACCAGGTCGAGGTCGGCCTCGTCAACGACGGTGTACAGCGGCCTCGGCAGGTCCGCCAGCATGGCGTCGGCAAGCCGGTCGAACACCACATCGTGCCACGCGTCGATGCTGAGGAAGAGCCGCCCGTCGGGACGGTGGGATACCTCGCCGCGGCCGACCACCTGGTCGTCCTCCAGAGCGTGCCATTGCCGCTCCGCGATCCGCGTGATGGCAACGGCATGCTCGCCCGTGCCGTTAAACAGGTGCGCAGAATCCATAGGGTGTCGCCTCTCGGGAGTGCCTTGTCCAGACGCTCCCGGGCGACACCTGCATCAATCGCCCGACCGTGACGACGAGGGGAGCACCCACATCGATACAACGTTCACGGTGCTCACCTCCTCGCGCAATGCCACGGCCGGACGCCAGGCTATCGGCGCGCACGGTGTCCCGTCTACTGCTTAACCGCTGACCAACCGACCTCGCCAGTGCACTCTTCTGCCGCGAAGCGCTCGTCACCCAAGTGCCGTCGGCGCCGGTCGCTGGCATCCGAATGTGCCGATGATCGGGCGTCCAGAGAGAATCGGGCATGCCCCACGCCACGATCGCAACGGTGACGATGAAGACACACATGCCCTCCGAGGTCGCCCGATTCTGGCGAGACCTCCTCGGCTATCGGCTCGCACCGAACCACAGCAACTCAGTACTGCTGGTCAGCGATGACGCGCCGGCCCTGCTGATCCAGCCTTCTGTCGAGCAGGTCGAGCCCGGCGCGATCCACCTGGATCTTCGCCCGGAGAATCAAGCGGCCTGTGTGGCGCGTGCGGTCCAATTGGGCGCCGCGCACGTCGGCATCGGGCAGACCGGTGATGAAGGCTGGGTGGTCATGGTGGACCCCGGCGGCAACTTGTTCTGCGTCCTCCAGTCGCGAGCGGACTACCTCCGCTCACTCGCGGAGGACCCCGGGACCCCCACCCGGGTCGGGTGACCAAGCGCTCGCTCATGCCGCTGACCGCGTGCATGAGGGCATCTCAGTGGCCCAGCGCCCCGGGCTGAGTAGTCACTCGGCCCAACAGCGGCGGTCACCTGGTCAGCGGGGCGTTCGCACCCTGGAGGCCGGCAGCCCCTTCCGCTGGGCTGACCGTTCCGAGGTCAGCCAGGCGGTCGCGGGTGGGCGCGGAGGAAGTCCACCACCTGCCGCGCGAACCCGGCGCTGAGGACCGGCAGGTGGCTGCCGCCCGCGACGGTCCAGAGTTCGACGTGCCCACCCGGCCGGCAACCCGCCGCGTAGGCCAGGGTCCGGGTCTCCGTCGCGTCGGGACGCCGGGGTGTCGACTCATCCGTGACGACCAGGTCACGGGCCGGGCCCCGCTGTCCGGGCACGGCGCACCCGTTACGGCGGGCCCAGTCCTCCACCGTTCGCACCGCCCCCGGGTATCCGCCGCCCATCTCGCCACCCTCGTACCGCACGGACGTGTCGGCGTCGCCGTGAATCTGCAGCACCCCCACCGGCCGGGCCGGGCGGCAGTCCGCCGCCGTCAACGGCCCGGCGCCGGCGATGCTGACCACGGCCGCCACCAGGTCGGCGTGGTCGCACGCCATCCGGTGGGCCATGAAGCCCCCGTTGGAGAAGCCGACCACGAAGATCCGCCCGGGATCGACGGTGTAGTGCCGGCGGATCTCCTCGACGATCCCGCGCAGGTACGCGGAGTCGTCCACACCGGTGCCGTCCTGGTCGCAACAGGCGGCGAAGGCGTTCCAGAAGTGCCGGCCTCGGCGGTCGCGCAGCCCCTCGGGCCGCGCGTACAGCATTCCCTCGGCCTCCGCGACCGGCCCGAGCGCGAGGTAGTTCTCGTCCTGGTCCGGGCTACCGCCGAACCCGTGCAGCATGATCAGCAGCGGTGCCGGCCGGCCCGGCCGGTACCCCGGTGGTACGGCCATCCGCACCGGCCGGTCGCCGCCGATCGCGGGTCCGGTCGGCGTGGCGACGCTCGCGGGAGCGGCCGGCGGCGTCGCGGTCCCGGCCGGCGCCGCCGGTGGGCCGGAGCAGGCGGCCAGCACGGTGGCGCTGACCAACAGCGGCAACAGCCGCGTCGAACCCCGCATCGGCGCATGTTAGCCGCGCGAGACCCGGGCGGCCCATCCTCCGAGCAGGTGCCCCCGCTCGACGGCTGGCGAGGGGCCCGCGCGGCTGGTTCGGGCGCGTATGGTCAGGCGCATGGCCACCTGGGACGACGTGCGCCGGATCGCGCTAGCCCTGCCGGAGACGACCGAGGCGCCCTCGTACGACGGGCTGCCCGCCTGGAAGGTGCGGGGCAAGGGCTTCGTGTGGGAACGGCCGCTGCGCCGGGCGGACCTCGACGCGCTCGGCGACGACGCGCCGGACGGGCCGATCCTCGGTGCGCAGGTCCCGGACGTGGGCGCCAAGGAGGCCCTGCTCGCCGACGACCCGACCGTCTACTTCACCACCCCGCACTTCGACGGGTACCCGGCCGTCCTGGTCCGGCTGGACCGCATCGGTGTCGCCGAGCTGACCGAGCTGATCGTGGAGGCCTGGTACGCCCGCGCCCCGAAACGCCTGGCCGCCGCCCACCGTGCCGCCGGTCCCGCACCGTCCTGACGTGCCCCTCCGCTAACCTCGACCCGTGGCACTCGCGGGGGTCCCGGTGGCGGGGCTGGTCTTCGACATGGACGGGACGCTGATCGAGTCGCACGCCGCCGTCCCCGCCGCGTACCGGGCGGCGGTCGTCGCCGGTGGCGGCCGCGAGCACACCGACGAGGAGATCATCGGCGGGTACTCGATCGGTTCTCCGGCTGACCTGCTCACCGCACTGCTCGGCCGGCCCGCGACCGCCGCCGACCTCGCCCGGTACCACGACGAACTCGCCTCGGTCGCCGACCGGGTGACCGTCTACGACGGGGTGGCGGCCCTGCTGGCGGAGGCCGCCCGGCGGGTGCCGGTGGGCCTGTTCACCGGCGCGAGCCACGCCGCCGCGGAGATCCTGCTCGACCGCACCGGCCTGGCGGGGCACTTCACGGTCGTCCTCGGCGGTGACGAGGTCGACCGGCCCAAGCCGGACCCGGCGGGCGTGCTGCTCGCCTGCCGGCGGCTCGGCGTCGAACCGGGGCGGAGCGCGTACGTCGGTGACTCGCCGCTGGACCTGCGGGCCGCCCGGTCCGCGGGTGCCCGGTCCGTCGCGGCGGGCTGGGGCCACCAGTACGACCCGTCGGTCCCCACCGACCTGACCGCCGACCATCCCCGCAACCTGCTGGCCCTGCTGCCCTGACACCCCCGTCAGCCGAAGACCTGGATCGAAGATGGCCATTCTCGATCCAGATCTCGCGAACCTAGACCCCGATCGCGCCGATCGCCTCTTCCGGTGTCGTCACGTGACGTACGCCGGGCACGGGGGTGCCGGTGGCGTCGACGATCCGCCAGCCGCCGAGCGCCACCACGGGAATGCCGCCACGGCGCATCGCCAGCGCCACCTCGCTCAGCGTCCCCCAGGAGCCGCCGACGGCGATCACCGCGTCCGCGCTCCACACCAGGATCGCGTTGCGGGCCTGCCCCATGTTGGTGACGACCGTGGCGCTGACGTCGGCGGCCGGCCCGGGGGCGGTGCCGTCGTCGGGGCGTACGCCGATCACCAGGCCGCCCCGGGAGCGCGTGCCGGCGGCGACCGCGGCCATCACCCCGCCACCGCCTCCGCAGAGGACGGTCACGCCGCGCTCGGCGAGCAGCTCCCCCACCCGGCGGGCGTGCGCCAGCTCGACGTCGGTCGCCGCCGCCGGCCCGCACACCGCCACCTGAACCACGGACCCATCATGCCGCCACGGCTGTTATCGAGGGGCCCTTCCGTGCGGTAGCGTCCCGGCATGACATCGACGCTCACCGAGGCGACGGATCCGTACTGTCTGCGGGACGGCGAGAGCGCGGCGCTGCTGCGCGGGCACCCGTGGCGGCGGTTCGCGGTGCTCGGCGACAGCGTGGCCGAGGGGCTGTGCGAGCCGGTCGACGGCTATCCGGACGTGCAGTGGGCCGACCGGATCGCCGCCGAGCTGCGTGCCGCCGCGCCTCAGCTCGCGTACCTCAACCTCGGCCTGCGCGGGTTGCGGGCGCACGAGGTCCGGGCCACCCAGCTCGGCCCCGCGCTGGACTTCCGGCCCGATCTCGCGCTGGTCGTGTGCGGTGGCAACGACGCGTTCCGGCCCGCGTACGACGCCGACGCGGTGGACGGTGAGTTGGCCGCGATGGTCGAGGCGTTGCAGGCGGCCGGGGCGGACGTCATCACGGTGGGCATGTTCGACGTGTCGCACAGCCCCGCCGTGCCGGAGCAGCACCGCGCCGGCCTCGGCCGGCGGATGCGCCGCCTGGCCGCGCACACCCGCGCTCTGGCGGGGCGCCGGGGCACGATCCACGTGCACCTGACCGACCACCCGCTGACCGCCGACCCGTCGATCTACAGCGGCGACGGCCGCCACGGCAGCGCCCGCAGCGACGCGATAGCCGCGGCGGAGACGATCCGCCGCCTGTCGCACCACCTCCGCCCCCGGACCTCCCCCGGCTCCCCGGCCTTCCCCGCCCAGCAGGGTTGATCATGAGGTTGGCGGGGCGACACGCCGTACCGGAGCCCGCTAACCTCATGATCAACGCGGGCGGAGGGGCGTCAGTCCACCACCAGGAGGCCGGAGAGGAGGACGCCGCGGGCCAGGTTGAGCACGCCGTCGCAGCCGGGGAAGCCGGTGCGGATGCAGGCGCCGGCCGGCCGGCGGCCGAACAGGTACGGCGCGACGCTGTACGGCACGTCCGCGGAGACCGTCTCCCCGGTCTCGATGTGCACGAAGTCGAGCGGCACGTCGTCGGCCCTGACGTAGTGCTGGAGGACGAACCCGCCCCGCGCGGCGAACCGGCCCACCCCGTCGCGCCAGGTGTCGGCGTCGGTTTCGCGGCCGATCAGCACGTCCACCCCGGCGGAGCCGTCGGCGGGCTTGGCCACCAGGTCGTGCCGGTCGGCCACCGCCCGGTCCACCAGGTCCGGCGTGAGGATCCAGGTGCGCGGCACGTAGCGGTGGACCAGGTCCCGGTCCGCCGCCGGCAGGCCGTCGGCGTCGTCCCAGAGCCACGCGAACACCTGCTTGTTCGCGATCAGCCAGGCCGCGGCCGACACCCACATCGGTACGCTGCCCGCCCGCACCGCCGCCTCCAGGGCGTCCACGCCGGCGCTCGGGGTCACCCGGTTGGGCACGAAGAGCCGGAACACCCCGTCGACCGGGGCGCCCCGCGCGACCAGCCGGCCCGAGGAGTCCCGCGTGACCTGCGACACCGGTGTGATGACCAGGTCCAGCCCGTGCACGGCGGCCCGCTCCACCACCGGCGACAGGAGCCGGAAGAACCGCTCCGGGTCGTCCAGCCCCGGGTACTCGGCGTCGAAGTCGATGAGCATCGCCACCCGGGCGCCGTCGGGCAGGGCCAGGCCGGAGCGGATGGCGGCGAACCGCAGGTCGACGGCCGAGGGGGCCGGTTCCAGCCGGGCGCGGTCGGTGAGCCCACGCCGCCGGTAGACGTCGACGAACCGCCGGACGGTCGTGTCGGCGTCGAACGCGCCGCCGAGGCTGCTGTCGATGTTGTACTCGACCACCCGCGGCACCCCGTCGCTGAGCAGCACGTCGGGCCGGAACGCGGCCAGCAGCCGGTCGCTCAGCGGCTCGGCGTCGTCGAGGAGCCGGGTCTCGCCGTCGGGGACGCCGAGCAGCCGGCGCAGTTCCCCCGCCGTGCCGGCCCGCCGCCGGCCGGCCTCGAACAGGAGCTGGGCCAGCCGGTCGCAGATCGCGTTGAGCACGCCGAGGGTGGTCTCGCCCATCACCGGCGGGCGGGCCAACCGCCACTGCTTGTTGTACGTGGCCCGGCCGTCGAAGATCTCCCGCCAGGATCCGGCCCCGGCGGCCACCAGGTCGGCCCGCAGGTCGGCGGGCAGGTCCAGCCACGCCTGCGCGGCGGACGGCCAGCGGTAGTCGACGTCGGTCATGTGTCATCCGTCCTTCATGACGTGTTGGATGGCGGATCGCAGGTGCTCGCGGCCCGGCTGCACGGCCCGGTCCAGCGCCGGGGCGAAGGGCAGCACCGCCCCGTCGGGGCGGGTGACCCGCCGTGGGGGCGCGTCCAACCGGACCCGCTCGACCACCGTGGCGATGACCTCCCCGGCGATGCCGCAGGACCGGTTGGAGTCGTCGACGACCACCAGCCGCCCGGTGCGGGACACCGACGCGAGCAGGCCGTCCCAGTCGAACGGGTACAGCGTGCGCGGGTCGAACACCTCCACCGACACCTGGTCGGCCAGGTCGTCGGCGACCGCCAGGGCGTCGTGCACCAGGTGCCCGACGGCGACCACCGTGACGTCGTCGCCGGGCCGGCGTACGACGCCCCGACCGAGGGGCACCGGCTGCAACGAAGCGACGTCCACGTCCGCCCGGACCTCCATCGCCCCGGCCGGGGCGAACACCACCACCGGGTCGTCGCAGCGGATCGCCGACACCAGCAGCCCGTACGCGTCCGCCGGGGTGGCCGGCACCACGGTGGTCACCCCGACGTGGGCGAACAGGCTGTACGGGTGGTCGGAGTGCTGCCCCGCCCACCCGGTACGCGACCCCGAGCCGGGCACCAGGTAGGTGACCGGCACCGCGCACTGCCCGCCGGTCATCAGCGGGAACTTGTGCGCGTGGTTGACGATCTGCTCGAAGACCAGGAACAGCAGCGACGGGATCTGGAACTCCACCACCGGTCGCGCCCCGGCGAGGGCCGCGCCGGTCGCGAAGCTGGTGAACGCCTGCTCCGACAGCGGGGTGTCGCGGACCCGCTCGGGACCGAAGCGCTTCAGCAGCCCGGCGGTGACGTTCGACGCGGCGACCCGGATGTCCTCCCCGAGCAGGAAGACCTCCTCGTCGCGGGCCAACTCGTCGGCCAGCGCCCGGTTGAGCGCCTTGCGGTACGACAGCCTCGGCATCTACCCACCTCCGGCGCGGGCGGTGAGCCCGCTGGCGTACAGGTGCTCCAACGCGCCGGCCGGGTCGGGCTCGGGGCCGGCCAGGGCGAACGCCACCGCGGCGTCCAGCTCCGCCTCCACCGACGCGTCCACCTCGGCGCGCCGGTCGGGGGGCAGCCGGGAGCCGGCGATGTCCACCGGGTCCCGGGACCGGCCCCGGGCCACCTCCTCCGGCGGTCGGTAGTCGAGGCGTACCGCGTGCTCGAAGGTGTGGTGGGCGTCGAAGCGGTAGGTACGGGCCTCGAGGAACTCGGGGCCGCCCGCGGCGCGCATGCGGGCGACGGCGGCCGCGGTGGCGGCCCGGACCGCCTCCGGGTCCTGACCGTCCACCACCGACGCCGGGATCCCGAACGCCTCGGCCCGGCCGGTGATGCTGCCGGCCACCGCGCCGGCCACCGGCATCGTGGTGGCGTAGCCGTTGTTCTCGCAGACGAACAGCACCGGCACCTGCCACAACGCGGCCAGGTTGAACGCCTCCAGCAGCATGCCCTCGTTGACCGCACCGTCGCCGAGGAAGCTGACCCCGACCAGGTCCTCGCCGCGGCGGCGACGCGCCCAGACGGCGCCGGTGACGATCGCGCCGCCGGCGCCGACGATGGCGTTCGCGCCGAGCACGCCGACGGCGAAGTCGGCGGCGTGCATGGACCCGCCCCGGCCCCGGTTGAGGCCGGTGGCGCGGCCGCACAGCTCCGCCATCATCCGGGCCGGGTCGGCACCCTTGGCGAGCACGTGCCCGTGCCCGCGGTGGGTGCCGGCCACCACGTCGCCGGGGCGCAGCGCCGCGCACACCCCGGCGGCGACGCCCTCCTGACCCAAATACGGGTGGATGCCCCCGACGACGTGGCCGGAGCGGACGAGCTCGATCGCCCGCTCCTCGAACCGGCGGATCAGCCGCACGGTCCGGTAGAGCCGGACCGGGTCGGTCACGCGGACCCCTTGATCACCGTCAGGATGTCGTCCCAGAGGCGAGCCCGGGCGGCCAGGGCGGTGTTGACGGTGTCGGCGCACTCCTGCCACTTCGCGTCGTCGTCGCCGCACAGGTCGGCGAGCATCTGCATCGCCATCGGGGTGTGCTGCTCGCCGTCGACCTCGATGTGCCGCTCCAGGTAGTCGACGAACCTGTGCAGCCGGTGCGTCCGCTCGTTGACGGCGACGACCTGGGTGAACATCTCGGGGATCAGGTCCTCCCGCCCGAACGCGAACGCGGCGGCCTGGCAGTGCACCGGGGTCGTCTCGATGATCCGCCAGGTGGTGGCGGCGAACGCCGCCGACGGGCCGGGCACCCCGGCCTCCACCAGCGACTCGGTGACGGGGCGGCCGGCGCGCAGCAGGTCGACCAGCCGCTCCACCGGCCCGGTGTCGGCGCCGGCCTCCCGCATGCCCTGCACGTACAGCTCGAAGTGGCTGATGTAGCCGTCGCCCAGCTCGTCGCTCTCCTCCACCATGACGATGTCGTTGATGAGGCGGCGGCTGCCGGTGGGGCCGGTCGGGATCCACGGCACCGTCACGCAGGTGAGCTGCCGCTGCAGGGACTTCAGCAGGGACATGAAGTCCCACACCGCGAAGACGTGGTGCTCCATGAAGGTGACGAGGGCCTCGTGGGTGTCCAGGTTGGCGTAGAGCGGGTGCCGCACCACCACGTCCCGGCTGGCGGTCACCGCCTTCTCCAGCCGCTCGATGCCCGGGTGCGTCTTCCCCCAGTCGTAGCGTGACATGACTCAGCCTCCCTGCTGGGCGCGGTGGCGCCAGATGACCGGGCAGTATTCGGGGTCCGCGTAGTCCGGCCGCCCGTCGTGGGTGCGGCGGACCAGCACGTCGTGGTTGTACGCGGCGAGGGTGCCGTCGGAGAGCGGGTACGCCCGCCACGCGTTGTCGCCGTCCTGCAGGTGCAGCGAGACGGCCTGCCGGGGCCGGTCGCTGACGTTCGCACCGCTGCCGTGGTAGGTGCGGCAGTGGTGGAAGCTCATGTGTCCCTTGGGGATCACCATGGGGATCTTGCGGATCTCGGCGCCGTTGTAGGCGGCGTTCTCCGCGAGCATCTCCTCCAGCTGGTCGCGGTCGCGCTCGGCGAAGTGCCGCACCACCGTGTCGTCGGCGCCGATCTCCCGCCAGCGGTGCGAGCCGTCGACCATCGTGATCGTGCCCATCTCCTCCCCGCAGTCGTGGAAGGGGATGAACGCGGTGAGCATCCGCTCCGACGACGAGGACGCCCAGTAGTGCTTGTCGAAGTGCCAGGGCACGATGTTGGACGGCTCACCGTCGATGGGTGGCTTGTAGATCAGCGTGGACTGGAACACCCGGATCTCGTCGGCCTGCGCCAGCCGGGCGGCGACCGCCCCGATCAGCGGCTTGCGCAGGATCGCCCCGAGGCCGTCGTGTTCGTGGTGGACGTAGTCGTTGTGCCGCTGCACCGGCCCCTTCGACGGGTCCCAGTAGGCGAGCTTCGGCGGGCGGACCGGCAGGCGGCGGTCCCGCTCCCCGCCGTAGTACCGGTCGGCGGCCGCGGCGAGGGCGTCCACCTCGTCGTCGGTGAGCAGCTTCTTCGACAGGTACCAGCCGTGCTCGGCGTAGAACGCCACGTCCTCGTCGGACGGGAGCAGCGCCTCCTCCTCGGCGGTCAGCGTCGGGTCGAACTCGGTCGTGGTCATGCCGTCACCCCCTGGGCTGTGGCGGCCGCGACGGCGGGGGTCGCCCCCGCCGCGGCCAGCTCCCGTTCCTTGGCCTCGTAGAGCGCCTTGATGTTGCCGCTGCCGAACGTCCGCGCCCCGCGCCGCTCGATCAGTTCGAGGAAGAGCGTGCGGCGCACGTGCATGGATTCGGTGAAGATCTGCAGCAGTTGGCCGCCGTGGTCGCGGTCGACCAGCACGCCCAGTTCGCGCAGCCGCTCCAGCGGCGCGTCGACCCGGCCCACCCGGGCCTCCAGGGCGTCGTAGTAGCTGCCCGGGGTGCCGGCGAAGCGCACCCCGCGCCGGCGCAGCGTCTCCACCGCGCCGACGATGTCGTCGGTGCGCAGCCCGAGGTGCTGCACCCCGGCGCCGGTGTGCTGGTCGAGGAACGCGTCGATCTGCCCGGCCCGCCGGGCGGTGTCCGGTTCCAGCAGCACCAGCGTCACCCGCTCCGACGGGCTCTGCACCACCGTCGAGTTCATCGCCTGGCCGGCGACCTCGATGTACTCGTGGAAGATCTCGGCGAAGCCGAACACCTCCCGGTACCGCCGGGCCGTCCCGGCGAGCTGCCCCGCCGGCACGCACACCGCCAGGTGGTCGATCTCGGCGAGCAGTTCCTCGCCGGCGTCGTCCTCCGGCGGCAGCATCTCGACCAGGCCCGGCAGGAACTCCCGCCGGTCCCCGCGCCGCTCGACCAGCCGGTGCACCACGTCGCCGAAGCCGTCCACCTCGGCGACGACGACCTCGGCGTCCGCGCCGGTGACGGTGGTCGGCGGCAGCACGCCGGTCGCGCCCCGGGCCAGCAGCTCGGCGTACGCCCCGACGGCGTCGTCGACCTCCAGCGCCACCACGGCGATGCCGTCGCCGTGCCGCTGCACGTACCGCGACGCCGGGTGCTCGGCGGTCAGCCCGGAGGTGAGCACCATCCGGATGTCGGCGTGCCGCAGCAGCAGCGACCGCTGCCCGGCCAGCCCGGTCTCCGGGCCGCCCTGGCCGCAGAGGTGGAGCCCCACCGCCCGGCCGAAGTAGAAGGCGGCCTGCCGGGCGTCCCCCACGTAGAGTTCGATGTGGTCTATCCCACGGATGTCCATGTCCCAGCCCTTCGCACAGTTCCCCCCGTGACTGCCGTGCGGGCGTTCGCGCCCGCTGATTCGTGTGCCGTCACCGCCGCGGCCGGGCGGCCCGCGCGAGCAGGAGGCTCACGTTCTGGCCGCCGAAGCCGAAGGAGTTGGTGAGCGCGTACCCGCTCTCGGTCGCCCGGGGCTCCTTGCGGATGTGGTCGGCCGGGCAGGCCGGATCCGGGTCGTCGAGGTTCCAGGTGGGCGGCAGCAGGCCCCGCCCGAGCGCCAGCGCCGTGGCCGCCGCCTCCAGCGCGCCGGAGGCGCCGAGCAGATGGCCGGTGAGCGCCTTGGTGGAGCTGACCGGCACGCCGTGCTCACCGAAGACCTCGGCCAGTGCCGTGGTCTCGGCGACGTCGCCCAGCTTGGTGCCGGTGCCGTGCGCGTTGACGTAGCCGACCTGCGCCGCCGGCACCCCGCCGCCGGCCAGCGCCCGCCGCATGCACTCCGCCGCGCCGGCGCCGTCCGGCCGCGGCGCGGTCGGGTGGTACGCGTCGGTCGTCACGCCGTAACCGGCGACCTCGGCGTACCCGCTCGCGCCGCGCGCCGCGGCGTGCTCGGCGCTCTCCAGCACCAGCAGCGCCGCCCCCTCGGCGAGCACGAACCCGTTGCGGCGGGTGTCGAACGGGCGGCTCGCGGCCGCCGGGTCGTCCCAGCCCCGGGCGAGCGCCCGGGCGTTGCCGAAGGTGTCGGCGAACGTCGGGAACAGCGGCGCCTCGCTGGCCCCGCAGAGCACCACGTCGGCCTCGCCGGCCCGGATCAGCCGCACCCCGTCGGCGACGGCCTGCGCGCCGGAGGCGCAGGCGGTGCCGACCGACGAGCTGTACCCGCGGATGCCGTACCGGATGGCGATCCGCGCCGACGGCATGTTCGGCAGGATCCCGGTCAGCAGGTACGGGTTGACGGCGGCCCGGCCCCGGGCGGCCCGGGCGAGCACCTGGGCCTCCAGGGTGGCCATCCCGCCGACCCCGCCGACGATCACCGCCGTCCGCTCCGGGGCGACGTCCCGGCCCACCTCGATGCCGGCGTCGGCGAGCGCGTCGGCGGCGGTGAGCAGGGCCAGCACCACGATCCGGTCGAGCACCTTCGTGTCCGGCCCGGACGACACCGTCCTCGGGTCGATGTCGGGCAGCACCCCGGCGACCTCCAGCGAACCCTCCGCCGGGTGCCCCTCGGGCGGCCGGACCAGGCCGGAGCGGCCGGTGCACAGGGCGTCGAAGGTGGCCTCCACGCCGCGTCCCACCGGTGTGAACAGGCCCATCCCGGTGATGACCGCGGTCACGGCAGCTCCTCGGTTCGCGACTGCGGGGCTCGCAACCCCGGCTCACTCCTCGCGCTCACGAGGCCGCCTCGCTGAGGTAGCGCTCCCGCAGGGCGACCTTGCGGACCTTGCCGGTGACGGTGACCGGGATGTCGTCGGAGCGGACCGGCACCACCCGGCGCAGGGTCGCGCCGACGTCGGCGCCGAGCGCGGCCCGAACCCGCTCGGTGCGGTCCTCGGCCCCGTCCGCGCCGGCCGCCAGTTCCAGCAGCACGTCGGTGACGACCCGCCCGTCCTCGGCGACGATGACCACCGTGCAGTCGGTGACGTCGGGGCAGGCGGCGAGGATCCGCTCCTCCGACAGCGCGGTGTAGAAGCGCTTCCCGTCGCCGGCGTCGACCGAGTCCACCGCGCGGTCCAGGTGGTAGTAGCGGCCGTCGGCGTCGGCGTACACCAGGTCGCCGGTCAGGTACCAGCCGCGCTGCCGGAACCGGTACGTGGTCGCCGAGTCGTTCCAGTAGCCGCGGAACAGCGACGGCGAGTCGATGCCCAGCCAGCCCACCTCGCCGGTGGGCACCGGGTCGCCGTTCGCGTCCAGCACCGCGACCTTCGTGAAGTGGTACGGGCGGCCGATGCACCGGCCGTACCGGTCGGTGTCGCGGGTGTGGGTGACGTGGAACATCGAGTGCCCCATCTCGGACGAGCCGAGGCCGTCGATGAACACCGACCCCGGCACCCGGGTGACGCCCGCGCGGGTCATCACGTCCCGGGAGCCGACCGCCACCAGGCGGCGGATGTGCGGCTCGTGCGACGAGTCGCCGGTGTTGAACCACAGCCGCACCGACTCCAGGTCGTACCCGGACAGGTCGAACCGGGCCAGCTCCGCCCATGTGACGGAGAAGCCGAACACTCCGTCCGGGCGCCAGCGCTGGATCGCGTCGAGCACCCGCTCACCGCCCTGGTCGGACAGGAGGAACATCTCCGCCCGGTTGCCGAGGGCCTGGTTGACCATGAGCACGGTGGCGGTGTGCGGGGCGGGCAGCGCGTTGAGGATCCGGCTGGTGCCCTGCGCCTGTGGCATGGAGAGCAGGTGCCGCGTCGCGGCGAACAGGCTGGCGTGCGAGTGCAGCACCGCCTTCGGCACTCCGGTGGTGCCGGAGGTGTGGGTGACGACGACCGGGTCGTCGGCATGGTGCCGGTAGTGGGCGGGCGCCGCCGCCGGGTCGCCGGTGCCGGCGTCGGCGGGCGTACCGAGCACCGGCACGCCGAGGTCGTGCCCGGCGAGCAGCGCGGTGTGCGCGTCGTCGGCGAGCACCGCGACGCCGCGCAGCCGGCGGATGTACTCGGCGGCGATCTCCGGCCGCAGCCGGCCGTTCATCAGCGCCGGGATGGCGCCGAGCCGGGTCAGCGCGAGGTAGCTCAGCACCATGTCGGCGGCGGCGGTGGCCCACACGGCCACCGGATCCCGCGGGCCGATCCCGCGCTCGTGCAGCCACGCGGCGCGGGCCGCGACCCGCTCGTCGAGCCGTCCCAGCGTCAGTGGCGTCTCGGCGGGGTGCCCGTCCACCGCAGTGTCGAACGTCAGGCCCGGCCCGTCCGGGTCGGCGCCGTGCGCCAGCACCCGAGCCAGGACGTTGCCCGCGCCGATCAGCTCGTCGGCGGCGAGCACGCCGCGTAGTCCTCTGGTCCTCATGATTCTCCTCCCCCCAGCAACATCGCGACGGCTGAGTCCGCACCGCCGTCCGATGCCGTCTCGATCAGGACCAGCAACGCCGCGTCGGCGTCGCCGTCGTGCAGCAGCAGGTCGGCCTCGGCGAGCCCGGCGGCACGCCGGTCGCCGGCCGGCGCGAGGCAGACCACCGGCCCGCCCAGCCCCCAGCGGGCGGCCACGTGCCCGGCCACGCTGTTCGGCACCGACTGGAAGAAGAACAACGGTCCGGGCCGCCCACCGCCGGCCACGGTGGCGCGCACGTGACCGGCGCTGGCCTCGTCGCCGGTCGCGCTGACCAGCACCACCGCGGTCCGCTCGCCGTCCGGCGCCGGTGCCCGCCCGTACGCCCGGGTCAGGCACCGGTCCGCGACGGCCGCGACCAGCGGGTTGAACGCCGAGTGGACGAACCCCGGCAGCGGCGGCGGCGCGCCGTCCCCGGGCTCGGGCCAGGCCGCCTCGGCGCGCACGGCCGGCGCGGGACGTGCCGTCCCGCCGGGCACCGGCGCCGCACCGGCCCCGAGGCCGGTCGCTCCGGTCATGCGGCCGGTCGCTCCCGTCATGCGGCACCCACCAGCAGGGCGGTGTTGGCGCCGCCGAAGGCGGCGTTGAGGGTGAGCGCGTACCGGGTGGCGGCCGGGCGTGGCGCGTCCCGGATGACGTCCAGCGGGCAGTCCGGGTCGGGACCGAGCCAGCCGGCGTTGACCGGTAGCTTGCCGTGCCGCACCGCCAGCACGGTCACCACCAGTTCCAGCAGCCCGGAGGCCTCCAGGGCGTGCCCGTGCAGGGCTTTGGTGGAGCTGACCGGTGTCCGTTCCGCCGCCGGCCCCAGCGCGGCCCGCAGCGCCGCCGCCTCCGCGGCGTCGCTGTAGCCGGTGCCGGTGGCGTTGGCGTTGACGTATCCGATGTCGTCCGCCGACAGCCCCGCCCGGTTCAGCGCGGCGGTGACCGCGCGGGCCAGGCCGCGCCCGGTCGGCTCCGGCTGGCACGGGTGGAAGGCGTCACCGGCGCGGCCCCAGCCGAGCAGGTCCGCCACCGGTCGCCGGGCCACGTCGGCGCGTTCCAGGACGACCGCCGCGACGCCGTCGCCGAGCAGGAGCCCGGTGCGTCCGGCACTGAACGGGCGGACCGCCGTGTCGGTGGCGAGGGCCCGGCCGGCGTCGAAGAGCGCGTACTGGTCGGGCTCGACCAGGTAGCCCGCGGCGACCACGGCCCGGTCGACGTCGCCGCGCCGGATCAGCGCCGCCGCGTCGGCCACCGCGCTGGTCGCCGACACGCAGGCCGTGGTGTACGTCCGCACGTCCGGGAACCCGGTGGCGGTGGCGAGGTCGGCCGCAAGCGCCGGCACGTCCGCCCCGCCGTGCACCGCGAGCAGCAGGGCCGCCCCGGCACGCCGGCCGGTGTCGAGCCCGGCGGACCGGCACGCCGTCTCCACCGCCTCGGCCAGTTCGTCGGCGAGGTCGCCGGCGTCGGGCAGCGTGGCGGCGGCGTCGACCCGGCGCGGCCCGGTGTCGAACCGGCGTACCGGGCGGAACGCGGGGACGCCCGCGAGCACGCCGGCCAACTGCGCTTCGGCGCCCCTGCCGAGGGCGCTGGTGGCGTGCACGGCGGTGATCCGGACGTGGGCCGGCTCAGCCATCGGCGGCGACGGTCAGGGAGGTCCGGAAGACCGCCAGGGCGTCGTCGACGGTGCGGATCCCGGCGAGCTGGTCGTCGGTGAGGTCGAGCCGCCGGTCGTAGCGCTGCTCGACCAGGTGCACGAGCCAGGCCAGCTCCATCGAGCCGATGCGCTCGGGCACGTCGGTGGCCGGTCGGCCGGTGAGTTCGGCGAGCATGGTAACCAGGTCAGCTCGCCCCAGGTCGGGCTGACCGGCCATCAGGACTGGTCGCTCGTCGCCCCGGCGACCCGGTCGGCGACCATCGTGGTGAATTCGCCGACCGTCATCAGGGCCAGCTTCTCCGACTCGTCGTCGGCGAACTTCAGCCCGTACCGGTCCTCGACCCGGACGGCCAGGTCGGCGAGGGCGAGGGACTCCAGGTCCACCCCGGACGGGCCGAGGGTGGTGTCGTCGTCGATGTCCTCCACGTCGTAGTTCATGTCGGCGAGCTGCTCGATGACGAAGGCGCGGACCTCGGTCCTCATGGTTAACCTCTCTCCGTGAGCCAGTTACCGGTGCCCGGTCGGGACACCGTGTACGTGTGGGTCGGCGGGGACGCCGGCGGTCGGCCGGCCCCCGCCGGGCGGCTGCTGCGCCGGGCCGCCGCCGCGCTGCTCGGCCGCCCCGAGGCGGAGTTCGTGGTGGGTCGCCGGCCGGACGGAGGGCCGTCGGTCCGCTCGTCGTCCGCCGGGGACGGCGGTTCCGGGCCGGTCGAGGTGCCGGCCAGCGTGAGCCGCACCGACGGGGTCGTGGTGGTCGCCGTACGGGCGGGCGGGCCGGTCGGCGTGGACGCCGAGTGGTGCCGGCCGCTGCCCGCGCTGGGCCTCGCCGGCCGCTGGTACGACCCCGCCGAGGCGGCCTGGCTCGCCGGCCGGCTCCCGTGCGGACGGGAGCGGGACTTCCTGCGGTTGTGGACCGCGAAGGAGGCCGTCGGGAAGGCGCTCGGCACCGGGCTGCGCGACGGTGGCCTGCGCCGGCGCATGCCCGCCCCCGACGGTGCCGGGCCGCTGCTGCGGCCGGTGCCGGGAATCCCCACCGTCCGGGTCGGTCATCCGTGCGCCGGCACCGGCCTCGTGCTGGCGGTCGCGGCCGCCGGCGTGCAGGGTCCGGTGGAGGTCGTCGTCGAGGAGACGGTCGGGCGGGACGGGCAGGTCGTCGGGGCGGTGCAGCGGGCCGGTCACGGCGTCGCCGCCGTCCGCAGCGCGTCCGTCGACCGGACCAGCTTGCCGGTGGTGGTGCGCGGCAGCTGATCGAGCAGGCGCAGGGTACGCGGGCGCTTGTAGCCGGCCAGCCGCTCGGCGAGCAGCTTGTCCAGCACCTCCTCCGACAGCGGCCCGTCCGGTTGCACGTACGCGGTGATGCCGTCGTCCCAGACCACCACGGCGGCGGCGACACCGGGCAGGTCGGCGACGGCTGCCTCCACCTCGGTCAGGTCGACCTTCATGCCGCCGACGGAGACCTGCGAGTCGAGCCGGCCCCGCACGGTGACCAGGCCGGTGTCGGCGTCGACGGTGCCGGCGTCCCGGGTGTGCAGCCACCCGTCGGACCAGCGGCTGTGGTCGGTGAGCCCGACGTACGGGGACGCGGGGCAGCTCACCCACAGCTCGCCGGCCACCTCGCGCACCTCGATGCCGGGGGCCGGCGCGATCGACGGCCGGTGCCGCCCGTACAGGTCGGTGCCGATGACGCCGACCTCGGTCATCCCGTACATGTTGCCCAGCGGCACGCCGAACCGGTCGGTGAAGGCGCGGGCGACGGCCGCCGGCACCAGTTCCCCGCCGGTGGTCATCCGCTTGAACTGCGGCAGTGGGCGGTCCGGCCGGGTGGAGGCGACCAGTCCGATGTGGAACGGCACGCCGAGCACGGTGGCCGGGGTGTCGTCGGCGGCGATCGCGGCGAGCACGGCGTCGCCGCTGAGCCGCTCCGGCGGGACCAGTTCGACGCCCGCGTGCAGCCCGTAGAGCAGGCCGCCGACGAGTCCGAGCACGTGGACCATCGACGGGAGCAGGATGATCCGCTCGCCGGGCAGCGCCACCCCGTCGATGCGGGTGTACCGGTGCACCTCGGCGACCAGGTCGGCGGCGGTGCGGCCGATCACCTTGGACGGGCCGGTGGAGCCGGAGCTGAGCTGGATCACCGCGTGCCCGCTGACCGCCGGGCGGTCGGCGTACGGGGTGACGCCCTCGGTGACGTCGACGAAGACCCGCAGCGCGCCCCCGCCGGTGCGGACCGGCGCCACGACCACCTGCGGGGTGAGCCGCTCCAGCGCGCGGCCCACTTCGTGGTCGGTGAGCCGGTGGTCGAGCAGGATCGCCTGGGCCCCGCTGCGCCA